>NZ_CP117435.1:904285-1205714 GCF_030687495.1 Pseudomonas sp. FP453 | reverse complement strand
TCAGGAACAACGAGCCTGGGTCCAGGGCGCCAGAAGCAGCCTGGGCCAGGTATTTGACGAAACGACCACTCATGATGATGACCAGCAATACCGCACTCACGGCACTCAGGGTCAACAGGACTTCGCGGGACAGATAACGGAAGACGATCAAACCAGACACTCCAGGGTTGTCAGGCTAAGGCGGCCAAACAAGCAAGCATACCGAGTCGACCTGTTTGCACAGGCCGGCTAAAAAGATGGCGCATTATCCTGTGATTGGCCGCGCCTGTCACGGAGCATGCTCATTGACGGGGACAAAGCGTACGCCAAGGGTTGTCAGGCTCCGCCGCCGAGGTTCAAACTGCGGCCTTTGTCGCTGGCGGCTTACACAGCTGCCATGCATTAAAGCCTGCGTACAGACGCAAGGCTCTCAGACCTTAATAAGGGACCCGAAAATGGAATTGGTTGTAAAAAGCGTTAGCCCCGAAACGTTGAAAACCGCCACCCTCGTGGTCGCCATCGGCGAAGGCCGCAAACTCGGCGTTGCCGCCAAACAACTCGACGAACTGAGCGGCGGCGCCATCAGCGCCATCCTCAAGCGCGGCGACCTGGCCGGCAAAGTCGGCCAGAGCCTGCTGCTGCAAAGCCTGCCGAACCTCAAGGCCGACCGCGTATTGCTGGTGGGCGTGGGCAAGGACGCCGAACTGGGCGACCGCCCGTTCCGCAAGATCGTCAGCAGCATCCTCACCACCCTCAAGGGCCTGGGCGGCAGCGATGCCACGCTGGCGCTGGATGAAGTCGTGGTCAAGGGCCGCGACAGCTACGGCAAGACCCGCCTGCTGGCCGAGAGCCTGGTCGACGGCGGCTATATCTTCGACGAGTTCAAGAGCACCAAGGCCGAACCGCGCGCCCTGAAGAAAATCACCCTGCTGACCATCAAGGCCGCCCAGGCCGAAGTCCAGCGCGCCGTGACCCACGCCACCGCCATCGCCAATGGCATGTCGTTCACCCGCGACCTGGGCAACCTGCCGCCGAACATCTGCCACCCGACCTTCCTCGGCGAACAGGCCAAGGCGCTGGGTAAAGAGTTCAAGGGCCTGAAAGTCGAAGTCCTGGATGAGAAGAAGATCAAGGAACTGGGCATGGGCTCGTTCTATGCCGTTGGCCAGGGCAGCGACCAGCCGCCACGCCTGATCGTGATGCAATACAACGGCGGCAAGAAAGCCGACAAGCCGTACGCCCTGGTGGGTAAAGGCATCACCTTCGACACCGGCGGCATCAGCCTCAAGCCGGGCGCCGGCATGGATGAAATGAAGTACGACATGGGCGGCGCCGCCAGCGTGTTCGGTACCCTGCGTGCCGTGCTGGAGCTCAAGCTGCCGATCAACCTGGTGTGCATCCTGGCCTGCGCCGAGAACATGCCGAGCGGCGGCGCGGCGCGTCCGGGCGACATCGTCACCACCATGAGCGGCCAGACCGTCGAGATCCTCAACACCGACGCCGAAGGCCGCCTGGTGCTGTGCGATGCCCTGACCTACGCCGAACGCTTCAAGCCACAAGCCGTGATCGACATCGCCACCCTGACCGGCGCGTGCATCGTCGCCCTGGGTTCCCACACGTCGGGCCTGCTGGGCAACAACGACGAACTGATCGAGCAACTGCTCAGCGCCGGCAAGGCTGCCGACGACCGCGCCTGGCAACTGCCGCTGTTCGACGAGTACCAGGAACAGCTGGACAGCCCGTTCGCCGACATCGCCAACATCGGCGGCCCGAAAGCCGGCACCATCACCGCGGCCTGCTTCCTGTCGCGCTTTGCCAAGAACTTCAACTGGGCGCACCTGGACATCGCCGGCACGGCCTGGACCAGCGGCGGCAAGGACAAGGGCGCCACTGGCCGTCCGGTGCCATTGCTGACCCAGTACCTGCTGGATCGCGCCAAGGCCTGAAAATGAGAACCCCAGGGTGGCCTTTATAAAGCCGCCCTGGGTTCCAGGAACCGCAATGACCCAAGTCGACTTCTATATATTGCCCAGCGCCGACCCGCTCGCGCGCCTGGACTTTGCCTGCAAACTCACCGAAAAAGCCTGGCGCATGGGCCATCGCATCTACCTGCATTGCAGCGATGCCGCCCAACGCGACGAGCTCGACGCCCGCCTGTGGCGCTTCAAGGGCGAAAGCTTCGTGCCCCACGGCCCTGCCGAATCCGAACCCGAAGGCCTGGTTGTGCTGGGCTTGGGCGACAGTTGCGGCGATCACCATGACCTGCTGGTCAACCTCGACCTGAAAGTGCCGCCCTTCGCCAAGGCGTTTGCCCGCGTGGCAGAGGTGGTGGTGGAAGACCCGGCTATTCGTCAGGCCGCGCGGGAGAGTTTCCGTTTCTATCGCGAACAGGGCTATCCTTTGCAGGATCACCGGCTACAACGACTTTGAGTAAATGATGGACACTCCCAACCCTATAAAAAAAGACGACCACCTGCTGGACGACCTGGAGTCGATCCGCCAGTTGCTCGGTGATGATGACTTGCAACCGCCGCTGCTGACCGACTCGGTCGATCCAGAGGTACAGATTCCGCTGTTGTTCGACATGGTCGGCGCCAAGGCCGCTGCGCCGGAGCCGGTTGCCGCCGCTGTCGAACCCGCCCCCGCCGAAAAAGGCCCGGACGCCCTGCTGCTGCACCTGGACAACGAACTGCGCGCCGCCGCGCAACTGATCATGCAAGACGTGATCGATGACTTCGCCCCGCATATCGAGACCGAGATCAAGCGTCGGCTGGATGCGCGGATGGAGCGGCTGCTCAGCCAATACCAATCTTAAAGCTTGCACAAATCCCTGTGGGAGCTGGCTTGCCTGCGATAGCGGTTTTCCAGGCAACACCTCAGTGAATGGCACACCGCTATCGCAGGCAAGCCAGCTCCCACATTATTAGTTTTGCATCAGCCTTAAGCCCGTCTTCAACTCGCCCTCTCCCCTATCCCCCGTTATACTTGCCGGCTTTCCTGAATTAATGCCAACTAGGGTCCCGCCGCGCATGGATAAGACCTACCAGCCGCACGCTATCGAAACTTCCTGGTACAACACCTGGGAATCCGAGAATTATTTCGCCCCGCAAGGCGCGGGCGATTCCTACACCATCATGATTCCGCCACCGAACGTCACTGGCAGCCTGCACATGGGCCATGGCTTCAACAATGCGATCATGGATGCGTTGATCCGTTTCCGCCGCATGCAGGGCCGCAACACCCTGTGGCAGCCAGGCACCGACCACGCCGGTATCGCCACCCAAATGCTGGTGGAACGCCAACTCGAAGCCACCGGCCAGAGCCGTCACGACCTGGGCCGCGAGAAATTCCTGGAAAAGATCTGGGAATGGAAAGACCAGTCCGGCGGCAACATCAGCCGTCAGATCCGTCGCCTGGGTTCGTCCGTCGACTGGAGCCGCGAGCGCTTCACCATGGACGACGGCCTGTCGGAAGCCGTGAAAGAAGCCTTCGTGCGCCTGCATGAAGACGGCCTGATCTACCGCGGCAAGCGCCTGGTCAACTGGGACACCAAGCTGCACACGGCGATTTCCGACCTTGAAGTGGAAAACCACGACGAGAAAGGCTTCCTGTGGAACCTCAAGTACCCGCTGGCTGACGGTGCCAAGACCGCTGAAGGCAACGACTACCTGATCGTCGCCACCACCCGTCCGGAAACCATGCTCGGTGACGCCGCCGTGGCCGTGAACCCGAACGACGAGCGCTACCAGGCGCTGATCGGCAAGTTCGTCGAGCTGCCGTTGGTTGGCCGTCGCATCCCGATCATCGCGGACGACTACTGCGACCCTGAATTCGGCACCGGCTGCGTGAAAATCACCCCGGCCCACGATTTCAACGACTACGAAGTCGGCAAGCGCCACAATCTGCCGCTGCTGAACATCTTCGACAAGAACGCCGCCGTGTTGCCGGCCTGCCAGGTGTTCAACCTGGACGGCACGCTGAACGACAGCATCGACGGCAAGATCCCGGCCGAATACGCCGGCCTCGACCGTTTCGAAGCGCGCAAGCAGATCGTTGCTGCCTTCGACGCCGCCGGCTTGCTGGTGAGCGTTGACGACCACGGCCTGAAAGTGCCGAAGGGCGACCGCTCCGGCACCATCATCGAGCCTTGGCTGACCGACCAGTGGTACGTGTCCACCAAGCCGCTGGCCGAGCCTGCGATTGCTGCCGTGGAAGACGGCCGCATCCAGTTCGTGCCAAAACAGTACGAAAACATGTACTTCTCGTGGATGCGCGACATCCAGGATTGGTGCATCAGCCGTCAGCTGTGGTGGGGCCACCGTATTCCGGCCTGGTACGACGAGTCGGGCAAGGTCTACGTCGGCCGCGACGAAGCCGAAGTGCGTGCTAAGCACAACCTCGGCGCCGACATTGTGCTGCAACAGGACAACGACGTACTGGACACCTGGTTCAGCTCGGGCCTGTGGACGTTCTCCACCCTGGGCTGGCCGCAACAGACCGAATTCCTCAAGAAATTCCACTCCACCGACGTGCTGGTCACCGGCTTCGACATCATTTTCTTCTGGGTTGCCCGGATGATCATGCTGACCATGCACCTGGTGAAGAACGAGGACGGCACCCCGCAAGTACCGTTCAAGACCGTGTACGTACACGGCCTGGTGCGTGATGGCCAGGGCCAGAAGATGTCCAAGTCCAAGGGCAACGTCCTGGACCCGCTGGACATCATCGACGGCATCGACCTGGAAACCCTGGTGCAAAAACGCACCTCGGGCCTGATGCAGCCGAAACTGGCGAAGAAGATCGAGAAGCAGACCCGCGACGAGTTCGCCGACGGTATCGCCAGCTATGGCACCGACGCCCTGCGCTTCACCTTCTGCTCGCTGGCGTCCACCGGTCGCGACATCAAGTTCGACATGGGCCGCGTCGAAGGCTATCGCAACTTCTGCAACAAGATCTGGAACGCGGCGCGCTACGTGCTGGACAAAGGCGAAGACTGCGGTCAGAACGGCGAAGCCTACGAGCTGTCCCTGGCGGATCGCTGGATCATCTCGCAGCTGCAACGCACCGAAGCCGAAGTGACCCGCCAGCTCGACCAGTTCCGTTTCGACCTGGCGGCGCAAGCCTTGTACGAGTTCATCTGGAACCAGTACTGCGACTGGTACCTGGAGCTGTCCAAGCCGGTACTGTGGGACGAAAACGCGCCGGTCGAACGCCAGCGCGGCACCCGCCGCACCCTGGTGCGCGTACTGGAAGTGGCCCTGCGCCTGGCGCATCCTTTCATGCCGTTCATCACCGAAGAAATCTGGCAGCGCCTGGCGCCGCTGGCCGGTATCGAAGGCAAGACCATCATGCTGCAACCTTGGCCGGTGGCCAATGAAGCACGCATCGACGAGGCCGCCGAAAGCGATATCGAATGGCTCAAGACCCTGATGCTCGGCACGCGCAACATCCGCGCCGAGATGAACATCGGCCCGGGCAAGCCACTGGCAGTGTTCGTCAAGAACGCCAGTGCCGAAGACCAGCGTCGCCTCACCGAGAACGATGCGCTGCTCAAGAAGCTGGCGAAGCTGGAGTCGATCACCGTATTGGCTGCCGATGCCGAAGCGCCGCTGTCCGCCACCGCACTGGTTGGCGAGATGGAAGTGCTGGTGCCGATGGCCGGCCTGATCGACAAGGGCGCGGAACTGGCTCGTCTCGATAAGGAAATCGCGCGCCTGCAAGGCGAAGTGCAGCGCGTGGGCGGCAAGCTGTCCAACGCAGCGTTCGTCGACAAAGCGCCAGCCGAAGTGATCGACAAGGAGCGCGCCAAACTGGCCGAGGCTGAACAGGCTTTGGGCAAGCTGGCGGAGCAACATGCGCGGATTTCCAGCCTGTAAGGTGGATTCCCTGTAGAAAAGAGGCCTTCGGGCCTCTTTTTTTTACCTTGAAAACCCAATCAATGTGGGAGCTGGCTTGCCTGCGATGCAGACAACCCGGTCCTTCAGCAGGCCAAGGTGATGCCATCGCAGGCAAGCCAGCTCCCACAGTTGACCGAGTCAGGCTCAAGATGTGTGACAATGCCCACCACTTTGAGCCAACACCAGAATCATCATGACCGCCCCCAGCACACCCAAACCTCCGCGCAAGAAGCCAAAAACCGCCGCCACGGCCAAGCCCGTCGCCCCGCGCAAAGAGGCCACGCTGCACCCGCGCAACCGCCACACAGGCCGTTACGACTTCCCGGCGCTGATCAAGACCACGCCGGAATTGGCGAAATTCGTGATCCTCAATCCCTACGGCAAAGAGAGCATCGACTTCGCCAGCCCGGATGCAGTGCGGGTGTTCAACCGGGCGCTGCTCAAGTCCTTCTACGGCATCCAGCACTGGGACATCCCGGCCGACTACCTGTGCCCGCCGGTGCCAGGGCGTGCGGACTACGTGCACTTCCTCGCCGACCTGCTGGCCAGCGTCAATGACGGCAAGATCCCCCGTGGCTCCATCGTCAAGGTGCTCGACATCGGCATGGGCGCCAACTGCGTCTACCCGCTGATTGGCTACATGGAGTACCGCTGGAACTTCCTCGGCTCGGAGGTCGACCCGATTGCCGTAGCCGCTGCCAAGGCCATCGTGCAGTCCAATGACCTGAGCAAGGTCATCCAGCTGCGCCAGCAGACCAACCCCAAGCAGATCCTGCTGGGCCTGCTGGAGCCTGGCGAACGCTTTGACCTGACCATGTGCAACCCGCCGTTCCATGCCTCCATGGACGAAGCCACCAAGGGCAGCGAGCGCAAATGGCGCGCCCTGGGCAAGGCTGATCCCAAGCGCAAATTGC
Organism: Pseudomonas sp. FP453; assembly: GCF_030687495.1. Lineage (NCBI taxonomy): Bacteria > Pseudomonadati > Pseudomonadota > Gammaproteobacteria > Pseudomonadales > Pseudomonadaceae > Pseudomonas > Pseudomonas sp. FP453. Next base: position 1,198,924 of record NZ_CP117435.1, on the reverse strand, counting down.
CGGTACTGAACTTCGGTGGCCAATCGGCGGAGCTGTGGTGTGAAGGCGGCGAAGCGCGGTTTGTGACGCAGCTTATCGCTGAAAGTGCGCATTTTGCCCACAAGGTGCTGTGGTTCAGCTGCCTGGTGTCAAAAGCGTCAAACCTGCCCGCGATCGAGACAGCCCTGAAAAAGGCCGGCGTGCTGGAGAGCCAGGTGGTGGAAATGTCCCAGGGGCAGAAACAAAGCCGTTTCGTCGCCTGGACCTTCCAGACCAAGAACGAGCAGCAGATCTGGCGCCAGCGCTGGGTTCGCGACTAAGACGTTGTGATGAGGGCGCGTGCTGTGGCGAGGGAGCTTGCTCCCGCTGGGCTGCGTAGCGGCCCCAAGAGCTTGGGAGCGCTGCGCACTCCAGCGGGAGCAAGCTCCCTCGCCACAGTAAGCTAGCGCCTACAAATCGCAAGCAACAAAAAACCGTGCCCGGATCGCTCCGAAGCACGGTTTTTTTTGCTGCGTCTTACTTGTTAACAGCGTCGGTCAGGCCTTTGGCCACAACCAGCTTGATAACTTTCTTGGCAGCGATTTCGATGGCAGCGCCAGTCGAAGGGTTACGGCCAGTACGGGCAGGACGCTCGCTCACTTTCAGTTTGCCAACACCTGGCAGAGTGATTTCCTGAGCGTTTTCCAGCTGATCAGCAACGATCTGGGACAGTTGTTCCAGAACTGCACGCACCTGAACCTTGGTGGTGTCGGTGGATTCAGCGATATCAGCGATCAGTTGGTCTTTAGTCAAAGCCATTGTGGTGTTCCTTCCCTATCAAATTCATATGGATTGCAGAGTGCAGTGTCAGCCATCGAGCCCGACCGTCAAGGCCTGGCACCCCTGACCATAACCACGAAGTTCGGGGTTATAGATGCTTGAAACGGGGATTGGTTCGACCTGACAGATGCTGAATGCACGCTTAACGCCGAGACTTGGCGTAAGACGGGGCAAAACTAGCACAGAGACGGGGAAATATCCGCTTCTACCTACCCATTTGGTCAGCTTTATCGCTCTAAACCGTGAAAAAAAGGAATATGCCCCGTCGGAGAGTGCCAAAACAGCCTTCAGAGCACGTCTTGCCCAATGGGTGCGGTACACTGGGCGACTTTTCGGGGAGGCCGACCGCTCCCCTTCAACCAGCCGAGAAGCCTATGCCGATCCGTCATTGCATCGTCCACCTGATCGACAAAAAACCCGACGGCACGCCCGCAGTTCTTCACGCCCGTGATTCGGAGCTGTCCGAGTCGGCTGCCATCGAGAACATGCTTGCCGACCTCAACGAGAGCTATAACGCCAAACAAGGCAAGGCCTGGGGTTTCTTCCATGCCGAGTCCGGCGCGCACCCGTTCAGTGGCTGGTTGAAGGAATATTTCGACGGTGGCCAGGATTTCACCACCTTCAGCCGCACCGCCGTCGAGCATCTGCAAAAGCTGATGGAAGAGTCCAACCTCTCCACCGGCGGCCACGTACTGTTTGCCCACTACCAGCAAGGCATGACCGACTACCTGGCCATCGCCCTGCTGCACCACAGCGAAGGCGTGGCGGTGACCGACGAGCTGGACGTGACCCCGTCGCGCCACCTGGACCTCGGCCAACTGCACCTCGCGGCGCGGATCAACGTGTCCGAGTGGCAGAACAACAAGCAGTCCAAGCAGTACATCTCGTTTATCAAGGGCAAGAACGGCAAGAAGGTCTCGGAGTACTTCCGCGACTTTATCGGCTGCCAGGAAGGCGTCGACGGCCCGGGCGAGACCCGCACCCTGCTCAAGGCGTTCAGCGACTTCGTTGAAAGCGAAGACCTGCCGGACGAATCCGCCCGCGAAAAAACCAAGACCCTGGTGGACTACGCCAGCAGCCAGGCCAAGCTCGGCGAGCCGATGGGCCTGGAAGAATTGTCAGGGTTGATCGATGAAGATCGGCCTAAGGCGTTCTACGACCACATCCGCAACAAGGACTACGGCCTGTCGCCGGAAATTCCTGCAGATAAGCGCACCCTCAACCAGTTCCGCCGCTTCACTGGCCGCGCCGAAGGCTTGTCCATCAGTTTCGAAGCGCACCTGCTGGGCGACAAGATCGAGTACGACGAAGCCGCTGGCACCTTGATCATCAAGGGCCTGCCGACCCAACTGACCGACCAGCTCAAGCGCCGGAACTGATGCTTGGCGGGGTCCTCAAAAAAGTCCTGCTGGTGTTGCTGGTCGTGGTGGTGATCCAGAACTGGGGCAAGATCGAGCGGCTGTTCAACCCGTCGCAGGTGGTATCGGAGCAAACCCGGGCTTCGGCGCGGGTGGTGCTCTATTCCACCGAGTGGTGCGGCTACTGCAAGCAGATCCGCCGCTTCCTCGATCAGAAGGGCATTCCGTACCAGGCGTTCGATATCGACAAGGATGCCCACGCGCGCAAGGCCTATGAGGCCTTGGGCGGCGGCGGGATTCCCTTTGTGGATGTGAACGGCACGCTGATTCGCGATTACAACCCTGACGCGATCATGGCTGCACTGAAGTAACCCATACCTTTTGGGAGCTGGCTTGTGTGGGCTGGCTTGTGTGGAATTGGCTTTTTGTGGGAGCTGGCTTGCCTGCGATAGCATCACCGCGGTGTAGCTGACAGACCGAGGTGTCTGCATCGCAGGCAAGCCAGCTCCCACATGGGCCTAACGCACCACGATCATCCGCCCCAGCACGTGATGCTGCTCGAAGCCCAGCACCGCCTGCAACGCATTCAACACCGCCTGCGGGTCTTTGCTCGGGAAGCTGCCACTGACACGCTTGGCGCCCATGTCGTCGTTGAGCAACAGGATGCGACCCGGGTAGTAACGTTCCAGGTCCTTGACCACATCGGCCAATGGCGCCTTGTAATAATTGAGCCAACCGTCGCGCCAGGCCAGGCGCGATTCGCTGTCCACCGGGTGCATGGCATCGGCCACACCCTCGGCGTAGGCCACTTGCTGCCCGGCCGTGAGAATCTGCTGCTGGCCCTGCTTGGACGGCGTCACCCCTACCCGCCCAGACAACACCGTCACCTGCGCACCCGCCGGTTGCAGGCGCACTTCGAATTGCGTGCCGAGCACCCTCGCTTCACCGCTGCCCGCTTCTACTACAAAGGATTGCCCCGTGTGGGTCACGCTGAAAAAACCCGCGCCACGGCGCAACTGGATATGCCGCTCGCCATGGCTGAAATCCACGGCAATCGCACTGTCGGCGTCCAGAGTGACTTGGGATTGGTCGGCCCAGGGTGACAGTCTTCACCTCTCCCGGCGCGCTCACATAATCGGCGCCAAAGTCATCGACCCAGCGCGATGGCTGCCAACCGGCGCCCATGCATACCATCAGCAACAGGCACGCCGCCATTGCCAGTGCGCCGGACCAGCGCACCGCCCGTGCACGCTTCGAGGTGTTCATGGCATTGAGGTAGCCCTGCAACGCCAGCGCCTCTTCATCCGCAAGTTTTCGCGCAGGCACTTCACTCAATTCCCACAGCACCTGGGCCTGCGAATAGGCCTCGACGTGAGCCGGGTCGGCGCGCAGCCAATGGCTGAACGTGGCCTGGTCGCCGCTGCTGGGTTGGTCGTGCAACAGGCTCAGCCAGGCCAGCGCGGCGTGTTCCTGGTCGGGCGTGGGGGTGCGGTTCACGGTGCTTTCCCTGGCGTGCGTGGGGGCGATGGCTCACGAAGGCTGGCTTTGCAGGCTTCGAGGGCACGCATCATATGTTTTTCCACGGCGCTTTGGGACAGGCCCATGGCCTTGGCAATTTCCGCGTACTTGCGGCCGTGGATGCGGTTGAGCAGGAAAATCTGCCGGGTGCGCTCCGGCAAGCTGCGCAACGCAGCTTCGACATGGCGCAGATCATTGCCCGCCTCCAACGCGGCCTGGGGTTCGGAGCCCTGGTTGTCCTGCTGTTCCGGCAGCCAGCCTTCGCTGCTGCGCACCCGCGCGCCTTCGCTGCGCAGGTGGTCGATGGCGATATTGCCGGCGCAGCGCAGCAGGTAGGTGCTGAGCTCTTCGACCTGCACCAGCGGGCGGCGCCAGAAGCGCAGGAACAGGTCCTGCACCAGGTCGGCAGCCGTGGCGCGGCAGCCTACGCGCCGATTGACCAGGGCTTCCATCTGCGAACGCTGCGAGAGAAACACCTGTAGGAAATGCGCACGCCCACCCGCTGATTCAGCGCGCTGGCTGTCCTGGGACTCCGGTGGGGTGGCTGATCATCATGGGCGCTGCTCAGAGGGTGGCGAAAGCGGCGACGGGGCTGGCCAGCAGGCCAACACCCGCGAGGATCAAGGCCAACCGTGGTCGATAGGGCAGCAACAGCACCAACAACAACGCGCTGAGCATCAGCACGGCGCACCAGTCCACCAGGCCCCGGCTCCAACCGCCGAGCGCCACGGCCGGCCAGATCGACAGCGTCAGCAGCAACCACCCCACTGCGCGCAGACCCAGGCGCCGACGGGGCGACGGTTTGCTGTGCAGCAGCTCACCGTGGTGACGGTCGGTGGACAGGCACAGTGCGGTAAACCCGGCGTAGCACATCAGGAGCGCGAGCAGCATTCAGTTCGCCTCCTGCTTGAGGGTCAACGGCCGGGCGCGCTCGGCCTTGGCTTGCGGCGCCACGCGGTGCTGCATCTTCCAGGCCGCCCAGGCGAGGAACACGCCGCTGGCCAGGCAGGTCAGGTCGAAGCCGGCCATGGCCCAGTCGCCCTTCACCAATGAAACGCCCAGATGGTGCTGGGTGGTCAGCACATTGAGCAGTGGAATCGCGGCAAACAGCAGCGCGCCCGCACTCAATTGCTCGACCCAGCCCTGGCGGCCACGGCGCAGGATCGCGTGCAGCAGGCTCAAGCCCCAGGCAATAAAGAAGGCTTGCACTTCCCAACCCGAGCGTTCGGCGAAGCTCACCGGCAACAGGCGATTGGCCCAGAAGAACGCAGCGATGGCGATCATCAACCCGGACATGCTGGCGATGTTCAGCACCTCCACCAGCCGCAGTTCGAACGGCATCACGCCGCTCTTGGCGTGCTTGAGCTGGCGCTTGCCGAGCCAGATCACCAGCCCGGTGCCGATCATCGCCGTGCCCGCCAGGCCGCAGATAAAGTACAGCCAGCGCAGCACCGGGCCGGCGAAATGGCCCATGTGCAGGCCATAGAAACTGCCACCGATAATCGCCGGCAGCGATTGCCCGTCACTGCTGCGCAGCAGCTCGCCGGTGGTGCCGTTGAACGACACGATGCTGTCGAATTCATGCACCACATTGTCGGAACTGGCGCGGAACACATTGACCGAGGCATTCACATCGCTGGGGTTGTTCACCCCCAGTCGGCCTACGTGGCCACCATCCCACTGCGCCCGTGCCTGTTCGTACATTGGCAACAGCGGCAGCAATTGGCCCGGTTGCCCCAGCGCCGGCGCGTTATTGGTGGCGGGGAACACTTCGTTGAAAAAGGCGCGGGTATCGCCGCTGTAAGAGGCGAGGATCGGCGCCGGCATCACCATGCTCATGAAAATCACCAGGCTGCTGTAGGTGATCATCAGATGGAACGGCAACACCAGCACACCCACCGCGTTATGCCCGTCGAGCCAGGAGCGCTGGCCTTTGCGGGGGCGAAAGGTGAAGAAGTCCTTGAAGATTTTCTTGTGGGTGATGATCCCGGTGATCAACGCGACAAACATCACCATCGCGGCGATGGTGGACAACCAGCGGCCCCAGGGGTGGGGCATTTGCAGTTGGAAGTGGAAGCGATAGAAGAAGTCGCCGCCCATGCTTTCGCGGGCCTGCACGTCTTGGCCGGTGACCGGGTCGAGGGTTTTCTGCATGAAGTTGCCGCGTCGGCCGGGGTCGAGCTTGTCTTGCCACATCACCGACAAGGCCGGGTCGCGCTCGTCCGGCAGGTTGATAAACCAGCGCGCGGCCTTTGGTGCGGTTTGTTGCAGATAGGTTTGCGCGACGCTCAGGCTGCGCGCGTTATCCAGTGGATAGGCCTGCACTTCGGGCTGCATCCAGTGGCTGATTTCTTCCTTGAAGTACGCCAAGGTGCCCGTCAGGAAAATCGCAAACAGCAGCCAGCCAAAGATCAGCCCGCTCCAGGTGTGCAACCAGGCCATGGCCTGGCGAAAGCCCTCTTTCATGTGCGCACCATCCACAAGCCCACACCCGCCAGCGTGGCAAACGCTGCGCTCGGCAGCATCACGCCAAACCAGGCACGCCAGGCCGTGCGGCAGGCAAAGCACCAGAGCACCGCCAGCAGATAGAACACAAACGAACTCATCATCCCGGTGATCACCGCGTCGGCGCGGGAGGTGGGCATCCACAATGCCAGGCAGATGGCGGCCAGGGAGGCCATCAGGTAGCCGCCGACCACAGCCGCGAGCACCCGTGATGTCACGGCGAGACGGTAAGCGACGGGAAGTGAGGTTTTGCTTTTCATGCAGGAGGCGCCAGGTTCATCAGCGCGCAATATTAATGATAAATATTCTCATAAGCAAAACAGAACGGATGAAACACCGGTGCTGGCGGATTGCCGAACCGTATCGGGCCGCCTACAATGCGAACAATTCTTGTTCTCTAAAGCATGCGAAATGCTTATGGAGTGATCGCGTTGCAGCCGTCCAACACCGTCGAAGTTCTGTACAACGACCATCACCACTGGCTCACCGGCTGGTTGCGACGCAAGCTCGGCTGCCCGGAAAGCGCTGCCGACCTGGCGCAAGACACCTTCATCCGCGTGCTCACCGCCCGAGAAACCCCAACGCTGATCGAACCCCGCGCCTTCCTCACCACCGTGGCCAAGCGCGTGCTGTTCAACTTCTACCGCCGCCAGGACCTGGAGCGCGCCTACCTCGACGCCCTCGCGCAGATGCCCGAACACGTGGCGCCCTCGGAAGAAGAACGCGCCATCATCCTGCAAACCCTGGTGGAGCTGGACCAATTGCTCGACGGCTTGCCCACCCAGGTCAAGCGCGCCTTCCTGCTGGCGCAGCTCGACGGCCTGACCTACGCGCAAATTGGCGCCGAACTGGGGATCTCCATCGCCACCGTCAAACGCCACCTGAATAAAGCGGCCATGCGCTGCTACTTTGCCCTATGAACTTCTCCACGCAAGTCGCCGAACAAGCCGTGCATTGGCTGATGGAAATGCAGCAAGGCGCCCTCAACCCGCGCCAGCACGCGGCGTGGCAGCACTGGCTGAATGCCCACAGTGAACACCAGCGCGCCTGGGACCATATGCAACGCGTCAACCAGCGCCTGCGCGGCATGCCTTCGCCCCTGGCCCACGCGGCGTTGAACGCGCCAACCTCCACCAGCCGGCGCCAGGCCCTCAAGCTGCTGCTGATTCTCGGCGCCGGGTCCGCCGCCGCGTGGAGCCTGCGCCAGCAACATATCCTGCCGCCGCTGACCGCCGACTACCGCAGCCCGGTGGGCCAACGGCGCAAAGTGCAACTGGCCGACGGCAGCCAGTTGCACCTCAACACGGGCAGCGCGGTGGATGTGCACTTCGATGGCCAGCAACGACTTGTCCGCCTGCTCGAAGGCGAGATCCTGCTGACCGGCGTCAAAGGCCCTGCACCGCTCAAGGTCCTGACCGGCCAGGGCCTGCTCAGCAGCCAGGCCGCACGCCTGAATGTGCGTCAGTTCAACGACCACACCCAGCTGGCAGTCCTCGACGGCCAGGTTGATGTGATGCCCAACACCTACAGCGGCCTGCCGCTGAGCGTCGACGCCGCGCAGCAGGTCAACTTCACCCGCAAAGGCTGGGACACGCCGCGCGCCACCGACGCCAACAGCGGCGCCTGGGCCGATGGCATGTTGGTCGCGGCCCACATGCGCCTGGAAGATTTCCTCAACGAACTGGGCCGTTATCGCCGTGGCCAGCTCAACTGCGACCCGCAAGTCGCCAACCTGTTGATCTCCGGCAGCTACCCGCTGGACGACAGCGAGCGCATCCTCGACCTGCTCACCGTGAGCCTGCCGGTCAAGGTGCGGCGTTTTACCCGCTATTGGGTGACCGTCGAGGCCCGCGCCTGACATTATTTTCAAACCTTGTGAGCCGTTTTCCACACCTCGCGTGACAGAGAAGGAAAGCCACCTTGATCCTTCCTTCTCAGGACGCTCTTCATGCCCCAGCAACCGACGCTTCTTGCCCGCTCCCTGCGCCAACTCCTACTCGGCGCCAGCTTGAGTCTTACCGTGCTGCCTGCGGTGATGGCGGCTGACGCCAAGCCCTATCACATCGCACCGACCTCGCTGGAAACCGCCCTGAACCAGTTCGGCCGCGAAGCCGGTGTGTTGATTTCCTTTGGTTCAGAAGTTACCGCTGGCATGCAGAGCCGTGGCCTGTCCGGCAACTACAGCGCCGCCGAAGGCCTGCAGAAACTCCTGGAAGGCACCGGCCTGCAAGCCCGCGCCGAAGGCGACAATGCCTACAGCCTGCAGTCGGCCAATGCGCCGACAACCATCGAATTGGGCACCTCCAGCGTGGTCGGCGACTGGCTCGGCGACGCCGCGCAAACCAACGTCTTCGAACACCCCGGCGCCCGTGACGTGATCCGCCGCGAAGAATTCGAACGCCAGGGCGCCACCCAGGCCCGCGACGTGCTCAACCGCATCCCCGGCGTCAACGCCCCGGAAAACAACGGCACCGGCAGCCACGACATGGCGCTGAACTTCGGCATTCGCGGCCTCAACCCACGCCTGGCGTCACGTTCCACGGTGCTGATGGACGGCATCCCGGTGCCCTTCGCGCCGTATGGCCAGCCGCAGCTGTCGTTCGCACCGATCAGCATGGGCAACATGGACGCGGTGGACGTGGTCCGCGGCGGCGGCGCCGTGCGCTACGGCCCGCAGAACGTCGGCGGCGTGGTCAACTTCGTGACCCGGCGCGATCCCGGACGCGCCCACGGTCAAAGGCGGTTTCCAGACCGAAACCAGCCCGTCCTCCAGCCATGACGGCTTCAAGACCACCGCCAACCTGCTGGCCGGCGGCACCGCCGACAACGGCCTGGGTGGCGCGATCCTGTACTCCGGCACCCGTGGCGGCGACTGGCGCGAAAACAGCAACACGCGCATTGACGACCTGATCCTCAAGGGCAAATACCAACTGGACGAAGCCAACAGCTTCAACGCCATGGCGCAGTACTACGAAGGCCAGGCGGATATGCCCGGTGGTTTGAACGTCAAGGACTACAAGGCTGATCCGTATCAGTCCACCCGCCCCTACGACAAGTTCTGGGGCCGCCGTACGATGTTCAACGCCGGCTACCGCTACCAGGAAGACCGCCGCGAATTCACCGTGAACACTTTCTTCACCACCACCCTGCGCAACGGCTACCTGGACCAGACCCGCTTCCTGTCCCTGTCGCCCCGCGAATACTGGGTGCGCGGCCTGGAAAGCCGTTTTGCCCAGGGCTTCGACCTCGGCAACACCAGCCACGAAGTCGGCGTGGGCTATCGCTATATCAACGAAGCCGGCCACGAATTGCGCTACACCACGCCGATCTCGGCCAACCAGCAAATGCCCACCACCAACAGCAAGAACGACCGCGATACCCGTGGCAGCACCGAAGCCAATGCGTTCTTCATCGACGACCGGATTGATATCGGCCAATGGACCATCACCCCGGGCGTGCGCTACGAGATGATCAAGTCCGAGCAGACCGACCATATCAACAACCTCAACTACAAAGGCAACTACAACACCGCGTTGCCGGCGTTGAACGTGCTCTACCACCTCACCGACAGCTGGAATCTCTACGCCAATACCGAAGGTTCGTTCGGCAGCGTGCAGTACAGCCAGATGGCCAAGCGCGTGCCCAAAGGCCAAGTCAAACCGGAAAAAGCCCGCACCTGGGAAGTCGGCACTCGCTACGACGACGGCGCCTTGCGTGCCGAAATCGGCGCGTTCCTGATCAACTTCGACAACCAGTACGAAAGCAACCAGACCGACGACTCGGTGATCGCCCGGGGTGAAACCCGCCACCAGGGCATCGAGAGCAGCATCAACTATGCCCTCGACGGTTTGAGCCCGGCCCTCGCCGGTTTTGATGTGTACGCCAGCTATGCCTACGTCGACGCGACCATCCGCGAAGACGGCCCGAACAAAGGCAACCGCGTGCCCTTCTCGTCCAAGCACAAAGGCACCCTCGGCGTGGGTTACACCGAAGGGCCGTGGAAACTCAATGTGGACAGCAGCTACCAGAGCAGCCAGTTCGCCGATAACGCCAATACCGAGCAGGAAAATGCTGACGGCAACACCGGACGCATCCCTGGCTACATGCTGTTCAGCAGCCGTGCGGCGTACGACTTTGGCCCGCAGCTGTCGGATTTGAACGTCGCGGTGGGTGTGAAAAACATCTTCAACAAGCAGTACTTCACCCGCTCGTTCGACGACAACAACAAGGGCAAGTACGTCGGCGAGCCGCGCACGGTGTACGTGCAAACCTCCATCGCGTTCTAACCACATAAACCCCTGTGGCAGGGGCGCTTGTCGTGGCGAGGGAGCTTGCTCCCGCTGGACTGCGCAGCAGTCCCATTCGTTACAACAACGAGCGGGGCCGCTTCGCGCCCCAGCGGGAGCAAGCTCCCTCGCCACATTAGCTGCCCGCCAGGCAACTGGGGGTCGCGGCGACCAGTGCGTCAATGGCGCAACGGGTCTTGGCCGGCATGTGCGGTGCGGTTGGCCAAATCACGTGGATCGGCGAAGGCTGTTCACGGTAGCCCGGCAGCACCGCTTCCAGTTGCCCGCGCAGGACGTAATGGGCAATCAACCAACTCGGCAACCAGGCCAGGCCAACGCCCGCGATGGCGGCATCAGCCACGGCCTGGAGGTCGTCCAGTACCAGCGGTGCTATCAGCCGTGAGCGATGCGGGGTGTTGGTTCTGTAGGCAATCTCCCGACGGCCTGCCAGATCATCGATGGATTCGATTTTCCCCACACGTTGCAGGTACGCCGGCGATGCGGCGAGGCCCACGGCTTGCTCCCCCAGGCGGCGGGCGCTGAGTCGATCAGTGTCGGGCAACGGGCCGATACGCACGGCAACGTCGAAGCCTTCCTGCGTCAAGTCGATCATACGGTCAGAGAAGCACACCTCGATCTCCAGTTCCGCATAACGATCCAGCAAGCTCCATAACGCAGGCGCCGCATAGTGATGCCCGAATGCCAGCGGCACGCTTGCCCTCAACCGCCCACGTGGTTGCTGCCGCCCGCTTTCCAGCACCGATTCGGCCGCCTCCAATTCCGCCAAGGCGCGTAGGCAATGCTCGTAATACGCCTGCCCGTCTTCTGTCAGATGCTGACGACGGGTCGAACGCTGCAACAAGCGGGTACCCAACCGCGCCTCCAGGCGTGCCAAGCCTTTGCCCACCGCCGAACGGGTGAGGTTCAGGCGCTCGGCGGCTTCCGTCAGGTTGCCGCTTTCCACCACTTGCAGAAACAGTTCAACGCCATCAAAACGTGGGGTGGCCATGATGTAATTGTCGCCCTTGATTCCCTTATCAACGGAAAACTTATCACGAATAAAGAAATACATTCCCCTGAAAATAGCCCGACTTCACTATGACCAGGAGAATCCCATGCCACACGCAACCACGTTATCCGCCGCCAGCCCGCCACGCGCCGCCAGAGACCGTCTTGCCCTCACTGCCGTATGCCTGGTGGCCCTGATGTTCGGCCTGGAAATCTCCAGCGTGCCGGTCATCCTGCCCACCCTGGAACAGCAACTGGGCAGCGGTTTCCAGGACGCCCAATGGATCATGAACGCCTACACCCTGGCCTGCACCAGCGTACTGATGGCGGCGGGCACCTTGGCGGATCGCTTTGGCCGTCGGCGCATGCTGGTGGTGTGCCTGTGGCTGTTTGCCCTGGCTTCCCTGGCCTGCGGCTTGGCCAACGACGCTTCCACGCTGATCGCGGCACGTTTCATACAAGGTATCGGCGCTGGGGCGATGATGATCTGTCAGTTCGCGATTCTGTCGCACCAGTTCCGCGAACCGGCGGCACGCGCACGCGCCTTTGCGGTGTGGGGGGTGATCGCGGGCGTGGGGCTGGGCTTCGGGCCGATGGTCGGCGCGTTGATCCTGGCGGTGGCGGACTGGCGTTGGGTGTTTCTCGTGCATGTACCACTGACACTTCTGACATTGGGGCTGCTGCACATCAGCGTGCAGGAATCCCGCGACCCAGCAGGACATCGCCTCGACATCGCTGGCATGCTGACCTTGACGCTGTCGGTGTTTTCGCTGGTCTACTTCATCACCCAAGGCAGTGAACACGGCTTTGGTACACCTGCGATGCTGGGTTGGGCGGCCTTGTCGTTGATCGGCCTGGTGCTGTTCGTGTTTATCGAGAAGCGCAGCACGCACCCGATGTTTGATTTCTCGGTGTTTCGCATCCGGCGTTTCAACGGCGCCCTGATGGGTTCCATCGGCATGAACTTCAGCTTCTGGCCGTTCATGATCTACCTGCCGCTCTACTTCCAGGCCGGCCTGGGCTACGACACCCTGACCACCGGCGTCGCCCTGCTGGCCTACACCTTGCCGACCTTGCTGGTGCCGCCACTGGCCGAACGCCTGGCCCTGCGCTATGGCGCCGAACGCATCATTCCCCTGGGGCTGGGCTTGATGGGTGTGGGGTTCCTGAGCATGGCCGCCGTCAACACTGCGGCGCAGCCGAGCATCGCAATGGTGCTGGTCAGCTGCGCCGCAGCCGGCGTGGGCCTGGCGCTGACCAACTCGCCGACCACCAACACCACCACCGGCTCGGTCTCGGCCGACCGCGCAGGCATGGCGTCGGGCATCGACCTCAGCGCGCGGCTGATCACCCTGGCGCTCAACATCGCGTTGATGGGGTTGGTGCTGTTGCTGGGGATCAGCTATCAACTGGCCACTATCTTGCCCGCAAGCACGGCATTGGATTGGCCAGCCATCAGCCAGGACATCGCGGCGGGCAAGCTGACGGCGTCCATGGGGCTGTCGTTCGCCGACGCCCAGGCCGCACTGCGTCACGGCGCAGGTTGGGCGATGCTGTTCGCGGGGGGTGGCGCAGTCGGGTTGGCGCTGTTGAGCAGGTACTTCTTCCGACGGAACCCCTAAACGCAAACGGGCCTGCAAATGCAGGCCCGTCTTCAGTGGGGTTGAAAAAACTGTCAGCTATTGAGTGCAGCGTTTTCGTTTTCCAGGAATTCCTCTTCAAGCGCGTCATCATTCACGCTTTTGGCTGGCTGGGGTTTCGCGGCAGCGCGAGGCTTGCCTTGCAGCTTGCCAAACAGATGCTCCAGCGCATGGTCCAGCTTGGTCGCCGCACCGTCGATCGCCTGTTCCAGGGTATCGGCCTTGTGCAGTACCGAGAGCGGCTGATGGCCTTTTGGCCGTGCTTCCAGGCGGCAGCTCAAATCGTGGGGGCCGGGCTTGTCGCCGTTCTCATCCCGCAGGTAGACCTCAACGCGGGTCAGGTCCTCTTCGTAACGTTCGAGCGTGCTTTCAATGGTAGTACGTACCCACTCCTCCAGTCGGATGCTGCTTTCAATATGGTTATCGCTATTGACTTGGATTTGCATAGTTTTTCCCTTATTTCAGCTAGCTCGCGAGAGGTCACAACTGCAACACCGATGCGGTGAAACCATGACCTCTTGACTACACAATTGAGCAGTCAGCCGAACAATTCAACCCCTTTTCAAAGATAAATCCCACATTACAAATTAACCCTGACTACGATCAAAAACGCTGTTAGGGTGGGGAGTTAGTTACAACTTCCTACGCCCAGCAATCCTCACAATTGCCCGTCGCCCAACGGGTGCAAGCCGCGAAAAATCTCCGCCTCCTCCACCAGCCAATCATGCACCGCACGCACGCCCGGGTGGCTCAGCGCGCCTGGCGCATACAGCAGCACATAGCGTTTATGGTTGGGCACGGCCAGGCCGAACGGCACGATCAAGGTGCCGCGTTCCAGTTCGTCGTTGAGCAAGGTGCGTCGCGCAATGGCCACGCCCATGCCGGCGATGGCGGCTTCGATGGTCAGGTGGTTGCGGTTGAAGGTGTGCCCACGGCGCACGTCGGCGTCGTGATAACCGATGGCATTCAGGTAAAACTCCCACTCCGCATATTCATAACTCCCACGCCAGGCGGTGATGTCGTGTAGCAGGGGAAAGTGCGCCAGATCCGCCGGCCCATGCAGCGGCGGCCGTCCACGCAACAGGCTCGGCGCACACACCGGGAAAATCTGCTCGTCCAACAGGGCTGTGGATAACAGGCCGGGGTAGCTGCCGTCGTTCAAGTCGATGGCCAGGTCGAAGTCGCCCTCGTGCAGGGCGATGCTGCTGTCTTCGGCGACCATGCGCAGTTGAATGTCCGGGAAACGTTGCTGCAAACGCGGTAAACGCGGGGTCAACCATTTGCCGAGAAACGATGGGATCGAGCGCAGGCGCAAGGTGCCGCTGATCATCCCCGCGTCCAGCCGCTGCAACTCGGCATCGATGCTGCCGTAGGCCTCCCCCACCGTCGCCGCCAGCCGCTGCCCTTCGGCGCTGAGCTCCACCCCCCGTGCGCGGCGATGGAACAAGCGAAACCCCAGGCGCTCCTCCAACTGGCGAATCTGCTGGCTCACCGCCCCCGGCGTGATGTGCAGTTCTTCGGCGCAGCGGGTGAATGACAAATGCCGCGCAGCACAGGAGAAAACGTGCAACCAGACGTAGGTCTGGCCATGGAGGGGACGGGTCATAAGAGTTTAGTCCTGCTAAAGGGTGTCTTAGGATAATTCGTTGGTCAGTGCCGATCCAGAGGCTCAGTATCGCGCCAATTGCGCTCGTCCTACAAAACATGGCAGCGATTCCTACTCCATTGCTTGTAAGGCTTTAGCATGGCTATCAGTGTTTTCGATCTATTCAAAGTGGGCATCGGCCCCTCCAGCTCCCACACCGTCGGCCCGATGCGGGCGGCGGCGACCTTCGCCCAAGCCCTGATCGATCAACAACTGCTGAGCGACACGCGCCGCGTTGAAGTGCGCCTGTATGGCTCGCTGTCCGCCACCGGGGTCGGCCATGCCACTGACCGTGCCTGCGTGATGGGGCTGATGGGCGAGTGGCCGGACACAGTCGACCCCACCTCGATCAATGCCCGTATCCAGCACCTGCGCGAATCCGGCCGGCTGTTGCTCGCAGGCCTTCAGGACATTGCCTTCAACTGGCAAAGCGATCTCCTGCTGCTGGACGAAAGCCTGCCCTACCACCCCAACGCCATGTCCCTGCACGCCTACGGCGACAGCGGCCTGTTGAGCGAACAAACCTATTACTCGGTGGGCGGCGGTTTCATCATCGAAGCGGCTGAGGCTGAATCGGGCATCGCGCCGACCAGCGACGTGGAATTGCCCTACGACTTTTCCAGCGCCGTGGAACTGCTGGCCCTGTGCAACAAGCATGGCTTGCGGGTTTCCGAACTGATGATGGCCAACGAACGCGCCTGGCGCAGCGACGAACAAATCCGCAGCGGCCTGCTGCATATCTGGTCGGTGATGCGCGAGTGCGTGGAACAAGGCCTGCGCGATGAAGGCATCTTGCCAGGTGGCCTGGATGTGCCGCGCCGCGCGGCGAAATTGCACCGCAGCCTGCTGGAAATCGGCAAACCGAACGTGATCACGTCGACCTTGTCGGCGATGGAATGGGTCAACCTGTTCGCCCTCGCCGTCAACGAAGAAAACGCCGCTGGCGGGCGCATGGTTACGGCACCGACCAACGGCGCAGCGGGGATCATCCCGGCGGTGCTGCATTACTACATGAAATTCAACCCTGAAGCGTCCGACGATGACGTGGTCAATTTCTTCCTGGCCGCTGCCGCCGTCGGCATCCTGTGCAAGAAAAACGCCTCGATCTCCGGCGCCGAAGTCGGTTGCCAGGGCGAAGTCGGCTCGGCCTGCGCCATGGCCGCCGCTGGCTTGGCCGATGTGCTCGGCGCCACCCCGGAGCAACTGGAAAACGCCGCCGAAATCGGCCTGGAACACAACCTCGGCCTGACCTGCGATCCGGTCGGCGGCCTGGTCCAGGTGCCGTGCATCGAGCGCAACGCCATCGCCGCCGTCAAGGCGATCAACGCCACGCAAATGGCCCTGCGCGGTGATGGCAAACACTTCATCTCCCTCGACCGGGTGATCCGCACCATGCGCGATACCGGCGCCGACATGCATGACAAATACAAAGAAACTTCACGGGGCGGCCTGGCCGTGAGCTGGGTGGAATGCTGAGGAGCATTCCCTGACCGTCCCAACGTGAGCCCGCGCAAAAATAATAACGAGGCAATAACGATGACCGATGTACGTACACCTGCTGCCGAAAATCCTGCTGAAACTGCAACAACGACCGTGAGCAAAGGCTGGACCAAACACGACACCACTTGGATGCTCGGCCTCTACGGCACCGCCATCGGCGCCGGCACCCTGTTCCTGCCGATCAACGCCGGCGTTGGTGGCTTCTGGCCGCTGATCGTGCTGGCGCTGCTGGCCTTCCCGATGACCTTCTTCGCCCACCGTGGGCTGACGCGCTTTGTGCTGTCGGGCAAATCCGGCGACATCACCGAAGTGGTCGAGGAACATTTCGGCGTCGGTGCAGGAAAGCTCATCACCCTGCTGTATTTCTTTGCCATCTTCCCGATCCTGCTGGTGTACAGCGTGGCGCTGACCAACACCCTGAGCAGCTTCATGGAACACCAACTGCACATCGCCCCGCCGCCCCGGGCGATCCTGTCGCTGGTGCTGATCCTCGGCTTGATGGCGATTGTGCGGTGCGGCCAGGGCGTGATCGTCAAGGCCATGAGCGTGCTGGTGTACCCGTTCGTCGCCGCGCTGCTGTTGCTGGCCGTCAGCCTGATCCCCAACTGGAACGGCGCGTTCTTCGCCTCGGCCGGTGATGGCATGCCCATGCCGCTGTTCTTCAAGACCCTGTGGCTGGCGATCCCGGTGATGGTGTTTTCCTTCAACCACTCGCCGATCATCTCGGCGTTCGCCGTCGATCAAAAACGCGTGTACGGCGCGCAGGCCGAGCGCAAGAGCAGCGGCATCCTCGCCACCGCCCACGGCATGATGGTGTTGACGGTGATGTTCTTCTGCTTCAGCTGTGTGCTGGCCCTGTCGCCGGCAGACCTGGCGGCCGCCAAGGCGCAGAACATTTCGATCCTGTCGTACCTGGCCAACCACTTCCAGACCCCGGTGATCGCCTACGCGGCACCGTTGATCGCGCTGGTGGCCATTACCAAATCCTTCCTTGGCCACTACATCGGCGCCAGCGAAGGTTTCCAGGGCTTGATCGTCAAATCCCTGCGTGGGCGCAACCGCTCGATGTCGGCCAAATGGCTGGAGCGTTCCACCGCGATCTTCATGGTGTTGACCTGCTGGGCCGTGGCTACCTTCAACCCAAGCATCCTGGGCATGATCGAAACCATGGGCGGGCCGATCATCGCGTGCCTGTTGTTCCTGATGCCGATGTACGCGATTCGCCGCGTGCCATCGCTGCGCCAGTATTCGGGCCAGGTGTCGAATGTGTTTGTGGTGGTGATCGGGTTGATTGCGCTGTCTGCGATCGTTTTTTCGGTCTTGCCCTGAAACAACGCACAAACACAATCCAGTGTGGGAGCGGGCTTGCCCGCGATAGCGGTCTGTCAGCCAAGTTTTAGCAAGCTGACACAGCGTAATCGCGGGCAAGCCCGCTCCCACAGGGGGGACTTCAGCGATTGAGGGTTCGCTGTACGGCACGGCCCTTGCTGTACAGGGAATGAGGGCAATGGCCAGTGGTCAGGAGATGCGAACTAATCCCGCCACCGGCCGTCAATGACTGCATGTTCTTATCAGGCGGTACGCACCATGGACAATCCTTTTCAGATCATCACTGACACCTTCACCCCCGACTACCGCGTCAACCTCAGCATCCAGCGGCTGGATGGCAGCATCATGCTCACCCTCTCCAACGAGGCGGGTGTGGTAGCCAAGCGCATGATCAGCGCCGAGCAACGCAACGACCCGCAGCGGCTCAAACGCCTGGTGCAAAGCATCCAATTTGGCATCGCCATCGAACAGGGCCACAGCGCCATGGAGATCCTCGCGGTGATGACCGATGGCGACCACAAACTGTTGCAGCGCCCGCCGGCGCGAGCGCTGCCCTTCAGCGTCGGGCTTTAAAGCTCGCCTTTCTCGGTTTCCAGGTTCGCTTCGCCTTTGCGACGCGGGCCATCAACCTTCACCGAGGGGAACGCCGACGAAGCGTAACGCACCACCAGGATCGAGAACGCCAACAGCAGAATCCCACCGCACAGGTAGATGATGCCTACGTCTGGCGGGTTGTGGTGGGACACGTTGGAGATCAGCAGGCGTGTCAGCGCAGTGATCGCCACGTAGATCAGGAAGCGCACGGGCATGTGGTTGGTCTTGAAATAAATCCCGACCATCGCGCCCAGTTCCAGGTAGATGAACAGCAGCAAGATGTCATCGATCTTGATGTGCCCGTTCTCCAGCATCCCCAGAAACTCCATCACCGCCGCCCAGGCCGTCACCGCACCAATGGCGAACAGCGCCAGATAGTGGAACGACTCGACAAACAGGTTGCCCAGGGACTCAGCCAGTTCATGCACGTTCTGGCGCAGCCTTTCGGCCCAGTTGATTTTCACGATGATGCTTCCTTAGGTCGGCTCGACCGGATAATGCGGGTTGGACGTGACGGTTGTTCTGCATGCAGAAAAAAGGCCAGGGGCAGGTATGAGATGGTGGCGGGGTGACATGAGGCACGTGTAAGGATGAGCAAAGTAAATACTTTGCTCATCCGAAAGGCGGGTCAATCAGGGATATCGCTGGCGTGCGTGTAAAACAGAGAGAATCCGAATGTTGTCTGTCACTTTGTATACGACCAGATAATTCGGATGTACGACCATTTCTCGCGTACCAAGGACTCTGCCAGGACGGTAAAGGTGGGGTCTGCGGGAGAGCGCCAGAACCGAAGCTTCGATTGAACGCTTTATCTCGAGAGCTGCGACAGGATTGCGATGACTGAGGTAATCAATAATTTGCCGAAGTTCCACCCGCGCTGCGGGCACCCACTCAATCAGCATCGCCTTTCTTGAGTTTGGACTCGATCAACGCTTGCATCTCGGCCATCACCTCGTCGTGAGGAATGCCGGGGCTGGTGTCATCAAGAGCAGCTTGTACCTTGGCGCGAAACCAGCGGTCGTAGCTATCGGCCTGCTCTTCGGTATCTGCGTGGATACCAGAGGAAAAGGAAGTGTCCATAAAAGCCTCCGTTGTCGATGAAAAAGAAGTCTAGTCGCTCGCGTTTTCGCTGTCGTGCTTTGAGCGATGAAGTGAGTAACAGGAAAAATCGAAGCCATTGGGACCATGTTTTGACCGCCCCAAATTGCAGGAGCGGTCAGAGGACCACGCATCACACTGGTGCGACTTTCTCTAACGCTCGGTCGACTAACAGGCAGCCCATTTCAACCAATTGGTGAATAGCTAACACTAGACTCCGCTGCGGACCGTCAAGGTCGAATGCCAGCGTGTTAGCCATTTCACGGGCACTGCATAGGGTTTCGCTGGCGTTGGCCAGTAAGGTTTCAGTGTCAGCTTCGGGTGCAACGCAGAATAGTGTCGAGTCGGTAGCCGGAGGATTGGGAGTAATTTTCTTCATTGGCCTAGTTCCTTAGTAAAGAAACCATCACCGTCTGCCGCCAAGCAGATTGGGTGACGGATTGCACAAGGTTGGCGGACCGGTAAGGAACGACCCGGCACCCCGAAGGGTCCATGCGCAACCCGCCATAACACAAGAATGCAAATGCAAAAACGTCTGCAGCCTCACGGGGGGTTGTTGCGCTTCCTTGTTGGGCCGCCAAGCCCACTCGCTGCAAATGCAGCGCCCGAGGAAGGTAAGCCACCGGACAATTCCAGCGCAACCCCGGCAAGTTGTCAGAAATTTCCGTTATAGCAAACCCCAATTTTCCAACTACATTAAAAAACTGCTACCCAAACCCCACGGTTTGGCTTACCCTTTTCGCTGTATATAAATACAGTAGTCGCAAAAGACAACTATCGTGAAGGCATGTGAGGTGGTGAATGGCCGTCGAAGTGGTATACCGCAGCAGCCGAGATCTGGAGCGTTTGTTCATGGATAAAGCCGAAGCTGACCGTCATGACAAGATGCTTGAACTCGCTGAGTTGCTCGCAGAAGTGTTGCAAAAAGCCGTGCCGTCGTTGAGCGAGCAGCAGGTGGAGGAAGCCGGGATCTACATGGCGAAGAACCGCGATGTGTTTGCCAAGGCGTTCAAGAGCCAACCGGACGCATTGTCCGAGTTGCTGAACCCGCCGGCGGAATAAAGCCCGAATTGAACAGGCCCTGAATCATGGATTCAGGGCCTTTTTAATGCGTGGGTCATTTGTAGAGCAGGCGCTCGGCCAGTTCGTCCGCCACTCGCGCGGGGCTGCGTTTTTCGGCCTGGGCATGGGCGAAGATTTCCGTCAGGCGCGTGCCGATATTCGACAGGTGCGCGGTGATGTCGGGCAGTTCTGCGCCGTTGTGCTTGAGGGCGACGTAGATCAGGCCGCCGGAATTGATCACGTAGTCGGGGGCGTAGAGGATGCCGCGCCCTTCCAGTTGGTCGGCGATGTCCAGATTGGTCAGCTGCGCGCTGGCCGAGCCGGCGACGGCGGCGCAGCGCAGTTGGCCGACGCTCTGGCGGTTGAATACGGCGCCCAGGCCGCAGGGTGCGAGGATGTCGCAGGGGGTGCTGAGCAAGGCGTCGTTGGCGATGGGATGCGCGCCCAGTTGCTCCATGGCCAATTGCACTTTGCCGTGATCGATATCGCTCACCAGCAGTTCGGCACCGGCCGCGTGCAGTTGTTCGGCGAGGGCGTAGCCGACGTTGCCCAAGCCCTGGACGGCCACGCGCAAACCTTCAAGGTTGTCGCTGCCCAGGCGCGCCATGGCGCTGGCGCGGATGCCGGTGAATACGCCCATGGCGGTGTGGGAAGACGGATCGCCAGCGGCGGTGGTGCTGGTGACGAACCTTGTGTGTTGGGCGATGCAGTCCATGTCGGCCACCGAGGTGCCGCTGTCGATGGCGGTGATGAAGCGACCGTCGAGTTTTTCAACGCAGCGGCCGAAGGCTTCAAACAAAGCGGCACGGCTTTCCACGTGCACAGGGCGAAGGATCACTGCCGTGCCACCGCCCACCGGCAGCCCGGCCAGGGCGGCTTTGTAGCTCATGCCTTGGGCCAGGCGCGCGGCATCGGCCACGGCACTTTCGTCGTCGGGGTAAGCGAGGTAGCGACAGCCGCCCAGGGCGGGCCCGAGGCGGCTGTTATGGATGGCGATGACCGCCTTCAGCCCGGTGACCGGATCGACGCTCAGGTGCAGCGATTCAAGGCGGGTGCTGTGCATGAGCGCAAACATCGTCAAGCTCCCGAATCACTTCTGGTAGTGGCCCAAGTATAGGCTCACGGTAGAAATCCGACGGACTACGCTGGAATAAGCCAGCCGTTTTCGTAGGCCATGGGACATAAGCAAATGGGATATTTCTCAAGCCACTGGACGAAAATTCCCAGCAAGGCTAAAACGGGAGCATCTGCCGGAGAATGCAATGAATCCCCGCACAGCCTTTTTCGCCTGCCTGGAACGTTCGCCCCCTGCGCTGTTTGAGGCAGCCCTGTGGATTGCCGCCGAGCACGACCCCACCGTGCAGCCGTTGCTGATCCTGCAGGAACTGACGGTGCTGCAACAGCAAGTCAGCGTGGCAATGCCCCTGCTGCCAGCGGATGAGCTGGGCCAGCCGTTGCTGCGGCGCCTGAATGACCTGGGGTTTGCCCAGGACGACTTCACCCCGCTGCGCCCCGCCGCTGCCCTGTTGGATAAAGTGCTGCAACGCAAGCGCGGGCAACCCCTGGTGATGGGGCTGATCGCGCTGGAACTGGCGCGACGCCTGCACATCCCGATGGTCGGCGTGAATTTCCCCGGACACTTCCTGCTGCGGGTGCCCGGCGCCGATCACCTGCTGGACCCCTGCGGCGGCCGGCGCCTGTACCCCAACGATTGCCGCGAACTGCTGCAACGCCAATACGGCCCCAACCTCAAGCTTCAGGCCGAGCACCTGCATAGCGCCGACCCGCGTTCGATCCTGCAACGGCTGTCGCGCAACCTGCGGCAACTGCACCTGGCCAATGATGCACCGCTGGAGGCCTTGGTGGATGCCGAACGCGTGCTGGAGCTGGGCAATGCCAGCGCTGCCGACTATCTGGCGCGGGCCAGCCTGTATCAGCGGCTGGATTGTCCCAATGCCGAGCGTTTTGACCTGGAACACGCGTTGATGCTCAGTGAAGACCCTATCCAGCGCCTGCGCCTGACCGAGCGATTGGGCCATTTGCCACCCAACTCAGTGGTGCACTGAGCAGGTGAGGTCTGGCTTGTGTGGGAGCTGGCTTGCCTGCGATGCAGGCGCCTCGGTACATCAGACATGCCGAGGTGATGCTATCGCAGGCAAGCCAGCTCCCACATTTTGATCTGCGCCGAGTCAGTGATTGGCCGGCGCTTTTAGAATGTCGCCATGCAACGGACTCACAGGCTCACTTGAGCCCGGTGATCGCACCTGGATAATCAACAACGCCGCCATCACCGCCGGAATCGCGCAAAAGAAAAAAATCTGCTGCACCGGAATATGCATCGCCAACAACAGGCTGCCAAACAGCGGCCCCAGGATCGAGCCAAACCGCCCCACGCCCAATGCCCAGCCCGTGCCGGTGGCGCGCACATGCGCCGGGTAGAAGTTGCTGGCGAAGGCGTTGAGGGTCAGTTGCCCACCGATGATGCAGAACCCGGCGGCAAACACGCAGGCCACCAGATAACGCGGGTTGTCGTGGTTCAGGCCGAGCAAAATGGTGCACAGTGCAGCCGCCGCCAACACACCCGACAACAGGCGCACTTTGCTTTTCAAGCGGTCGGCAAACCAGGCCATGCCGATGGCACCCAGGGTGCCGGCAAACAGGAACATCGAGGTCACCAGGTTGGCTTGCTTGAGGGCCAGGCCACTTTCCAATAGCAATGACGGTAGCCAGCTGATCATGAAATACAGCAGGATCAGGCTGACAAAAAACGTCGCCCAGATCAGCAAGGTCGGGCGCGCATAACCGTTACGGAACAGCTCCACCACCGTCAGTTTGCTGCCCTGCTCCTGTAGGTTTTCTGCCGTGCTGGCCAGCGGCGCCTGCCAACCAGGCAGCATGCGCGTGGTGACCTGGTGCAAGCGTGCATACGGCGGCGCATCCCGCAGCAAACGTGGCAATGATTCCGGCAGCAGCCACAGCAGAAACGGGAACAGCAGCAGCGGCGTCACGCCACCGGCGAGGAACACCGCCTGCCAGCCGAAGCTGTCGATAAACCCGGCGGCCACAAACCCACCGGCCGCGCCGCCAAACGAGAAACCACACGCGGCCAGCGTCACCATCAAGGTGCGCAGGCGCGGGGGTGAGTAATCCGACATCAGCGCCATGGCGCTGGGCATGGCGCCGCCCATGCCGATGCCGCAGATAAAACGCGCGGCCATCAGGCTGGTCAGTGAGTTGGCGAACACCATCAACAGCGTGAGGCTGGCGTAGATCAGCACGCAGCCCAACAGAATGCGCCGCACACCAAAGCGATCGGCCAGCGGCGTGACCAGCAGCGAGCCGAGGGTCAGGCCCAGCAGGTTGGCGCTGAAGACCGGACCGAACGCGGCTTTTTCCAGGCCCCAATCCTTGGCCAGGGCCGGTACTACATAACCCAGCACCTGAGCGTCATAGCCATCGGTCACCAGCAACAGCGCCAGCAACAGGAGGATCAACCACTGGTAACGCGACACCGGACGGGCGTCGAGTGCCGCGCGAAAGCTGGCAATCTGATTGTGCATCGCAAGGTACCTATTATTTTTATAAGGATGACGCTGATCAAACTGTGGGAGCTGGCTTGCCTGCGATGGCGGTGTGTCAGGCAACTCATCTGGCACGGGTGCTCCACTATCGCAGGCAAGCCAGCTCCCACAGTTAGATTCAGGGTGTGTCAGGTTGATTGGCGGGATGGGCCTGGATGAAGGCTGGATGTTGAGCGGCCAATGCGGCCACCCTTCCTATGCGCGGATACGCCGCCAACGGCACCTTGAAGCGCTCCGCCGCATACAACTGCGGAATCAGAAACGCATCGGCCATGCCCGGCTGTTCGCCAAAGCAAAAACCCTTGTCGCCAATCAACTGCTCCACCGCGCCCAGGCCCTGGCTGATCCAATGGCCGATCCACGCCAGCACCTGCGCCTCGTCATGCCCCCACTGCCGCAGCAGGTTCTGCGTGCTGGAGTTGTGCAGCGGATGAATATCGCAACCAATGATCGACGCCACCGCACGTTCATGGGCACGGGTGGCCAGGTCCTTGGACAGCAGCGGCGCCTGTGGATAACGTTCGTCGAGGTACTCGATGATCGCCGGCGACTGGATCAACAGCTCGCCGTCCTCGGTGCGCAAGGCCGGCACGCGGCCCTGCGGGTTGATCGCCAGGTACTCGGGCTGGCGATTCGCGCCACCGGCCGGCACCAGCAGGTTGACCGGCACCGCGGTGAAGTCCACGCCCTTGAGCGCCAGGGCGATACGCACCCGGTACGACGAGGTAGAACGGTAGTAGGTATAGAGTTCCATCACCCGAGCCCTCTTAACGCGCGGCCACTACCGTGCCACGGCATTCGCCAAAGCCGATGGAGGCAAAACCCTCGCGGCTGCAACGGGCGCGCAGGATGATTTCGTCACCGTCTTCCAGGAACTTGCGCACTTCGCCGGATGGCAACTCGATGGCTTTTTTACCGCCTTCGGTCATTTCCAGCAGGCTGCCGAATTGCCCTGCCTGCGGGCCGGACAACGTGCCCGAACCAAACAGGTCACCGGCCTGCAACTGGCAGCCGTTGACGCTGTGATGCGCCACCAGCTGCGCGACCGTCCAGTACATGTGCAGGCTGTTGCTCAGCGCCAGACGATGGGCCGGCAGGTTCTGCTCGCGCATCGCGGCGGTGGTCAGCAGCACTTCCAGCTCGATATCCAGCGCGCCAGCGGCCTGGTCACGTTTGTCCAGCAGGTACGGCAGCGGTTGTGGATCGCCTGCGGGACGCGCCGGCTGGGCCTTGCGGAACGGCTCCAGGGCTTCGGCGGTGACGACCCACGGGGAGATGGTGGTGATGAAACTTTTCGACAGGAACGGCCCCAGCGGCTGGTATTCCCAGGCCTGGATATCCCGCGCCGACCAGTCGTTGAGCAGGCAGAAACCGGCGATATGTTCGGCGGCGTCGCCAATCGCAATCGAGTCGCCCATGGCATTGCCCTGGCCGATCCAGATGCCCAGTTCCAGTTCGTAGTCCAGGCGGGCGCACGGGCCGAACGTCGGCTCCGTGTGACCGGCAGGCAGGGTCTGGCCTTTAGGGCGGCGTACATCAACACCCGACGGGCGAATGGTCGAAGCACGCCCGTGATAACCAATCGGCACGTACTTGTAGTTCGGCAGCAGCGGGTTGTCCGGGCGGAACAGTTTGCCGACGTTCTGCGCATGTTCGATACCGACGTAGAAGTCGGTGTAGTCGTTGATGCGCGCCGGTACATGCATCTGGCAATCGGCAGCGCGGTGCAGCACCTGGGCTTCACGGGATTGCAGCGGGCTGCCCTCGGCGAGCAGCTCCAGCAGGCGTTCACGCAAGGCCACGCGCGGGCCACGGCCCAGCTCGAAAAACGCGTTCAACTGGCCACCGGCAGTGGCTTCGACAGCGCGGCGCGCCTCGCCTTCGAACGCGTCGATGGCCGCATGCAGATCGAGGATCGCATCACCAATCGCCACGCCGCTGCGCGGTGCCGAGCCGTCGATGCTGAACACACCCAGCGGCAGGTTTTGCAGTGGGAAGTCAGCGTGACCGTTGGCGGAGGCCACCCAGCTGCGGGTAGAAGGGGACTGAGTCATGGGTTATCTCCGATTCGGGTTGAACGTGACGGGCAACGAGGCCCAGCACGCATCGTAAGCGGGTTGCAGTTGCGGGCAGTCCAGGGCGAACCGGGTCGGGCGCAGCACTTGGCTGGTCTCGAACATGAAGGCCATGGTGTTGTCGATCTTGTGCGGCGCCAGCTCGACGTTGATCGCCTTGGTGCAGGTTTCGCCGTCGGGGCCGTGGGCGCTCATGCAGCTGTGCAGCGACGCGCCACCGGGCAGGAAACCTTCGGCCTTGGCGTCGTAGGCGCCCTGGATCAGGCCCATGTATTCGTTCATCAGATTGCGGTGGAACCACGGCGGTCTGAAGGTGTTCTCGGCCACCATCCAGCGCGGCGGGAAGATCACGAAGTCGAGGTTGGCCAGGCCGTGCACGCTGGTGGGCGAGGTCAACACGGTGAAGATCGACGGGTCCGGGTGATCGAAACTGACCGTGCCGATGGTGTTGAAGCGGCGCAGGTCGTATTTGTACGGCACGTTGTTGCCGTGCCAGGCGACCACGTTGAGCGGCGAATGGTCGAGCTCGCAAGCCCACAGTTCGCCGAGGAATTTCTGCACCAGGGTTGTAGGCTGTTTCAGGTCTTCGTAGTGCGCCACCGGCGTGAGGAAATCCCGCGGGTTGGCCAGGCCGTTGCTGCCGATGGGGCCGAGGTCCGGCAGGCGCAGCGGTGCGCCGTGGTTTTCCGCGACATAGCCGCGCGCCTGGGCGTCCAGCAGTTCGACGCGGAATTTGAGGCCACGGGGCAGCACGACGATTTCCAGCGGCTCCACGTCCAGCACGCCCAGTTCGGTGGCGATGCGCAGGCGCCCTTGCTCGGGGACGATCAGCAGTTCGCCATCGGCGTTGAAGAACACGCGCTCCATCGAGCGGTTGGCGCAGTAGTGGTGGATGCTGATGCCTGAAGGTTTTTCCGACCCGGAATTGGCAACCATGCCGACCAGACCGTCGATGAAATCCGTCGGCTCAGCGGGAATATCCAACGGGTTCCAGCGCAAGCGGTTCGGCGTTACCGCCCCCAGCGGCCCACCGGCCAGTTGCCGCTCCAGCTTGCTAAACGCCGGGTGATTGGCCGACGGCTGGATGCGGTACAGCCAGGTGCGCCGGGCTTCGCTGCGGACCATGGTGAAGGCCGTGCCGGAGAAGAGTTCGGTGTACAGCCCGTAGGGCGCTTGTTGCGGGGAGTTCTGGCCGACCGGCAATGCGCCGGGCAGGGCTTCGCTGGCGAATTCGTTGCCGAAGCCCGACAGGTATTCGAGGTTCATGGATCATCCTCTACGCGGAAGTTGTTTTTATCGTAATCCAGTTACGCATAACGTAATTTGATCACTATCGACCGTCAAGCTATAAAGACGCCCATTCATCTCTCGGATTCTCGCCCTTCCATGGAAAAGCCCCGCGACACCGGTAAACAGAAAGTCCGCTCGGCCGAAGTGGGCACCGATATCCTCAAGGCCCTGGCTGAACTGTCGCCGGCCACTTCGCTGTCGCGCCTGGCCGAGCATGTGCAGATGCCCGCGAGCAAGGTGCATCGCTATTTGCAGGCGTTGATCGCCTCGGGGTTTGCCGAACAGAACACCGCCACCAACCATTACGGCCTCGGCCGCGAAGCGTTGCGCGTGGGCTTGGCCGCGCTGGGCAGCATGGACGTACTGAAGGTCGGCGCCCTGCCCCTGGCCGAGCTGCGCGATGAATTGAATGAAACCTGCTTTCTGGCGGTATGGGGCAACCAGGGCGCGACCGTGGTGCATATCGAGCCCGCCGTGCGTGCGATCACCGTGGTGACGCAACTGGGTTCGGTGTTGCCGCTGCTCAGTTCGTCCACGGGATTGGTGTTCAGCGCTTTCCTGCCGTCGCGGGAGACGGTGGATCTGAGGGCGCGCGAGATCGAGGCCGGAATCGCCCACGCCCTGGCCGACGATCAGGCCTACGCCACCATGTGCGAACAGATCCGCAACCGTGGCCTGCACTTTGTGCATGGCTTGCTCATGCCGGGTGTGGACGCGTTGTCGGCGCCGGTGTTCAACGCCGTCGGGCAAGTCGCGGCAGTCATGACCGTGGTCGGCCCCACCTCATTGTTCCACGCCGACGAAGACGGCCCGGCGGCGCAGCACTTGCTGGCGGCGACCCGGGCCGTGAGTTGGCGCATGGGTTATCAGCCCTGAGTCACCAGTTGGCCAGGGTCAATGCGACGCGGTTTTCCAGGGCCTTGATCTGCGCGCCACTGGCCAGGTAGTTGTTGCTGATCATCGAGAACACCAGGCGGCGCCCGTGGGCGTCGGTGATGTAGCCACCCAATGAGGAAACGCCGGCCATGGAGCCGGTCTTGGCGTGCAGGTTATCGGCCGCCGGGGTCTTGCGCAGACGCCAGCGCAGGCTGCCGCCGGTCATGCGGTCGCGGTTGCCGGCAATTGGCAGCGCGGTGTACCAGGCGTCGAACCACGGCTGTTTGCTTGCGGCCAGCAACAGGTCGGTGAGGGTTTGCGAAGACACCAGGTTCATCCGCGACAGGCCCGAGCCGTCCACCTGCCTCAACATCGTCGTATCCAGCCCCTGGCGCTGCATGAAGCCCACCACCGCCGCCACGCCGGCCGACGCCGTCCCGGCATTCGAGGTCTTGCGGCCCATGGCCTTGAGCAAGGCTTCGGACATGTTGTTGTTCGACAGCTTGAGCAGCGGCGCAATCAGTGCCTGCAACGGTGCCGACTGATGCTCGGCCAGCACGTTCGCCGTGGCCGGGCTGGCGCCGCCCATCACGCGACGGCCGAGCACGGTGATGCCCTGCTGCGCCAGCGCCTGCTCGAACAGGTTGGCCACCAGTTGCGTCGGTTCCCACACGCTCACCAGTTGCCTGCTCTGCTTGCCCGGCGCCACCGCGCCGCTGAGTTGCAACAGGTTGGTGCCGTGGCGACGGTTGATCCCGTAGGTGTTGCCCGGCCCGCTGATGGCGCGGTTGCTCAGTTGCAGGTAGTCGGTGGGCGGGAAGATCGTCACCGCCACGGGCTGGCCAGCCCGCACCGGCGCCTTGGCCGTGACCAGCACGGTGCCTGCATCGAAATCCGCATTGGGTGACACGGTCAGCGCCGAAATCTGCGCGCCGTAGTAGGTGCTTTCGTCATCGTGGGACCAGTCGACGCCCAGCCGTTCGGCGTCAAACCAGGTGTCATCGAACACCAGGTCGCCCTGCACCTGGCGGATGCCTGTGCTCGCCAGTTGTGCGGCCAGGGCCTGGTAATCGGCGAATTGCAGGGTCGGGTCGCCCAGGCCGCGCAGGTAGAGATTGCCGCCGAGGCGCTCGCCCTGCTGCGCGCCGTTGCTCAACAGCTGGGTGGCAAAACGGTACTGCGGACCCAGCACATCCATCGCCGCCGCGGTGGTCAGCAACTTGAGGTTGGAGGCCGGCACCAGCCGCGTGCGCGGGTTGTGCTGATAAAGCGTGGTGCCGCTGCGGGCATCGCGCACCGTCAGCGACACCGTGGCGCCGTGCAGCGCCGGGTCGGCCAAGAGTTGGTCGAGGGAGGACTGGGTGGCTGTCTGCGAAACGCTGGCGCAACCACTCAGTAAAAACAGGAGTGCGCTGGTATAGATCAACTTTGCAAATTGCATCGGTGCTGGGTTTCCGCGAAAAATCAATGCGGCAACGCTACCAGCTCGCTCCCCCTGTGGCGAGGGAGCTTGCTCCCGCTGGGGCGCGAAGCGGCCCCAGCTCTTTGTTTAAAAGACTGGGACTGCTGCGCAGTCCAGCGGGAGCAAGCTCCCTCACCACAGGCGTCAGGCTTAGAACTCCAGGGTGCTGGACACCGAGAACTGCCGCGCATCGCCAATCGACACAAACAGGCGGCTGGCCGCCGAGGTGTAGTAGGTGCGGTCGAACAGGTTCTTCACGTTGAGCTGGAACTTGACCTTCTGCCCGTCGATCTTGGTGTCGTAGGTGGCAAACGCGTCCGCCACGGTGTAGCCCGGCAGGGTGAAGTCGTTGGCCGCGTCGCCTGCGCGCTCGCCGACGTAGCGGGCGCCAGTGCCCATACGCAACTGGTCGCCGCCGAAAATGCTGCCGAAGTCGTACGCCACCGACAACGAGCCGGTGTGCTTGGCGACGTTTTGCAGGCGGTTGCCCTCCAGGGTCGGATCCTTGTCCTTGACGTCTTCGGCGTCGGTGTAGGCATAGCTGCCGATCACGCTCCACTGGTCGGTCAACTGGCCGCTGGCGTCCAGTTCCAGGCCACGAGAACGCACTTGGCCGGCAATGCTGTAGATGGTATTCGCGCCAGAGCCGACGGAAACCAACACATTGCGCTTGTCGATATTGAACAGCGCCGCGCTGGCAGTGATGCGCCCAGGAATATCGAGCTTGGCCCCCAGTTCCCAGGACTTGGATTCCTCGGGTGTCAGGTCACCGGTCAACTTGCTGCCATCGGCCAGGGCAGCAATGGTGGAGTTGGGCTTGAACGATTCGGTGTAGCTGCCGTAGAAGGACAGCTCGTCGGTGTAGCGATACACCAGGCCCGCACGCGGTACCCAGGCCTGGCCGTTACCGTTGGTGTTGGCCTTGAACGGCACGCCCTTGCCGGCGTATTGGTCGTACATCTGGTAGCGCGCACCGGCGACGAAGATCCACTGGTCGGTGAGGTGGATCGCGTCCTGGAAGAACAGCGAGTCGCTGCGCAGCAGGTCGGTCTGGGCGCTGTCGGCGGCGCTGACGGTGGTGCCGGCGACTTCGTTGCCGTAGACCGGGTTGTAGTAGTTGAACGAGCCACGCGAGTTCTGGCGGATCAGGTCGGCGCGGTAGATCTTGCGGTACTCATCATCCATGCCGAACACCAGGTCGTTCTGCAGGCCGAACACGTTGACCTTGCCTTCGAGGCTGGCGGTGGTGAAGCGGTCGGTGGTGATCGCGCCTTTGGTGCCGTCCATCTTGCGGGTCAGAGTGCCGTCGGTGGCCACTGCGCTGACGCGCACTTGGCTGGCGTCGTAGGTTTCGCGGTTCCAGCTGTAGCCGAAGTGGGCCTTCCAGTCGTCGTTGAGGTCGTGGTCGGCTTCGAAGCGGTACAGGTCGGAGCGGCCTTCCATGTTGTTGAAGGGCTCGTCCAGACGGCGGGTGGACGGGATGTCCAGCGGGTGGTTGGACTTGTCGATGGCGGTGCCACGGTCGAACGGCGAGAGGAACTCGCGGTGCTCGTAGGCAAACAGCAACTTGGTGTTGTCGCCGTACCAGGCCAGGGACGGCGCCACCAGCGTCTCGCGGTGGGTGCCGAAGTTGCGCCAGTAGTCTTCGTCTTCATGGTCGACGATCAGCCGGTAAGCCAGGCCGCTGTCGCCAATCGGCCCGGTGGTGTCGAGGCTGCCGCCGCTGCCGTTCTTGCCGCCGCCAAAGGTGGAGCCGCGCACGGTCAGGGCGGTGGACTGCACCAGTTCCGGCTTTTTACTGACGATATTGACCACGCCGCCCGGGTCCTGGATGCCGTACAGCAACGACGACGGGCCCTTGAGCACTTCGACGCGCTCGGCCGTGGCGTTCAGCGCACGGCCCTGCACCACCGGCATGCCGTCGCGCATGATCGAACCGTTACGGTTGTCGCCAAAGCCGCGCAGCATCACCGCGTCCTGGGTGCTGGCAAGGGTATTGGCCTGGGTGATGCCGCTGATATTGCCGAGGGCGTCATCCAGGTTGCGTGGGGTCTGGTCGCGCAGCACTTGGGCGGGGACGACGTTGACGGTTTGCGGGGTTTCCAGCAGCAGCGCCTTGGAGCGCATCACCGAACTGGTGGGCGGCGGCTGGTAGCTGGTGCTGTCCTGGGTCTGCTGGTCGACGCCGCTGATGGTGGTGGCGCCGAGGTTGACCGCGCCTTCGGTGGGCAGCGGTTCCAGTGCGAGGGTGCGCGCATCGATCTGGCGGAAGGTGAAGCCCGAGTTGCCGAGCAGGCGTTGCAGGGCCTGGGGCGCGCTCATCTGCCCGCTGACGGCCGGGGCCTTGAGGCCATAAGGCGCTTCGTCGGTGTAGATCACGCTGATCCCGGTGACCCGGCTGAAATCGCTCAGGGCCTGGGGCAGCGGCTTGGCTGCCAGGGCAAAGTTGAACCGGGCGCTTTGTTGTTCCTGCGCCTGCGCCACGGCCAGGGGCAGCAATGCCAACCCCGAGACCGCCAAGACCGAGGCTCCCAGCCACTGTTTAACCCAACCGCCCGCCGTCAACTTCATGCTGTGAGAACCCGTGTAGAAAACGCTGTTAATGCGAATTGATCGCAGTTTCAAGCACTACACGGATGGGCCGCGGGTTTACCTCACATAAATCTGCAAATATTTTCGAGAGTACGACGCGGAGCGTCGGGGGATGCGTTCCCACGCGGAGCGTGGGGACGATCTTATTGCGCCTGAATGCGGAAACCCATGCGTGGGAAATGCACATGCACGGTGCCGGCGCGTTCGTCGGTACGGCGCAGGATCAGCTCTTCGCGCCCGGCAAACAGCAGTTCGCCAGCGACGGGGTCGGTGCCGTAATCGGTAGCGCTGACAGTCACCTGCTGGCCTGGGGCGAAGCCATTCAAGTCCGCGAACACTTCATCCGGCAGATTGGCCGGCGTGGCGTTGCGCGAAATTTCCAGGGCCTGCTCGGCGCTCATCTGGGTGGACGTGCCATGGCCGAAACTCAACACGCGGTCCAGCCAGGCGGCGACGGCAGGATAAGCATCCACCAGCGGCGCAGTCACGGAAGAGCCTTTGAGGAACCACAACGGGTGAGCCAGGGAGAAGTCGGCAATCGAAGGCTCGCCGAACAGGAAGTCCCCGGCCTGGTGCTGCAATTGCTGATCGATGCGGCTGACAATCGCCGGCCATTGGTGCAGGGCCTGGTCCAATTGCACACGTGTCGCCGTGCCACCGCTGAACAGTTTGCCGCGGTCGGCCACCAGCACCTGGAGCATTTCTGGCGGCACCTTGGCGAATTTCACCGCCAGGGATTCGGGCTGGAACACCAGCGCCACCGCATGGGAAAACACCACCGAATCGGCCCAGGCAGCGAAGCCCTGAGTGACCAGTTCCAAACCTTGGGGAAACAGCGCCGGGGCGGATTTTTCCTGCTCCAGGCGCCGGGCGATCAAGGCCGTGTCGCAGTAGATATCCGCGCCCACTTGCAGCACCGGGGTCTTGCGATAGCCGCCGGTGAGGGCAGTGAAATCCGGCTTGGGCATCACCGGCGGAATCAGCACCGAATGCCAGGACAAGCCCTTGAAGCCCAGCAACAGACGGGCTTTTTCCGCGAAGGGGGATTGCGGGTAGTGGTGCAGGATCAACTCAGACATGCCGGACTCCGCTCTAGAAGTGAGCCGCTAGCTTAGCCTGCAAAATCTCGCTTGGGGACGATGGGAACCCATCAGTCAAATCAATGAGTCACTGGCCGCCAGGCATTCCTTGGCGCTTTTCTTCAATTTCTTGATCAGCCGTTCCTGGCGCAGCGCCTCGGCCTTGCTTGCACATTGCTCGGTGTACACCAGCGCCACGGCCGGGCTGGACAGGAAAAACCGCGCGCCCTTGCCGCTCTGGTGCATCGCAAAACGGCGCACCGGGTCATTGCTGATGCCGCAATACAGCGAGCCATTCGCGGCGCGAACCAGGTAGACAAACCAGGGTTTGGGTTCAGAAGGATCAGTCACAGGTCAGTTCAGCAAAACCAGAAGAGCGCCAAGCTTATCAACGACTGGCCTGGAATGCCTTCAAACCGCGCAGCGCCTGGGCTCGCACGGCGTTTTTGACGATGGGCGTCCAGCCCAGCAACAGGCCCTTGGTGCCCAGGGCCTGACGCGACCAGCGCCACAGGTCGAAGCTGTCGTGGTGTTCGCTGATCTTGCCGTCGCGAAACACGAAGCGCGCCTGGATATCGTTGACCACCGTATTGCCGGTGGCGCTGAACAGATAGGTGGCCACCCAATGCGCACTGCCGCCGCGCTCATCGCTGCGCACGCTGTCGAAGGTCAGGGAGAAATCCTTGGCGCGGGTGGTGAGCATGCGCCACATATCGCCGGCATCACGCCCGCGCAGTTCGCCGAAGGCCGGATCGCTGAACACCACGTCATCGGTATAGCAGGCGGCCATGGCCTCGGCGTCCAGGCGCTGGAAGGCCTGGTAGAAGCGGTTGATCAGGGCGTCGTGGACATCACTCATGGGCAGGCTCCGTGATTCAGTGTTATCAGGGCTGCACGATAAGCTGCGCATGGGTGGAAAGCCATGCCCATTTACCTTGTCAATAAGGGGGGTGGGGTCAGAGGTAGACGACGTCGAGGGTGGCGCTGCCGTCCAGGGGAATCTCCTCTCCCAGCGACGGCAGGTATTGCAACCTGACGATCATGGTCTCGACCCGCACATCCATCGACATTGCCTTGAGTGGCAACGGCACCGCATCGCTACCCGCGCTTTCACTCAAGCTGCGCATGCCCGCGACCTGCCACACCAAGTCGGGGTGAGTGGCGTCCGACCAACTCGCGCCATCGTCCGATTCAATCATCGGTCGATCAACACCATCGGCCTGCCCATTCAGGGTTTTCAACAAGTACCAACCGACCTTCTTGTTGCCATCGACCAGGCCCAGGCCAAAATTTTCCCGCTTACCGATGAACTCCTCGCCAGAACTACCGGCGCGATTATCGCGACTTTTGATCGCGATCAGTGTCGGCGCGGCGCATTCGACACTCAAGCGCAGTGTCGCCACCGGCAGTGCAGTGGGCACATTTCCCTGGTTCAAGTCCTTGCGCGATATCTTGCCGTGGTCCACCACGCCGCCGCCGGACAAGGCCGGCGTACACGCTGCCGGCGTAATACTGCCCTTGACGTTCACATCCACACTGGACGCCGCCAATACCGGGACGACACCGCCCAGCGCGATGGCGGCGGCCATCACGTTAATCAACATTTTCATATACTAAGTACTCGTTCGAGTGGGTTTTAGTTGACGAGCATCGGCACACGACTGCACCAGGCTCGCCAACAATTACGACTCTGTAGTTAGACCAGGGGGTTATGCCAAGGCGCCAGTAACACCAAAACATTTGTGAACTTTATCGCGCAACCACACGGCACCCAATACACATTTTACGAATACCCATGCCACACCAATAACGGCGCGACTTATATCAACTTCAATGCGCACGGATATAGTCGGCCGCGCACTTGACTCAAGGAACCATTCCCGCATCCCGTGCATAGGCAAACAGATCCACATCCGTGGAAATACACAACCGATGCATCGCCGTACTCTTCTGTTTGCTGATCGTCGAAATACTGCGATTGACCCGCGCGGCAATCTGGCTGACGGTCATGCCGCTGGCCAACATGCGCACCACTTCCTGTTCTTTGCCCGACAATGTCGGCGCCTTGGTCGGTTGCGCCAGGCAGGCCTGATCCAGCTGCAAGCGCAGGCATTCGCTGACGAACTGGCGCCCCTGCACCACGGTCATCAGCGCCTGCGGCAACTCTCTGGCGGATGCACTCTTGGCAATAACGCCTCGCGCGCCATGGCCGAACGCAGCGCGCAGGGTGGCGATATTGGCGAACATGGTCACCAGAATCACGGGCACGTCGGGGTACTTGCGATGCAATAAACCCAATAGCCCGTAACCGTCTGCTTGTTGATTACCGGGCATGGCGAAATCAGTCACGATCACGTCGCACGGAATACGTTCTATCAACTCCAGAAGTTGGTCAGGGCCATCGGCTTCGGCCACGACCTTGCACTTTCCGCTCGCCTCTATCACCACTTTTTGACCTACGCGAACTATGGGGTGATCGTCAGCAATAATGATGCGAATCATCGGGCATTCCATGATGGCAGTTTGAGACCAGCAAAATACCGCGATCGTGTTTTTGCAACAACAGGAAATAAGTCATCCACTCAGCGTTACCCCCCGGTTTTAAGCGCTACGCTTAATCCCTACATAATTAAGAGAACACACTTACGGAAACGTACTACATGACAGAGGTATAAATTCCTTCAAAGTCGTGCCAAGTAATCCAGATAGCGCTCAACGCTCTGCCGGTAGCCATCCAGGCCGGCCTGGTTCAGCCTCACACCGCAGACCTGCACTGCATTGATCAACGCGACCGCGCTGTTCTCCAGGCCGGTTTCCCCCACAAACGCCACACTGCCCGCCAGACGATGCAGACACTGCGCAGCCTGGCTGGCATCGAGTGTGGCTTGGGCGGCGGCCAGCACCGCCAGGTCGGCATGGGCTTCCTCGATCAGGCTGAACAACATCGGCGCCACCACCTCCCAGCTCCCAAAGGCTTCGATCAGGCTGGCGCGGCTGGGGAACGTGCCGCGGGGCACAACCGTGACCTCCATGCACTTGGCGGCATTGCCGCCTGAGTTCGGTGGCGCCAGCCAGCAGTGCAAAACCTTGCGCAGTTGTGCGAAACCGATCGGCTTGTGCAACCAGCCGTCCATTCCGCACGCCATACAGCGACGGATGTCTTCCGGCCCCAGGCTGGCCGTCAAGGCCAGTACCGTAACGGGTGGACGGCCTTCGGCTTTTTCGCGCCGACGCAGCTCACGGGTCATCGCGTAGCCGTCCATGACCGGCATCCGGCAATCGCTGATCACCAAGTCGAAACGCTCGACATTCAGCACATCCAACGCCATTCGTCCGTCGCTGCAACAGTGATGAGCCACGCCGAGTTTTGTCAGCAATGAGCCCATCAGCAGGCGGTAGGTACCGTGGTCATCCACCACCAATACCCGGGCATGGGGCCAATGGCTCGGCGGCGCGCGCAAGCCTCGTTCAGGTAAGTGGTGCGCCATGGTGCCCTCATGCAGAGAGCGATCAGCTCAACCGGCCGGCCATGCACCGGCCGCACCCGAACTTTTCGCAGCAGGACGATCACCCCAATCCAAATGAATGAATCACAGTCATCAAAGAGCGCGAAAAAATATCCGAACGAATTAAACAGCGCGATACAACAACTACGACAAAGCCCCCTCCCCCCGCATTAAACGACGCTATTTCACTAAACAAGCCCTTTTTGTCATTGCCACCCTGTCATTCGTAATAGTTGCATTTTCGCCGCTTCGTCCCGGCGATAAATTCCCTCCCGCTTTTCCCTGAAGCAGCGCGTGCCCGCCAAAACCATAAAACCCTGGGCAACTTCCCCGCGCTTATCTGTCCCGAAGCCCTTGCATAGGAATACCTGCTGATATGAAAACTTCTTTCGCCGCCCTGGTCGGGGCGATTTTGATCGCACACAGCACGTGGACGCTGGCCGCCAGCAGCGTGGACTTGAACGTAAAAGGCAGCATCACGCCCAGTGCGTGCGATACCACGCTGTCCCAGGACGGCGCCATCGACTACGGCAAGATCGCTGCCAAGGATCTGTCCATTGACCGCGTCACCTTCCTGCCTCGCGTCACGCTGCAACTGAATGTGGCGTGTGAAGCGCAGACCCTGTTCGCCCTCAATACCCGGGACAACCGCTTTGGATCGGCCAGCACCGCCCAGGGCTACTACTACGGCCTGGGCCTGATCAACGGCGACCAGAAGCTGGGCAAATATCGGATAGACCTGCTCAACCCGGTCGCCGACATTCCGGTCTACCCCCTGTTCTCCGACGACTCCGGCGCGACCTGGATAGCGAACCCCGACGGCAGTTACATGGGCCACGACTACTGGAGTGCATTTGGCGATACCCCAACGCCGAAGCCGTTGCGCAACGTGACGGTTGACCTGCGGATAGCCACCAGTATCGCGCCCACCCGAGACCTGACCCTTACCGCAGAAGTGCCCCTGGACGGCAGCGCCACGCTGGACCTGATGTACCTCTGAGCCCTGAACAGCGCCTGCGCCGGCGGTGGTTCTCGCCGTCCCGGCGCTGATTGAACCGAAACCGACGCCCACACCCACAAGGACCTGTGCCCATGGACAAACCCACCCTCGCCCTGTTGCTCGCAGCCTGTGCGCCCGGCGCATTCGCCGCCAGCGACACCCACCTGAATGTCTCCGGGCGCATCACCCCCAGCTCGTGCACGCCCAGCCTGACCAATGGTGGCGTGATCGACCACGGCAAGATGACCGCCAGAGACCTGGAACACAGCATCCCGACGCGGCTCAACCCTGCCGAGATGCGCCTGGAAGTGCAGTGCGAGGGTGACACCTTTTTCACCTTGACCACCGTGGACAACCGGGCGGGGACCTCTGCCATCAACCCGGCGCACCACGGCCTGGGCAAGACCCATGAGGACGAGAAACTGGGCAGCGTGGCGTTCTCGCTGTTCGACCCGGTGGCCGATGACATCCCCGTCAAGGTCATCACCTCGCGCAATGGCGGAGCCAACTGGTCCACGTCGATCTACCTGGGGCACGAGGCGCTGACCTCGTTTGCCGCACTCGACGGCCCCAATACCCCCATCGCCCTGAAAACCCTGAGCGCTCGCCTGCGCGCGTTCACCATCATCGTGCCCGCCACCGACCTGACCCTGCTCGATGAGGTGCCCATCGACGGCCAGGCCACGCTGCAACTGAAGTACTGGTAAGCCGCCGTTTCCTTGATTTTTTCCCCTGCTAGGAGCAACACCATGAGTAAGTCCCTGAACGCCCTGTTCACCGCCCTTCTGCTCACCACCGCCGGCAATGCGCTGGCGGCGTCCAGCGTCGACTTGACCGTGAAAGGGCTGATCACGCCGAGCGCTTGTGAACCGACCTTGCCCAACGGTGGCAACGTTGATATTGGCAAGATTTCTGCGAAGGATCTCAAGGCCGACGACCACACCAACCTGGGCGAACACACCCTGCAACTGACGGTCACCTGCGACGCCGCGACGCTGATGGCGATCGAGCCCCATGACAACCGTGCCGGCTCGAGTTCCGACAATATCCCGTCACGCTTTGGCCTGGGCCTGATCAACGGCACCGAAAAGCTGGGCTTTCTTGAGGTATGGCTTTCCGCGCCGTCCGCAGACGGAAATGCCGGACGCGTGATCGGTTCGGTAGACGGCGGCTCCACCTGGACCCAGGAAGTCAATTTCGCCACCGGCGGCATTCTCTCGGTTGCCGACAACACCACCCTGGCACCAACGCCGGTACAGGTTCTCACCGCCAACATGACCGCCTCACCGAGCATCGCACCCGCCAGCGGCCTGACCTTGACCGAAGAGGTGCCCATCGACGGTTCCGTCACCTTGACCGTCAAATACCTGTAACGGAATACGGGCGCAACGCACTGCCTTGCGCCCACCGTCGTTATCACGGATGTCT
Organism: Pseudomonas sp. FP453; assembly: GCF_030687495.1. Taxonomy (NCBI): domain Bacteria; kingdom Pseudomonadati; phylum Pseudomonadota; class Gammaproteobacteria; order Pseudomonadales; family Pseudomonadaceae; genus Pseudomonas; species Pseudomonas sp. FP453. The sequence goes on along the minus strand of NZ_CP117435.1, from coordinate 1,159,694 downwards.
TCTCAACCACGGTTCCAACCACAGACCATGAACACGCTCTCACGCCGTTTGATGATGCTCGGTCTTTGCCTGACCGCCACCCCCGCCCTGTGCGCCTCGACGGTCGAAGTGTCACTGACCGGCATCATCACCCCCAGTGCCTGCACGCCGACCTTGAACCCCGACGGCATCGTCGATTACGGGCGTGTTCCGGCGCGCTCCCTCAACCTCTACGAGTTCACGCAGCTGCCCACCCAGCACCGGGAACTGACCGTGAGCTGCAACGAGCCGGTGCTGTTTGTGCTGGTGGGCGTGGATAACCGCGCCGCGTCGTCCGTAGGGCCAGGGTTCTATTACGGCCTGGGCAACAACGTCCATGCGCCGACCGAACGCCTGGGCTCGGTGGCCCTGGCGATTCGCGAGGCCACCGGTGACAACCAGCGCGTACTGGTGCTGGCCTCCAGCAACCAGGGCCTGACGTGGTTCCCCGAGTCCAATGCCTACCCGGACACCTACATGGGCTTCGCGCCTCCCGGCACCCTCGTGCCTGCCGCGCATCGCATGGTCACCGCCACCCTGCAAATCAACACCTCCATCAACGCCGCCGCCTACCTGACCCTCGACCAAGAGGTGCCGTTGGACGGCTCCATCGTGCTAGACCTGAGGTACTTGTAGTCATGTTTCCTCTTCCTCGAATCGCCTTGTTCAGCCGGATGTTCAACTTCGTACGCTATGCGGGCCTGTACCTCGGTGCAGTCGCCCTGACACTGTGGGGCCCCACCCTGGTACTGGCCGACGGCATGGTGCCGGACACTTCGGTGGTGATCGTCAACGAAGCCGACGGCGAAGCCTCGGTGTCGGTGACCAACACCGACTCCAAGCTGGCCCTCCTGCACGTGACCCTGGAAGACATCCCGGAGGACCCGGCACCGCTGCTGTTCGTCACGCCGCCGTTGACCCGGGTCGAGCCATCCAAGAGCCAACTGATCCGCTTCATCCTGCAATCGCCCACGCCGCTGACTACCCAACGCCTCAAGCGGGTGATCTTCGAGGGCATGCCCCAGGGCCGCGCAGCGGGCCAGGCCGGGCATGCGCGGGTCGGCGTGACGGTGCGCCAGAACCTGCCGGTGATCCTGCACCCCAAGGGCCTGGCACCCAATCGCACGCCCTGGACCGGGCTGACCTGGAGCCTGAAAAACCAGCAACTGAGTGTGCATAACCCCACGCCCTACGTGGTGCGCCTGGCCCAGGAACTGAAGCTGCTGCCGGGCAACGGCTCGGCCTTGTTGCCACGCACCTACGTGCTGCCGGGAGAGACCCTCAGTGTCGCCGCCAGCCAGGCCCAGGCGAGCACCGTGCAGTTGCAGCCGGCCACCGTCTACGGCTTTGCCGTGGACCCGTACCAAGCACCGATCACCCTTTGATCGCAGCGCCGGAGGGAAGGATTCCGGCGCCCTGATAACGAAGTGGCTTCCCATTGAAGGCCACCAGGAGCCTGTCGCACCGACGGATCGGTGCAGGCCTGCTCCACTCTTCGAGTACGACTTGTGAGCACAGTAATCACTGATCGCGACGGCGCAGCCGTGCCTGACGTTCTATCGCCACACCTGCGCCGGGTGTTGGCCGGCCTGGCGTTGACCCTCGGCGCCACGCTGCCGGCGGGTGAAACGCTGGCGGACGAAAACGCCGGCTCGTTCGACCCGCAAACCTTGTCCCAGCGCGGTATCGACCCGCAGCTGGCCAATCTGCTGCTGGAAGCGCCACGTTTCGCCGCCGGCCGCCACGCCCTCAACCTGAACGTGAACGGCCAGCGGCGTGGGCGTATCGATGTGCTGTTCGACGAACAGGGCGCATTGTGTTTCAACCAGGCCCTGCTGGACGCCGGCCAATTGCGCATGCCGGCGGACGCTGCCGACTGCCATGCCTTCCTCGAGGCCTACCCGCAGACCGTGATCGAACAAGACCCGGCCAGCCTCGGCCTGGCGCTGATCGTGCCCACCAACGCCCTGCGCCCGGCCATGCAGGACGTGTCCGGCTACCAGACCGGCGGCTTCGCCGGCCTGCTCAACTACGACCTCACCGGCCTGTACAACGAGTACGGCGACGACACCAGCCGCTTCGGCTCGGCCAACACCGAGGTCGGTTTCAACGCCGGCGACTGGATCGTGCGCAGCCGCCAGGTGCGCACCTGGCAAGACAAGACGTCGCGCACCACCCACCTTGACGCCTACGCCCAGCGCACCTTCGCCGAACAACAGGCGGTATTCCAGGCCGGGCAGATCAACCTGTACAACCCGGTGCTGGCCGGCGCGCAGATCACCGGCGCCCAGGTGCTCACCGAAACCGCGTTGCAGGACCAGAACCAGGGCGCGACCATCACCGGTATCGCCAACGGCCCCGCCCAAGTGGAAGTGCGCCAGAACGGCACGCTGATTCATTCCACCGTGGTGCCCGCCGGGCCTTTTGCCCTCACCGATGTGCGGCGCTTGAACAGCCGTTCCGACGTGGAAGTCACGGTCAAGGAAACCAGTGGCGAAGAACGCCGCTTCACCGTTCCGGCGGCCATGCTCGGCCTGGGCTTGCCGGCGCCGGGTTACTCGGTCGCCGCCGGGCGCGTGCGCAAGGTCGGCGACGGTGCGGGTGCCGAACCCTGGGTGGTCAGCGGCGGCTGGAGCGGCGCGCTGCACCCGCAGGTCAGCGTTGGCGGCGGTGTGCTGGCGGCCGAAGACTATCGTGCCGCCGGTATCAGCCTGGGCTGGCTACCCTGGCAGGACAGCCAGTTGCAGTTCTCCAGCCAGTTGGCCCAGGCCACGCGCCAGCGCAATGAACGCGGGGTACAGACCGACCTGTCGTGGTCGCAGCGCCTGGGCGAACGCTGGGCCATCACCACCGCAGGCTCCTGGCGCTCGTTCGGTTACCGCGACCTGGAAGACTCCACCTACCGCACCGACACCCGCGAGCAACAACGCGCGCGCTATCGCGACCAGCAGAGTGCCACGGTGTCCTGGGCGCACCCGATGCTGGGGGCCTTCAGTGCCGGGGTCTCGCGTTCGTCGTCCTATACCGGCGACAGCAGCAGCCGCGCACTGGCGTCGTGGGGCACCAACGTTGGCCGGGTGTCGGTCTCCGCCAGCGCCGAATGGCAGGTCGGCGGCCGGCAGCAGAGCGATGACAGCATTTACCTGAACATCAGCGTGCCCATCGGCGACAGTCGCCAGGTTCGCGCCTGGGCGCGCAACACCGGCGGCGAACATCGCCTCGGCGCCGGGTTCAACGAGCAGGTCAATGACCAATTTGCCTACCGCGTCGGCGTTGAACGTGACAGCCGCGACCGCGAGGTGGAGTCGTCCGTAGGCGTATCGGCGCTGCCCTATTACAGCCAGTTGGACTTCAACTACACACGCAACGACGCCAAGCGCTCCAGCTACCAGGGCGGCGCACGCGGCGGCGTGGTACTGCACGGCGACGGCTTGACCTTCTCGCCGTACCCGGTGCGCGAAACCTTCGCGGTCATGTCGGTGGGCGACATGGCCGGGATCAAGGTCAGCACGCCAAGCGGCCCGGTGTGGACCGATTGGCAAGGCCAGGCCGTGGTGCCGCAACTCAGTGCCTATGGCCGCAGCCCGGTGGAAGTGCAGACCCGCTCGCTGCCGCGCAACGCCGATATCAGCAATGGCTTGGCGGTGCTGTCGGCCGGGCGAGGCGCGGTGGACAAAGTCGAATTCGGCGTGGCCCTAACCCGGCGTGCCTTGCTGCACGTGACCACGCCCGACGGCCAGCCGCTGCCCCGTGGGGCCACGGTCAGTACCGCAGACGGCGAGTTCGTGACCCTGGTCCAGGAAGGCAGCCAAGTGTTTCTACCGGACGTGCTCGACCGACGCGCGCTGTGGATCAGCGCCCCCGGCCAACCCCGTTGCCGCCTCAGCTTCGAACTGCCGGAACACGGCGACCCCGAGGTGTATTACGAAACCGCACCGGCGCGGTGCCAAGCATGAGGACGATCACCATGGGCCTCAAACCCGTCTTGCTTTCCCTGAGTCTGCTGCTGGGTGCCAACGCCTGGGGCGCCGATGAATGCCAACTGAACCTGAGCGAACCCACGCTGGATTTCGGCCTGATGAACCGCGCCGTCGCGTTGGCGCCTGCCGCCGAGCGGTTGCTGGGGGAGCGGCGTGTGCGCCTGAACCTCAACTGCCCGAACGCCACGGACATGAGCCTGTTCTATCGCGGCCTGGCGGCGGGTGCCGAGCGCTTCCGGTTTACTGAACGCGGCAGCTACAGCCTGCGGGTCAGCGATGCGGTACTCGACGGCCAGTCGGTAGAAGTGGGCTTGCTCGCCGCCAGCGGCCAACCGCCCGTCAGCATGGGCACGACGCTGCACTGGCGACCGGAACACGGCATCGTGCCGTTGCGCGGTGGCGTCCCGGTGAGTGGGCGCAATTTGTCGCTGCTGATCGAGGCCAGCGCCTGGGCGGACGAAACGGCCTCACGCGTCAGCGATGCGGTGACCTGGGACACCAGCGGCGTGTTCGACGCGATCCACGCCGGGCGCTCGCGGGCGTTGCGCCTGCAAGCGCGCTTCGCCCCGGCGGCCTGCACACCCAGCCTGTCCAACGGCGGCACGGTGGAGTTCCACAAGTTGTCGGTGATGGACTTGAACATCGACCAGGAAACACCGCTGCGCGCACAACCCGTCGTGGTCAGCGTGACCTGTGACGCGCCGACCCGGTTCAGCCTGCGGTTACAGGACAACCGCCAGGGTTCGGCCACCGGCCCCGCCGACGAAACCACCTACGGCCTGGGGCTCGACGCCAAACAGCAGAAAATCGGGCGCTACCGGCTGCTGTTCGACCCCGCACGTACCACCGCCGACAGTTTGCCCCAGCTGTATCGCACCGAATCCCCCACCGGTGCCCTGCCCTGGAGCAGCGCCAGTGCCGGCCCGATGGCGATTGGCACCAGCCGCCACCTGGGGTTCAGCGCCAGCGCCGGGAGTACCAGCGGACCCGAAGCGATTCAGACGCTCAATGCCACGGCCAGCCTGGAAGCCGTACTCGCCCCCCTGGGCACATTGGACCTGGGCAGCGAAGTGCGACTCGACGGCGCCGCCACCCTCGAACTCAACTATCTCTAGGAACATAGCCATGATGCCTTTTTGGATTTCTCTGACGGCCTTTTCACTGCTACTTGGCGGCTCATATGCCAATGCCGCTTCCAGCGTGAACCTGAATGTCACCGGGACAATCACCCCCAGTGCCTGCAACCCGCACCTGTCCAATGGCGGTGTATATGACCTGGGCAAGATCCAGGCCAAGGATCTCAACATTGACCAGCCAACCGAGCTTCGCGCCCAAAGCCTGCGCCTGGAGCTTGCCTGCGAGGCCTTGACCCTGGTGGCCCTGAAGCCCAGGGACAACCGGCCCAATACCCATTTCGATAGTGGCAACAACATCAAATTCGGCCTGGGCCTGATCAATGGCAACGAAAAGGTCGGCAGCATGCTCTTGCGCCTCCCATCGATCATGGCCGATGGCACCGAGATGTTTGCCATCGGTTCTGTAGGGCAGACCTCCTGGTCTCCGACGGACATTCTCTCGCCCACTTTCCTAACGTCATTCACCCCCGACAGGGGCATCCCCAACATGGCCCCGGCCCCGATCCAACGGCTAAGCGCAGACGTGCTCATCACCCCCAGGATCGCGCCGGCGAACACGCTGACCCTGACCGAAGAAGTCCCCATCGACGGCTCGGCCACCCTCGAAATCAACTACCTCTAGGTGACACCCCATGAAAAACGTCCTGATTGCCTTGGCGCTGCTGTCTGGCAGCGCCCACGCCGCTTCCACCGCCGAACTGACCGTCAAAGGCCTGATCACACCGATGGCCTGCACGCCACAGTTATCCAGCGGCGGACTGGTGGACTTCGGCAAGATCTCGCGCAACGACCTCAACCTCACCAATGGCACGCGACTGCCGCACAAGTACCTGACGCTCACCGTCAACTGCAACGCCGCCGGCCGCTTTGCCCTGCGCATGCGCGACAACCGCGACGGCACCGCACACGTCAACAGCGAGATTTTCTACGGCTTGGGGCTGGATACCGCCGGCAACAAGATCGGCGTGTATTCGGTGAGCTTCGACCCCAAGCAGACCGTGGTCGATGACCTCGCTGTGGCGTACGGCACCGAATCCACAACGGGCGGCCTGGCCTGGCGCACCTCCAACCTCAACCCCATCGATGTCGGCTCACGCAGCCTGCTGGGGTTTACCGATGTGGCGGGCAGCATGGCCGGGCCCTCCGCAATCCAGACCCTTACCAGCACCTTGAAGCTGGAAGCCACGATCAACGCCCGGCAGAACCTGGACCTGAGTGTGGAAACACCGATGGACGGTTCGGCGACGCTGGAAGTTGTGTACCTGTAATCCCTGAAACGTTTCATTTTCCCTAGTTAGGAGCAACACCATGCGTAACACCCGTAACTTGCTGGCCTTGGCATTGATGGTGGCCGGCGCCGGCCATGCTGTGGCCGCGTCCAGCGTTGACCTGAGCGTCAAGGGCTCAATCACGCCGAGTGCCTGCACCCCTGAAATGTCCAACGGCGGCGTGTACGACATGGGCAAGCTGTCCGCCAAGGATCTCAAGGTAACATCGCCTACGCGGCTGCCAACCCACACCATGCCATTCAAGGTGACCTGCGAGTCGGATACCCTTATGGCGCTGTACAGCCAGGACAATCGCGCCGGATCGGCTTACAACTATGAGGCCGTAGGAGGCTTCGGCCTGGGGTTGATCAACGGTAACCAGAAACTCGGCTTGTTCTATGCCTACTTCGAATCGCCGACGGTCAACGGGGCGCCTGCCATGATCATCGAATCCTTCGACGGCGGCCCCACCTGGCGAGAGGGCGACTCTCTGCGACCCACCAGCCTTATGTCCTTCGCCAACACCTCGGTCCTGGCCCCCATACCGGGCCGATTGTTTGCCGCCGACATGATCATCGCCCCGTTCATCGCCCCGACCAACTCCCTGACCTTGACCGAGGAAGTGCCCATCGACGGCTCTGTCACGGTAACAGTGAAGTACCTATGAGTTTCTGTCCCCTACAACGTCAGACCTTCTCGCTGCTGACACTCACGTAGAGGGCACGTCCCGCCCCACACCCGGCGATGATCGCGCCCAGGCCGATCACGCCGAACACCCAGCCGGTGGCGCCCCAGCCACCGGTCCAGTCATGCAGCACGCCCACCGCCAGCGGGCCCATGGACGCCAACGTGTAGCCGATGCCCTGGGCCATGCCCGACAGGTTGGCGGCCACGTGGGAGTCACGCGAGCGTAATACGATCAAGGTCAGCGCCAAGCTGAACGTACCGCCCTGCCCCAGCCCCAGCAGGATCGCCCAGCCCCACAACCCGTCGAGCGGCGCCAACAGGCAACCGAACAGGCCGCCGAGGGTCAACAACATCACCACCACGATGGCCAGGCGCTGGTCCTTGCCACGGGTGGCCAGCCACGGCGCCGTGAGCGCGCTGAGCAACTGCACGATGATCGAGCCGGACAGCGCCAGCCCGGCTTCGGTGGCACTCAGGCCTCGGTCGATCAGGATCGAGGGCAGCCAGCCAAACACGATATAGGCCAGGGATGATTGCAGGCCCATGTACAGGGTCACTTGCCAGGCCAGCGGATCGCGTAGCAAGCCTTTCACCCGATAGGCGACTTGATGGGCACCGTGCTTTTGCCCAATCTGCGGCAACCAGAACAGCGCTGCCACCAGCGCGGGCACAATCCAGAAACCCAGGCCGATGTTCCAGCTGTCACCGAAGTAGTGACTCAGCGGCACCGTGGCCCCCGCCGCCAACGCCGCGCCCAGGCACAGCGCCATGGTGTAGACGCCGGTCATGGTGCCGGCCTGCCTGGCGAAATCGCGCTTGACGATACCCGGCAGCAACACGCCAATGATGCCGATGCTGGCACCGGCGATCAGGCTGCCGGCGAACAGCCCGGCTTCGCCAAACGAACTGCGCAGGATGATGCCGCCAGCCAGTGTCAGCAGAATCCCCAGCACCACCCGCTCGGCGCCAAAACGCCGCGCCAGGATCGGCGCCAGCGGCGCGAACAGCCCCAGGCACAGCACCGGCAAGGTGGTCAGCAGACCGGCCTTGGCCGCCGACAGTCCCAGGCTGGCCGACACGTCACTGAGCAACGGCGACAAGCTCGACAGCGCCGGGCGCAAATTCAACGCCACCAGGATCAAACCCAGCAGCAACAACCACGGGCGGCTCACCACCGGCGGGCGGTGTTGCACCACCTCATCGTCGGCTTCGGCATCGATCAACAGTTCTTCAAGCTTGGTTTCAGAGGTCATGGAACAAACGCCGGCAGAGGGATGGGCGCTTGCCCTAATCACTGGTTGAAAAGTCCCACAGCCTATTCGGACGTGCCTACAAGAGCAACGCACTAGGTTTTTTAGGCAACAAAAGGAACTGAATTTTCGATTGGTAAAATTACCCTCTGAGGGTAATTATTGGACTCAGGTGTCTTATGGAAAAGTACACACCTCATTACGATTTGGCGGTGATAAAGGCGGATGTGAGACGGCTTGGCGCCAAGGCATTCACACGTGCGGCAAAGAGAACCGCAGAAGCGCTCGACCTCGATATCAGCGAGATGCAATCGATCATTTACGCGCTGAAAAACAGGATGTTGTACAAGTCGATGACCACCTATGCCGATCATCGTATCTGGCAGGACGTCTACCACATCCATTCACATGGTCTGGAGATTTACATCAAGGTGACGTATTGCTCCGGCAGTAACCCACCGGTGATCTCCTTCAAAGGGATGAACCTATGAATACCCAACATTGCTTCATCTGCGGTGCCCCCGACGCGATGGTGCGTTTTGAAGGCCGCAGTGAAACCCTGCGCATCAAAGGCATGGAGCAGTGCATTGAAGGTCTTTCGGGCTGGGAGTGCCAGGTGTGCGAGGACGGCATGTACGACCCCGATAGCTGCGAACGCCACGCCAAGGCCAGTGATGAGCTGCTCCACCACGCCGCACGGCGGAAGATGGGCGCCGAACTCAAGCGTATCCGCCGCAAGCTGCACCTCACGCAAAAAGAAACCGTGGAGTTGCTGTCCGGTGGCGGGCACAACGCCTTCTCACGCTACGAACGCGGCGAAATAACACCGCCCAAACCGTTGATGGTGTTGATGCGCCTGCTGGATCGTCACCCCGACTTGCTCGCCGAGGCCAAAGAACTGGCCGATGGCGCAGACCTGCGCAACGCCTTCACTTACACCCTCAACAACGAAACGCAAGAAGCCCTCAAAGCGTCCTGATCCTCCAAACAATAAACCCGGCACCAGGCCGGGTTTTATTTATTCACACATCGATCAATGCAGGATCTGGCTCAAGAACAACTTGGTCCGGTCATTCTGCGGGTTGTCGAAGAAGTCATTCGGCGCTGCCTGTTCGACGATCTCGCCCTTGTCCATGAAGATCACGCGGTTGGCCACGGTACGCGCAAAGCCCATTTCGTGGGTCACGCACAACATGGTCATACCGTCTTCGGCCAGGCCGATCATGGTGTCCAAAACCTCTTTCACCATCTCCGGGTCGAGTGCCGAGGTCGGTTCGTCGAACAGCATGATTTTCGGCTTCATGCACAACGCACGGGCAATCGCCACACGCTGTTGCTGGCCGCCGGACAGTTGCCCCGGAAACTTGTGCGCCTGCTCCGGGATACGCACGCGCTCCAGGTAGTGCATGGCGATTTCCTCGGCCTTGCGCTTGGGCATCTTGCGTACCCACATCGGCGCCAGCGTGCAGTTCTGCAGGATGGTCAGGTGCGGGAACAGGTTGAAGTGCTGGAACACCATGCCGACTTCACGGCGGATCGCTTCGATCTGCTTGAGGTCGTTGGTCAGTTCCACGCCGTCCACTACGATGCGGCCCTGCTGGTGTTCTTCCAGGCGGTTGAGGCAACGGATGGTGGTGGACTTGCCCGAACCCGACGGGCCGCACAGCACGATACGCTCGCCCTGCTTGACGTTGAGGTTGATGTCTTTCAACACGTGGAACTGGCCGTACCACTTGTTGACGCCCTGCATCTGGATAATGCCTTCAGGGCTCACAGGCTGTTTGATCGCTTCGCTCATAACAACAACTCCTAACGCTTGTGGCCTGTGTCGAGCTTATGTTCCAAATGAATGGAATAGCGCGACATACCAAAACAGAAAATCCAGAACACCAGGGCGGCGAACACGTAGCCTTCAGTGGCCATGCCCAGCCATTTCGGGTCGGCGGCGGCTTGCTTGACGCTGTTGAGCAGGTCGAACAGGCCGATGATGATCACAAGGCTGGTGTCCTTGAACAACGCGATAAACGTGTTGACGATGCCCGGGATCACCATCTTCAGGGCTTGCGGCAGGATCACCAGGCCCATCGAACGCCAGTAGCCCAAGCCCATCGCGGCAGCGGCTTCGTACTGCCCCTTGGGAATCGCCTGCAAGCCACCGCGCACCACTTCGGCCACGTAGGCCGACTGGAACAGGATCACGCCGATCAACGCCCGCAGTAATTTGTCGATGCCCATGCCTTCGGGCAGGAACAACGGCAGCATCACCGAGGACATGAACAGCACGGTAATCAACGGCACGCCGCGCCAGAATTCGATGAAGGTCACGCAGACCACACGAATCGCCGGCATGTTCGAACGCCGCCCCAGTGCCAGCACAATGCCCAACGGCAAGGCGCCAGCGATGCCGACAGTGGCGATCACCAGGGTCAGCATCAGGCCGCCCCATTGGCTGGTGGCCACGTTGCTCAGGCCGAAGATGCCACCGTGCAACAGGAAGAACGCGATGATCGGGTACAACACCAGGAAGCCCAGGCCGTAGATCGCCTTGCGCGGGAAGCGCGAGATGAACAGCGGCGCCACGCCGACAATGGCCAGCCACACGGTCAGGTCCACGCGCCAGCGCAGGTCGCCGGGGTAGTAGCCGTACATGAACTGCCCGAAGCGCTGTTGGATAAACACCCAGCAGGCGCCCTCCTTGGTGCAATCGGCGCGCGTGGTGCCGACCCAGTTGGCGTCCAGAATGGCCCAATGCAGGATCGGCGGCACCACCAGGTAGACCAGGTAGAACGCCAGCAATGTCAGCAAGGTGTTGAGCCAACTGGAAAACAGGTTGGCGCGCATCCATGCCACCGGGCCGAAGACTTTGCTCGGCGGCGGCATATCAGGTTTGAAAGTATGCGTACTCATGCAGGTTTCCTCACCGCTCGATCAGCGCAATGCGCTTGTTGTACCAGTTCATCAGCAGCGAAATGCTGATGCTGATCGCCAGGTACACGCTCATGGTGATGGCAATGACTTCGATGGCCTGGCCGGTCTGGTTGAGCACCGTGCCGGCAAACAGCGAAACCATTTCCGGGTAACCGATACCGGCGGCCAGCGACGAGTTCTTCGCCAGGTTCAGGTATTGGCTGGTCAGCGGCGGAATAATCACCCGCAGGGCCTGGGGGATGATGACCTTGCGCAACGTCGGCCCGGGGCGCAGGCCCAGGGAGCGCGCGGCTTCGGTCTGGCCGTGGCTGACGGACTTGATGCCCGACCGCACGATCTCGGCGATAAACGCAGCCGTGTAGACAGTCAGTGCCAGGGTCAACGCCAGCAGTTCGGGGATCAATACCCAGCCGCCGACAAAGTTGAAGCCCTGCAACTTGGGGCTTTCCCAATGCAGCGGCGCGCCGAAGATCAGGGCGCACAACGCCGGGATCACGATGAGCAACGCTAGCCCGGCCCAGAATTTGTGGAACGGTACACCGGTCGCTTCAAAGCGTTTGTTGGCCCAACGCGCCATCAGCACCACGGCGATGATCGCCACGACGATGCTGGCCACGAACGGCCAGAACCCATCCGCCGCCAGCGCTGCAGGCATGTTCAGGCCACGGCTGCTGACAAAGAAGGTATCGCCGAAGTTATGGCTGTTACGCGGCCCCGGCATGGTGAGGAACACCGCGAAATACCAGAACAGGATTTGCAGCAGCGGCGGAATGTTGCGGAACACTTCCACATACACCGTCGCCAGCTTGTTTATCATCCAGTTCGGCGACAGCCGTGCCACGCCGATGATGAAACCCAGCAGGGTCGCCAGGATCACGCCGATCACGGTGACGAGCAAGGTGTTGAGCAGACCGATCACAAAGACGCGGGCATAACTGTCCGATTCGGTGTAGTCGATCAAATGCTGCGCGATGCCGAAGCCGGCACTGCGTTCAAGAAAGTCGAAACCCGAGGTAATGCCCCGGTGCTGAAGGTTGGTCTGGGTATTGTTGAAGAGGTACCAGCCCAGCGAGACCACCGCCACAATCGTGATGATCTGGAAGAGCCACGCACGCACTTTGGGATCGCTGAAGCTGAGCTTCTGCTTTGGTGCGCCGATTTGATTTTGCATGAAGTGCCCCGGAAATAATGGAACAGAACATCACCCGGCGGTTGGCCCACCGGGTGATAGAACCATCAGCGATCAGCGCACAGGTGGTGCGTATTGAATGCCGCCGGCGTTCCACAGCGCGTTCAGGCCACGGTCGATTTCCAACGGGGTGCTCTTGCCGAGGTTGCGCTCGAACACTTCGCCGTAGTTACCGACTTGCTTGACGATCTGTACCACCCAGTCTTTCTTCACTTTCAGGTCTTTGCCGTATTCGCCGTCGGCACCGAGCAGACGTGCAACGTCCGGGTTCTTGGTGGACTTGGCTTCAGCTTCTACGTTTTTCGAAGTGATACCGGCTTCTTCCGCGTTGAGCATGGCGTAGCCAACCCAGCGCACGATGGCCAGCCACTCGTCGTCGCCGTTACGCACGACCGGGCCCAGCGGCTCCTTGGAGATGGTTTCCGGCAGAACCACGTAGTCCTTCGGCGACGCCAGCTTGCTGCGCTGGGCGAAGAGTTGGGACTTGTCGGAGGTCAGCACGTCGCAACGCCCGGATTCCAGCGACTTGGCGCTTTCATCGGAGGTGTCGAAGGTGATCGGGGTGTATTTCAGGTTGTTGCCACGGAAGTAGTCGGAAACGTTCAGCTCGGTGGTAGTACCGGCCTGGATGCAGATGGTTGCACCGTCCAGTTCCTTGGCACTTTTCACGCCCAGCTTGTTGTTGACCAGGAAACCGATACCGTCGTAGTAGGTAATGAAGCCTGGGAATTTCAGACCCATGCCGGCATCGCGGGAGCTGGTCATGGTGGTGTTGCGGGAGAGGATGTCGACTTCGCCGGACTGAAGCGCGGTGAAACGCTCCTTGGCGTTCAACTGGCTGAACTTGACCTTGGTCGCGTCGCCGAACACGGCAGCGGCAACAGCACGGCACACGTCAGCGTCGATCCCGAGGATCTTGCCGCTGGCATCCGGCACCGAGAAACCCGGCAGGCCGTCACTCACGCCACATTGCACAAAGCCTTTCTTCTGCACGGCATCCAGGGTGGCGCCGGCTTGGGCGAAACCGCTGACACCCAATACAGCCGCCGCAGTCACGATGGCCAGGGTGGATTTCAATACCTTCATTCAAACCTCCAGTTGCTCTTGTTGTGTCGGAGCTCGAACCCCACCGCACCCTTATGAGGCGACATCGACCCGTGTTGGCTTTTTTTAGGGTCAAACGGCTAGAGGCTGTCGCTGTAAGTCCAGTTGCTATCCCAGAGGCGGCTGTCACTGATAGTGTTACCGCCAGGAGAGAGACCTGACATCGGTTTCTCCATAGCAAGCGCCGTACCAGACTGAGCGCTGAGTCGTTTCAGCCCACGGTCAATAGAAAAAGATTCAACCTTGCGACATTCTCTTAACAGATCACCCTGTCGCGCACCGTTCCGACGCACCCAATCGGAGCGCGCGCACATATATGGAGCAGACATGACCGACCCCTTGATTCTTCAGCCCGCCAAGCCCGCAGACGCCTGCGTAATCTGGTTGCATGGCCTGGGTGCCGATCGCTACGACTTCCTGCCGGTGGCCGAAGCGCTACAAGAAAGCCTGCTGAGTACCCGTTTCGTTTTGCCCCAGGCGCCGACCCGTCCGGTGACGATCAATGGTGGCTACGAGATGCCCAGTTGGTACGACATCAAGGCCATGAGCCCGGCCCGTTCCATCAGCCTGGAAGAGTTGGAAGAATCGGCCAAAATGGTTACCGACTTGATCAAGGAACAAAAAAGCAGCGGGATAGACGCTTCGCGGATTTTTCTCGCCGGTTTTTCCCAGGGTGGCGCGGTGGTTTTCCACACGGCATTTACTAAATGGCAGGGAGCCTTGGGTGGGGTGATTGCACTCTCCACCTATGCACCGACCTTCAGCGATGAGCTGGAGTTATCCGCCAGCCAGCAGCGAATTCCGACCCTGTGCCTGCACGGCCAGTACGATGACGTGGTGCAAAACGCCATGGGCCGCAGCGCCTATGAGCACTTGAAGAGCCGTGGTGTCACCGTGACATGGCAGGAATACCCAATGGGCCACGAAGTGTTACCCGAGGAAATCCGCGACATCGGCACCTGGTTAAGCACTCGCCTGGGCTGAAACCCCGGGTTTATGTAGCCGTATGACAGACGCACTACGCCGCGCCCGTTTCTTGCATTACACTGGCCGGCGTACATTCCTTAACCAATTAATGAGATCACCGTGCTCGAAGCACTCAAGAAGATGTTCGGCAAAAGCGAGGCCGAGCCGCTCGCGCCTGTTCCCAGTGCTCCTGTCCCGCCTGCCGGCAGCCGCAATGACGGCCAACAGCCTGCTCGGACTGCGCCTGTCGCCCAGCCGACGACGCCTACGGTGACCGCGCCTGAACCGGCAAAAGACGCTGCACCGGCCCCGAAACCGCGCCGTGAACGCGCGCCAAAACCGCCGGTGATTCCATGGAAACTCGAAGACTTCGTCGTCGAGCCCCAGGAAGGCAAGACCCGCTTCCACGATTTCAAACTGGCCCCGGAACTGATGCACGCCATCCAGGACCTGGGTTTCCCGTACTGCACGCCGATCCAGGCGCAGGTGCTGGGTTTCACCCTGGCCGGCAAAGACGCCATCGGCCGCGCCCAGACCGGCACCGGCAAGACCGCCGCGTTCCTGATCTCGATCATCACCCAGCTGCTGCAAACGCCGCCGCCGAAAGAGCGCTACATGGGTGAGCCGCGCGCACTGATCATCGCCCCGACCCGCGAGCTGGTGGTGCAGATCGCCAAGGACGCCGCCGACCTGACCAAGTACACCGGCCTCAACGTCATGACCTTTGTTGGCGGCATGGATTTCGACAAGCAGCTCAAGCACCTCGAAGCCCGCCACTGCGACATCCTGGTCGCCACGCCGGGCCGCCTGCTGGACTTCAACCAGCGCGGCGACGTGCACCTGGACATGGTCGAAGTGATGGTGCTGGACGAAGCCGACCGCATGCTCGACATGGGTTTCATCCCGCAAGTACGCCAGATCATTCGCCAGACTCCACCGAAATCCGAGCGTCAGACCCTGCTGTTCTCCGCGACCTTCACTGAAGACGTGATGAACCTCGCCAAGCAGTGGACCACCGACCCGTCCATCGTCGAGATCGAAGCGGAAAACGTCGCCAGCGAAAACGTCGAGCAACACATCTACGCCGTGGCCGGTGCCGACAAGTACAAACTGCTCTACAACCTGGTCAACGACAACGGTTGGGAACGGGTGATGGTGTTCGCCAACCGCAAGGACGAAGTGCGCCGCATCGAAGAGCGCCTGGTGCGGGATGGTGTGAACGCAGCGCAGTTGTCGGGTGATGTGCCGCAGCACAAGCGCATCAAGACGTTGGAAGGCTTCCGCGAAGGCAAGATCCGCGTGTTGGTGGCCACTGACGTGGCGGGCCGTGGCATTCACATTGATGGCATCAGCCATGTGATCAACTTCACCCTGCCGGAAGTGCCGGATGACTACGTGCACCGTATTGGCCGTACTGGCCGTGCGGGCGCGGCGGGTGTGTCGATCAGTTTTGCCGGGGAAGATGATTCGTATCAGTTGCCGTCGATCGAGACGTTGCTGGGGCGCAAGATCAGTTGTGAGACGCCGCCGACGCACCTGTTGCGCGCCGTGGAACGCAAACGCCCTTAACGCTGAAATGCGCTAAAAATGTGGGAGCTGGCTTTTGTGGGAGCTGGCTTGCCTGCGATGGCATCACCTCGGTTCAACTGACAAACCGAGGCGCCTGCATCGCGGGCAAGCCCGGCTCCCACAAAAGCCAGCTCCCACATTGGGTTCTGTGTTTAGCCTGTTACTTCCAGCGGTCAGCGGCGGCATGGTCGCTGCTACGCCCTTCCACCCAACGCGGGCCTTCACTGGTGTGCTCTTTCTTCCAGAACGGCGCCCGCGTCTTCAAGTAGTCCATCACAAAGGCACAGGCGTCAAACGCCGCCTGGCGATGGGCACTGGCGGCTCCGACAAACACTATCGGCTCACCCGGTTCCAGCGCGCCGATGCGATGCAGCACTTCCAGCTTGAGCAATGGCCAGCGCTGCTCAGCTTCCACGGCGATCTTGGCCAGGGCTTTTTCGGTCATGCCCGGATAGTGCTCCAGGAACATCCCCGCCACGTCCAGGCCATCGTTGAAGTCGCGCACGTAGCCGACAAAACTTACTACCGCGCCCACGCCTACATTGGCCGCGTGCATCGCGTTGACTTCAGCACCGGGATCAAACGCCTGGACCTGAACACGAATGGCCATGATCAGCCCCCAGTCACGGGTGGAAAGAACGCCACTTCGTCACCCGCCTGCACCGGTTCATCGAGGCTGCACAACTCTTCGTTGCGCGCGCACATCAGGCTGGTCTCGTTGAGCACCGCAAACTCCGGGTCACTGGCCAGCGCGAGGCGTACCGCATCGACGGTGGCGAAATCACCTTCCATCTCCAGCGAGTCAAAGCCCACCGCTTCCGCGTAACGCGCAAAAAACAATACGTTGATGCTCATGCCTGGTCCGCCTTGAAGTGTCCGCTCTTGCCGCCCAGCTTTTCCAGCAGGCGGATGCTTTCGATGGTCATGCCGCGGTCCACGGCCTTGCACATGTCGTAGATGGTCAATGCCGCGACGCTGGCGGCGGTGAGCGCTTCCATCTCCACGCCGGTCTGGCCGGAGAGTTTGCAGCGCGCCAGGATGTGCACCGAGTCTGCGCCATCGGCGCTCAGTTCGACCTTGACGCCCGTCAACATCAGCGGGTGGCACAGCGGGATCAGATCACTGGTTTTTTTCGCCGCCTGGATCCCGGCGATGCGGGCCACGGCAAACACGTCGCCCTTGGGGTGGGCGCCGTCGACAATCATTTGCAGGGTCTCGGGCAACATGCGCACCCGGGCTTCGGCCACCGCTTCACGGAACGTCACGGACTTGTCGGTGACGTCGACCATATGGGCGCGACCTTGGGAATCGAGATGAGTCAGCACAGGGATACTCCTGATCAGGAGCAGCGATTGTAAACCCGGCGGTCAGATTTGCGCATGCCTTTGTGGGAGCTGGCTTGTGTGGGAGCTGGCTTGCCTGCGATGCAGGCACCGCGGTGTATCAGCTACACCGCGGTGATGCTATCGCAGGCAAGCCAGCTCCCACAAAAAGCCAGCTCCCTATCGACCATGGTTAGAGGTGGGACTCGGCGTATTCAGCCAGAATCGAACGAGGCACACCCTGCAGCGCAATATGCACGCCGTTCGGGAAGTCCTTGAAGCGTTCCGTCAGGTAAGTCAGCCCGGAGCTGGTCGCGGACAGGTAAGGGGTGTCGATCTGTGCCAGGTTGCCCAGGCACACCACTTTGGAACCGGCGCCGGCACGGGTGATGATGGTTTTCATCTGGTGCGGCGTGAGGTTCTGGCATTCATCGATCAAGATCAGGCTTTGCTGGAAGCTGCGACCCCGGATGTAGTTGAGGGATTTGAACTGCAACGGCACTTTGCTGAGGATGTAGTCGACGCTGCCATGGGTGTTTTCGTCATCCATGTGCAAGGCTTCGAGGTTGTCGGTGATCGCCCCCAGCCACGGCTCCATTTTTTCCGCCTCGGTGCCGGGCAGGAAGCCGATTTCCTGGTCCAGGCCCTGCACGCTGCGGGTGGCGATGATGCGGCGATAGCGTTTGGTGACCATGGTCTGCTCGATCGCGGCAGCCAGGGCGAGGATGGTTTTGCCGGAACCGGCGGCGCCCGTCAGGTTGACCAGGTGGATGTCCGGGTCGAGCAGCGCGTACAGCGCCAGGCTCTGGTAGATGTCTCGCGGTTTCAGGCCCCAGGCTTCCTGATGCAACAGGGGTTCCTGATGCAGGTCGAGGATCAGCAGCTTGTCGACCTGGATCTCTTTGATCCAGCCCACGAAGCCCTGTTCATCGACGATGAATTCATTGATATGCACAGCCGGCAGGTTTTCGATCAGCTGCACCTGGTGCCAGGTGCGGCCATGGTCCTGGCGGGTTTCAACCTTGCTGACACGGTCCCAGAACGAGCCGGTAATCATGTGATAGCCACGGGACAGCATCGACACGTCATCGACCAGTTGGTCGGTGCTGTAGTCCTCGGCCGCGATCCCACACGCACGGGCCTTGAGGCGCATATTGATGTCTTTGGTCACCAGCACCACGCGCAGGTCCTTGTCACGCGCGTGCAGGTCGATCAACTGGTTGATGATCTTGTTGTCGTTGAGGTTTTCCGGCAGCACGCTGTTGGGCTCGCTGCGCTTGCTCATCAGGATCGACAGCAAGCCCTTGGGCCCGCTTTTGCCGCGCTGGATCGGTACGCCCACCTCGACGTCTTCCGGCGACGCTTCGCCCAGCGTCTTGTCGATCAGGCGGATCGCCTGGCGGCATTCGGCGGCCACGCTGTGGTGCCCGCTTTTGAGTTTGTCGAGTTCCTCAAGCACGATCATCGGGATGGCGACGTGGTGTTCTTCGAAGTTGAGCAGTGCGTTTGGATCGTGGATCAATACGTTGGTATCAAGCACATAAAGGATTGGCTGGTCGGAAGAAGGGGTGCGTCCATGATCATCCATACTCGGTCACCTTTTGTGGGAGCCAGTCGACGCAATACCTGGGCGGTGCTGCGCCTCGATTCGACCACCGAATGCACCTGAGGGACGTCAAGTGCATGCCCACATGAGGAGTCTGGAAAGACGCCACCTGTGTTGCAGGTTTCGGCGATCTGACTTCGTAATACCGCAAAACGTGTGACAGGAAAAAGCACTTTGACGCTTTTTTGAAGTTTATTTTTCAGGATGACGAATAGCACTAGCCGAGTGCCATGCACCCCGTTAAAGTCGGAAGTCCGCCTGCATCGATTTGTCGCACAAAATCACCCCAAAAAGGCCCCGCACCCAACAGGGCCGGGCACTTCAGCGAAACGCCTCACGGCAGTCCTGCCAACCCAATCCACTCTGTGCCGTCGCCTGCAGCAACTGCGGCAAAGCGACCCGCGCCTTGTCCTGGGTGTCGTGAAACACAATCACCCCTTTGCGCCACAGCAACATCAGCGTCAGCACCCGCTGCGCCGACTCATCGGCCTTGAGCTTGCCCGGTTCGTCCTGGGAATCGATGTCCCACAACGCCACCTGCAGGCCCTGGGACTGGAAGAAACCCTGGCTGTCGGCGCGCCGCTGGCCGTACGGCGGGCGGAACAGCGGCACATAGTTTTCCGGCATCAGGTTCTGCGCCAGCGAGGCGCTGCGGGTAATCGAACTTTGCCAATCGACCCAGTGGCTGTGGGAGCGGTACTGCCAGCCCTGGGTTCCCACGCACTGGCCTTGGTACAACGCCTGCACATCGGCGGCGGAACTGCGCTCCACCCGCGTTTGCAAGCTGCTGCCGAGAACAAAGAAGGTGGCGTTCATCTTTTGCTTGCGCAGGTAGTCGGCGAGCCAATCGGTGTTGCCACTGACGGGCGCGGGGCCACCGTCAAACGTCAGCAGGAACAGGCGGTCGTTGAATTCATCGCCATTGCGCTCATGGTCGCCGAAACGCGCGATTTCGCTGCTGATCTGCGGGAACAGCGCGGCCTTGCGCAGCAGTTCATCCAGATAACGTTCGTGAAACGCATGGCTGGGGGCCGCCCACCCTATATAGAAAGAATTTTCGCTGACCTCGAACTTGCCGGCCTGCTCGCGCAAGTCGTCCATGTTCTCCACCAGGTAGCAGAACGAGGCGTCCTCCTCGCAGCTCTGCTGGGCGAAGGTGTAGTTCTCCAGCAGGCGCTGCCAGAGCTGCCGGCGAAGGTCGTCGATGGCGGCCAGGTTGACGATCTTCAACCCCAGGCGCTGTTTGAGGGCTGCTTCATCCTGGGCTTCGCTGGCCAGCAGGCTGTGGGCGAACATGAGGATTTCTGCGCGCGAGGCCACGTCGAACAGCGCCGGGCTGCTGAGTTTTTCGGGCCAGGTGCCACGGTCCAGGCTGGCCACATCTGCCGGCGCCGCATGGACGTTCAGGCACAGCAGGCATGCCGACAATAAAAGCGCTATTCGCACGCAAGGTCTTCCTTTCCAGAGTTACCGCCCATCATAGCGGATCGTGCCTATCGCCATCATAGGTGGAGTCAAACCGCCCAAGCCCCTAGAATCCCCGCACGATTTAAGGAGACGACTTCATGCTGACGGTGATTTCCCCCGCCAAGACCCTCGATTTCGAGACCGCGCCTGCCACCGAGCGCTTTACCCAGCCGCAGTACCTGGACCATTCCCAGGTACTGATCGAGCAACTGCGCGAACTCAGCCCGGCGCAGATCAGCGAGCTGATGCATGTCTCCGACAAGATCGGCGGCCTCAACGCCGCCCGCTTCGGCAGCTGGACCCCAGCGTTCACCCCGGCCAACGCCAAGCAGGCGCTGCTGGCGTTCAAGGGTGACGTGTACACCGGCCTGAATGCCCAGACTTTCAGCGACGCCGACTTCAGCTACGCCCAGGACCACCTGCGCATGCTCTCCGGCCTCTACGGCCTGCTGCGCCCCCTGGACCTGATGATGCCGTACCGCCTGGAAATGGGCACCAAGCTGGCCAACGCCCGTGGCAAGGACCTCTACGCCTTCTGGGGCACCCGAATCAGCGAATGGCTGAACGAAGCCCTGGCCGAGCAAGGTGACGATGTGCTGCTGAACCTGGCGTCCAACGAGTACTTCTCGGCGGTCAAGCGCACGGCCCTGAACGCGCGGATCATCAACACCGAGTTCAAGGACTTGAAGAACGGCCAGTACAAGATCATCAGCTTCTACGCCAAGAAAGCCCGGGGCATGATGAGCCGCTTTGTGATTGAAGAACGTATCAGCGACCCGGCCAGGCTCAAGGAATTCGATGTGCAGGGTTATCGCTTCAATGCGGAGCAGTCCAAGCCGGACAAACTGGTGTTTTTGCGCGATCACGCACCGGAATAAAGCTCTCCAGAACACAGATGTTCAATTGTGGGAGCTGGCTTGCCTGCGATAGCGGTGTATCAGTAGTAGAAGTGCTGACTGACCCACCGCTATCGCAGGCAAGCCAGCTCCCACATTTTTTATTGCATTCCACTGCCAGAATCGCCATTTATTTGACGTCAAAAAACATTTTGACGTACTCCTAACAATTCTTTCACTCGACATTCGTCATTTTTTTTCGTAGTGGCACCACTTTTTTAAATCAGTAGTGGCACAAAACTATCCCCTCGCACCAACTCCCTGTAACTACTGGCCAAAATAGCAAGTGCTATCAATATAGTACCAGTGCCATCTTTTCTAATATTTCAGGAAATTTCTGGAAACAGGATGAGCGGGCTGGAACTTCGTCAAAATGGGCGGCTCATACCACCGGTAACGAAATTCTCTGTTTCTGTAGGAGATAACTTACACAGCGATCCAAGGAAGTAGCAAAGTTGCCCAACAACTTTGACTCATGGGTCACATCATCAACTGATAGTGAGTTGAGGGCAGCGATAAGGATCAATTGCTAACCCCTATAGGCCAAGGCAGCGCTTACCCAAATGTGTCGGTGATGACACCCAAGGCATTGATATTAAAGGGCTTAACGCCTCTATCAAGACCCTGCGGCACTGGCGCCGGGCCCTTCCCCCAGGAAGACCGGCTGCATTTGAGGGCAAGCCCCAATAACAAGGCCAAGTTGCGCACAACTTGAGTGCAATAGTTAGTCACTCGTTATTCAACATGCCTGTACACGGTAAGTCGGCGTCTATTCGCCCAACTTTCGTGGCATCAGTGACGCTTGCAAACATGAACTCCGGCCAATTATTGGCATGAATATTAAAGAGGTAAATGCGATGCGCATCAGCATATTTGGTCTCGGTTACGTTGGCGCAGTCTGTGCCGGTTGCCTGTCTGCCCGTGGCCACGAAGTGGTCGGCGTAGACATCTCCAAGGACAAGATCGACCTGATCAATGCAGGCAAATCGCCGATCGTTGAACCAGGTCTGGGTGAACTGTTGAGCCAGGGTATTGCAACCGGCCGACTGCGTGGCACCACCAACTTCGCCGACGCCATTCGCGACACCGACCTGTCGATGATCTGCGTCGGTACGCCGAGCAAGAAAAACGGCGACCTGGAACTCGACTACATCGAGGCCGTGTGCCGCGAGATCGGTTTTGTCCTGCGTGACAAGGCCACCCGCCACACCGTCGTGGTGCGCAGCACCGTGCTGCCCGGCACCGTGGCCAACGTGGTGATCCCGATCCTCGAAGACTGCTCCGGCAAGAAAGCCGGCGTCGACTTTGGCGTCGCGGTCAACCCGGAATTCCTGCGTGAATCCACCGCCATCGCCGACTACGACCTGCCACCGATGACCGTCATCGGCGAATTCGACAAAGCCTCCGGCGATGTCCTGCAGTCGCTGTACGAAGAACTCGACGCGCCGATCATCCGCAAGGACATCGCCGTCGCCGAAATGATCAAGTACACCTGCAACGTGTGGCACGCCACCAAGGTCACCTTCGCCAACGAAATCGGCAACATCGCCAAGGCCGTCGGCGTCGATGGCCGTGAAGTGATGGAAGTGGTGTGCCAGGACAAGACCCTCAACCTGTCCCAGTACTACATGCGCCCAGGCTTCGCCTTTGGCGGTTCGTGCCTGCCCAAAGACGTGCGCGCCCTCACCTACCGCGCCAGCTCCCTGGACGTGGAAGCGCCGCTGCTCAACTCGCTGATGCGCAGCAACGAGTCCCAGGTGCAAAACGCCTTTGACATCGTCAACAGCCACGACAAGCGCAAAGTCGCCCTGCTGGGCCTGAGCTTCAAGGCCGGCACCGATGACCTGCGCGAAAGCCCGCTGGTGGAACTGGCCGAAATGCTGATCGGCAAGGGCTTCGACCTGAGCATCTACGACAGCAACGTCGAGTACGCCCGTGTCCACGGCGCGAACAAGGACTACATCGAAGGCAAGATCCCTCACGTGTCGTCCCTGCTCAACTCGGACTTCGATGATGTGATCAACAACTCCGACGTGATCATCCTCGGCAACCGTGACGAGAAATTCCGCGCCCTGGCGCAGAACGCCCCGCACGGCAAGCAAGTGATCGACCTGGTGGGCTTCATGTCCAAGGCCACCTGCACCACCGGCCGTACCGAAGGCATTTGCTGGTAACAGCAACGGCAAGTTCCCGGCGGCGCGCGTTTCCATCCCCAGCGCGCGCCGCCTGGAGCCTTCATCACCTTCGGATGACGCTTATGTCCAAGTTAAAACACGTACTACTGCAATCTGCCGGTTGGCTGTTCTTTCTCAGCCTGCTGATGGGACTCGCCCTGCTCTTGCCGGCGAGTACGTTCGACTCGGAGTCGAAGAATTTTATTTTCCTGATTGGCGCCGTCGGCATCTGGCGCTACTCGATGGGTGCTACGCATTTCTTTCGCGGCATGCTGTTCCTGTACGTGGTCTACCCGCACCTGCGCCGCAAAGTGCGCAAGCTGGGCAAGGCCGCCGACCCGTCCCACGTGTTCCTGATGGTCACCAGTTTCCGTATCGATGCGCTGACCACCGCACAGGTCTACAGCTCGGTGATCCGCGAAGCCATCGAATGCGGCTTCCCCACCACCGTGGTCTGCTCGCTGGTGGAAATGTCCGATGAGCTGCTGGTGAAAAGCCTCTGGGAACGCATGAACCCGCCCGAGCACGTCAAGCTCGACTTCGTGCGCATCGCCGGTACCGGCAAGCGCGACGGCCTGGCCTTCGGCTTCCGTGCGATCTCCCGCCACTTGCCGGATGACCGCGCCGTGGTCGCCGTGATCGATGGCGACACCGTGCTCGCCGAAGGCGTCGTGCGCAAGACCGTGCCGTGGTTCCAGCTGTTCGGCAATGTCGGCGGCCTGACCACCAACGAATTCTGCGAAGTGCGCGGCGGCTACATCATGAGCGAGTGGCACAAGCTGCGCTTCGCCCAACGCCACATCAACATGTGCTCCATGGCCCTGTCCAAGCGCGTGCTGACCATGACCGGGCGCATGTCGGTGTTCCGCGCCAGTGTGGTGACCAACCCGGACTTCATCGCCGACGTCGAAAGCGACTCGCTGCAACACTGGCGCCTGGGCCGCTTCAAGTTCCTCACCGGCGACGACAAATCCAGCTGGTTCAGCCTGATGCGCCTCGGTTACGACACCTTCTACGTGCCCGACGCCGCGATCAACACCGTGGAACACCCGCCGGAAAAGAGCTTTATCAAGGCCAGCCGCAAGCTGATGTTCCGCTGGTACGGCAACAACCTGCGCCAGAACTCCCGCGCCCTCGGCCTGGGTGTGCGTCGCCTGGGCCTGTTCACCAGCGTGGTCTTGTTCGACCAGCGCGTATCGATGTGGACCTCCCTGCTTGGCCTGACCGTGGCAATCATCGCCACCTTCAAATACGGCGGCGCCTTCATCCTCGCGTACCTGCTGTGGATCGGCATCACCCGCCTGATCCTCACCCTGTTGCTGTCGTGCTCCGGCCACACCATCGGCCCGGCGTACCCGGTGATTCTCTATTACAACCAGATCATGGGCGCGCTGGTGAAGATCTACGTGTTCTTCCGCCTTGATCAACAGTCCTGGACCCGCCAGGACACCAAACTGACCCGCGATTTGGCCAGCTTTCAACGTTGGTTCAACACCTGGTCGTCTCGGACCATGACCTTCTCCGCCGGCAGCATTTTCGTCGCCGTGTTGCTGATGATGGTCTGACCCAGCCAAGCCTGAATTAACTAGGAACTACACACCATGAATAGCCAAGCAAACGTCAACGTTGTCCACGAATCCGAAGCCCAGCGCCAACATGCGCGGGTCAAAATCCCGGCCAAGCTGCGCTTCTTCGGCAATGACGGCAAACCCACCGAAGCGCGGGTAATCGACCTGTCTGCCGGCGGCCTGGCGTTCACCGCCACCCAGCCGCTGAACGTCGGTGAAGTGCACAAGGGCCGCCTGCAATTCGTGATCGATAACCTTGGCCTGGCGATGGACGTGGAGCTGCAGATCCGCTCCCACGACCGCCAGAGCGGCCGCACCGGTTGCCAGTTCCAGAACCTGGAGCAGCAGGATATTTCCACCCTGCGCCACCTGATCACTTCGCACCTGTCCGGTGACATCGTGTCGATGGGCGAAGTGTTGGCGACCCTGCAACGGGACAACTTCACCAAGGCGCGCAAGGTCAAGGACAGCGGCAGCGGCATGACCGCCTTCGGTCGCCTGCGGGCCGTGGTGTTCAGCGCGGGCATCTTCATCGTCGGCCTCGCCGCATTCGGCTTCGTCTTCAAGTCGGTGTACGGCATGTACTTCGTCAGCCATGCCCAGGCCGGTCTGGTCAGCGTGCCCGGCATGAACGTGACCATGCCCCGCGACGGCACCGTACAAAGCCTGCTCAAAGGTGACGGGATTGCGGCCAAAGGCGCGCCGCTGGCGACCTTCAGCACCAGCATGCTGGATGTGCTCAAGGGCCACCTGGACGAAGACCAACTGCAACCGGCCAAGGTTGAAGAGCTGTTCGGCAAGCAAATGACCGGCACCCTGACCTCGCCGTGCGACTGCGTAGTCGCCCAGCAAATGGTCGCCGATGGCCAATACGCCAACAAAGGCGACGTGATCTTCCAACTGGTGCCACGTGGCAGCCAGGCCAATGTGGAAGCGCGCTTCACCTATCGCCAGTTCGCCGACGTGCGTCCAGGCACCCAGGTGAGCTTCCAGGTCGCCGACGAAGAACAGACCCGCACCGGCACCATCGTCAGCAGCACCAGCCTGAACAGCGCCGACCTGTCCTCCGACATCCGCGTACAGATCAAGCCTGACGCGCCGCTGGACAGCACCTACGCCGGCCGCCCGGTGGAAGTGACCAGCGACCGTGGTCCGTCGCTGAACTGGCTGATCGACAAAGCCATGGCCAACGGTCTGTAAGCAGAGGACATGCCTGTGAACCCTATTTCAACAACAACACCGGCCAATGTGGGAGCCGGGCTTGCCCGCGATGGCGGTGGTGAATTCGACACCGCCATCGCAGGCAAGCCAGCTCCCACACAGAGCAGATCGCACTTCGCTTCGGCCTCTTGCGCGCTGGCGCTAGCCATCTCTTTAGCCGGCTGCGCCGGCCTGCCCGACCAACGCCTGGCCAACGAAGCCCTGAAACGCGGCGACACCGTCACCGCCCAGCAGAACTACCAGCAACTGGCCGACCTGGGTTACAGCGAGGCCCAAGTCGGCCTCGCCGATATCCAGGTGGGCACCCGCGACCCGGCGCAGATCAAACAGGCCGAAGCCACCTACCGCGCAGCCGCCGATACCTCGCCGCGCGCCCAGGCCCGTCTCGGTCGCCTGCTCGTGGCCAAGCCCGGCAGCACCGAAGCCGAACACCACGAAGCCGAAGGCCTGTTGAAAAAAGCCTTTGCCAATGGCGAAGGCAACACCCTGATTCCGCTGGCGATGCTCTATCTGCAATACCCGCATAGTTTCCCGAACGTAAACGCCCAGCAGCAGATCAGTAAATGGCAAGCCTCGGGTTACCCGGAAGCCGGTCTGGCCCAGGTGCTGCTGTATCGCACCCAAGGCACCTACGACCAGCATCTGGACGATGTTGAGCGCATCTGCAAAGCCGCGCTGAACACCACCGACATCTGCTACGTCGAGCTGGCCACGGTCTACCAGAAACAAGCCGCGCCCGAGAAACAGGCCGAGCTGCTCAAGCAGATGGAAGCCGGCTACAGCCGTGGCACCGTCACCGCCCAGCGTGTCGACAGTGTCGCCCGCGTACTCGGCGATGCCAGCCTCGGCACCCCGGACGAAAAAACCGCCCAGGCCCTGCTGGAAAAAATCGCCCCCGGCTACCCGGCGTCGTGGGTCAGCCTGGCGCAACTGCTCTACGACTTCCCCGAACTGGGCGACGTGGACCAGATGATGAAGTACCTGGACAACGGCCGCGCCGCCGACCAGCCGCGCGCCGAGCTGTTGCTGGGCAAGCTCTACTACGAAGGCAAGTGGGTGCCGGCCGACGCCAAGGCTGCCGAAGCGCACTTCCAGAAAGCCCAGGGCAAGGAAGTCGCCGCCGATTACTACCTCGGCCAGATCTACCGCCGTGGCTACCTCGGCCAGGTCTACTCGCAAAAGGCCCTGGACCACCTGCTGACCGCTGCGCGCAACGGCCAGAACAGCGCCGACTTCGCCATCGCCCAATTGTTTTCCCAAGGCAAGGGCACCAAGCCCGACCCATTGAACGCCTATGTCTTCAGCCAGTTGGCCAAAGCCCAGGACACGCCGGAAGCCAACGACCTGGCCACGCAACTTGAAGCGCCGCTGACAGCGGAGCAACGCGCCCAGGGCCAACGCCTGGTGCAACAAGAGCTGGCCACCCGCGGCACCCTGGCCCAGAGCACGTTGCAACTGCACGCCCTGGAAGAAGACGACGGCGAGGAATCCCTATGAAGCTCAACCCATTCGTCAAGGCCGGTATTGGCCTGACCTTCGCCCTGCTGTGGTCGTGTCCGACCCTGGCGGCGCTGACCGAAGCCAAGAACTTCGGCCTGGAAGTCAAAGCGACCGCCCAATCCGAAGACGACCGCGACCTGGGCACGCAAAAAGGCGGCGACGTCAACGGCATCGGCCTGGATGTGCGCCCATGGATCTACGGTGAAAGCGGCGCGTGGAGCGCCTATGCAATGGGGCAGGCGGTGGTGTCCAGCGACATCATCGAAACCGACACCCTGCAAGCGTCCGCCGATGATCAAAACCAGCAGACCACCAACAACGATCGCAAGGCCAAGAAAAACTACCTGGCCATGCGCGAGTTCTGGGTCGGCTACAGCGGCTTCACGCCCTACCCTGGCGAGATCCTCAAGCTCGGTCGCCAACGCCTGCGCAATGACGACGGCCAATGGCGCGACACCAATATCGAAGCGCTGAACTGGACGTTCGACACCACCCTGCTCAAAGCCAATGTGGGCGTCGCCGAACGCTTCAGCGAATACCGCACCGACCTCAAGGAACTGTCCCCGGTCGACAAAGACCGCCAGCACCTCTACGCCGACGCCGCCTACCAGTGGACGCCCGGCCAGTGGATCGGCCTGCGCGGCCACCACACCCATGACAACGGCAAGCTCGACTACCCAGAACCCGGTGTGGCCACCGACTCGCTGGACAAGCGCGAGAACGGCGACCTGACCTGGCTCGGCATCGAAGCCAACAGTGACGCCTATAACTGGCGCAACACCAACACTGTCAACTACTGGGCCAGCATCACCGGCATGCGCGGCGACCGTGACAAGGTCAACGCCCTGACCGCCGACGGTGAACGTCCGGCGCAAGCCAAGAACAGCGACGACCTCAGTGGCTGGGCCACCGACATCGGCGTGCGCCTGCGCCTCGACCCGCAGTGGCAAGTGGGTGCGGCCTATGCCCGCGCCAGCGCCGACTACGAGCAGAACGGCCTGCAAAGCAACCGCTCGAACTGGACCGGCACCCAGTCCCGCGTACACCGCTTCGGCGAAGCGTTTCGCGGCGAGATGAACAACATGCAGTCCATGAGCCTGTTCGGTTCGTGGCAGCTGCGCGAGGACTGACGCCAGCCTGGTGTACCACAAGTTCTGGCGCGTAGACGGCAACAAGCCGGTCAGCAGCAGCGGTATCGCGGTGCTGGACAACACCACCAACGCTGCTGGCGACATCGTATCGAGCACCTCGCTGCCACTGGCCGATGGCAAGAAAAGACCTGGGCCAGGAAATGGACCTGGTGGTCACCAAGTACTTCAAGAAAGGCTTGCTGCCAGCAGCCCTGAGCCAGTCCATTGACGAGCCTTCGGCCCTGGTGCGCTTCCGTGCCGGCGTGTTCAAGCCGGGCGACGCCTACGGCAGCAAGGTCGACTCGTACATGCACCGTGCGTTTGTCGACGTTGTGTGGAAATTCTGATGGGAGCCTGCGCGATGAAACCTCATACGTTGCTGGTCGCCGCGATGCTGATGGCCAACGCCACAGCCTTCGCCGACACCTCGCAGCCGGTCAAGGCGCCGACCATCGCCAAAGGGCTGCAACAGGCCAAGACCTACACCATTTCCAGCCCGCCGACGGCGCCGCTGGAAATGGCCAAGCCGGCCTTGCCTGACCTGTCGGGCTACACCGCGGCGGCGATGGAAAAGAAGATCGTGCGCAGCAAACAGGGCAAGGCCAGCATCCGCCGCATGATGCAGGAAGACGCCCTCAAGGACTTTATCGGCGGTGACAACAAGATGGCCGAATGGGTGGTGCGCCAACACGGCATTCCCCAGGCGATCTTTGTCGACGACGGCTACATGAACCTCAAGGACTTGCTGGGCAAGGTGCCCAAGCAGTACTTCAGCGAGACGTCGCCGGGTGTGTTCCTCGCCAAGCTGCCGATTGTGGTGGGGCGCAAGGGCATCCTCGACATCGACGGTAAGACCCAGGAGTTGCGCCTGTCCCAGGAAGCCGGTTCGTTCCTGATCAACGACGGCCAACTGTTTGTGCGTGATACGAAAGTCACCGGCTGGAGCGAAAAAGCCAACGGCCCGGCGCTGTTCAAGTCGCCCAAGGAGTTCCGCCCGTTCCTGCTGGCCTGGGGCGGCACCGAGACCTATATCTCCAAGACAGAGATGGCCAGCTTTGGCTACGCCAACAGCAAGTCCTACGGCGTGAGTATTTCCCAGTACACGCCGAACATGGCCAAGGTGCTCAAGCGTTCCGAGCCGACCGGCTGGATCATCGACTCCGAGTTCTCGGACATGTGGTACGGCTTCTACTGCTACGAGACCGAAGGCTTTGTCATCAAGGGCAACACCTACAAAGACAACATCGTCTACGGTATCGACCCCCACGACCGTTCCCACGGCCTGATAATCGCCGACAACACGGTCTACGGGACGAAGAAGAAGCACGGCATCATCATTTCCCGGGAAGTGAACGACAGCTTTATCTTCAACAACCGCAGCTACGACAACAAGCTCTCGGGCCTGGTGCTGGACCGTAACAGCGTCAACAACTTCGTGGCCGACAACGAGTTCTACCGCAACCACACCGACGGCATCACCCTCTATGAGAGCGGCGACAACCTGCTGTGGGGCAACAAGGTGATCGCCAACCGTCGCCACGGCATCCGCGTGCGCAACAGCGTGAACATCAAGCTGTACGAAAACACCTCGATGGCCAACGGCCTGACCGGCCTCTACGGCCATATCAAGGACTTGACCGACACCGACCGCGACATCGCCCTCGACCCGTTTGACGCGAAAGTCTCGCTGATCGTGGTCGGCGGCGAACTCGCGGGCAACGGTAGCGGGCCGCTGTCCATCGACTCGCCGTTGAGCGTGGAGCTGTACCGCGTGTCGATGCTGGCGCCGACCAAATCCAGCGGCATCAGCTTCAACGGTGTGCTGGGTGATCGCCAGGAAGAGATTCTCGACCTGCTGGTGCGCCAGCAGAAAGCCGTGCTGATCGACCCTGTCGAACGCCAGACCGAAATGCAGGACTGAGGATGACCCTTATGCACCCACACATGATCAAACTGCTGAGCCTCTCGGGTCTGACCCTCGGCCTGCTCGCGGCCAGCCAAGGCGTGCGCGCCGATGAAGTGCAGGCGCCGAGCTTCACTGCCGAACCGTGCTGCAGCCTGTGCCCGGCGGCCCATGACGCGAAGAACTACAACACGCGCTACCAGCAGAACTTCACCACCCTGGTGCAAGCCCAGGGCGACTGGCTGTTCCGTACCCAGGAAGACCTGCGTACCGAATTCGACACCACCCCGGCCGGCTACAAGCGCATGCAGCAACTGCACGATGCGTTCAAGGCCAAGGGCGTGGAACTGGTGGTGGTCTACCAGCCGACCCGTGGCCTGGTGAACCGCAACAAGCTCAACCCCGAAGAGAAAGCCAAGTTCGACTTCGACAAGGCCCTGGGTAACTACAAGACCATGCTCGGCCGTTTCGCCAAGATGGGCTACGTGGTGCCAGACCTGTCGCCGTTGACCAATGAGCAACTGCCGGATGAGTTGCCCGCCCACGATTTCTACTTCCGTGGCGACCAACACTGGACGCCATACGGCGCCCAGCGCACGGCAAAAATCGTCGGCGCCAAAGTGCGCGCCATGCCCGAGTTCGCCGATATTCCCAAGCGCGAATTCGAAACCACCCGCTCCGGGCGCATGGGCAAGACCGGCACCCTGCACAACATGGCCGGGCAACTGTGCGGCACCAGCTACGCGATCCAGTACATGGACCAGTTCACCACCGAGCCCAAGGGCGAAGCGGGCGACGGCGACCTGTTCGGCGATTCGGGCAACCCGCAGATCACCCTCGTCGGCACCAGCCACAGCGGCAAGAACTACAACTTTGCCGGCTTCCTCGAACAGGAAATCGGTGCCGACATCCTCAACGTCGCCTTCCCCGGCGGTGGCCTGGAAGGCTCGATGATCCAGTACCTGGGCAGCGATGAATTCCAGAAGAGCCCGCCGAAAATCCTTATCTGGGAATTCTCGCCGCTGTACCGCCTGGACCAGGAGACCATCTACCGCCAGATGATGTCGCTGCTGGACAACGGCTGCGAAGGCAAGCCGGCACAGATGAGCGCCAGCACGTCGTTGAAACCCGGCAAGAACGAATTGATGGTCAACAGTTCGAACAAAGACCTGCGTAACGCCAATCACCAGGTTGATATCCGCTTCGCCGACCCGTCGGTGAAAACCCTGCAAGCCACCCTCTGGTACATGAACGGGCGCCACGAGGACATCAAGATCGAAAAACCCGAGACATCCGACACAGACGGGCGTTTCGCCTTCGAACTGCGCACCGATGAAGACTGGGCCGCGCAGAACCTGCTGGCCGTGGAGGTGCAGGGTCCAGAAAAGGGCGCGCAGAAGGTTGAAGCGAAAATTTGCACACGCAACGTATTCCCTGCCGGTGGTCAACAGACCGCCTCAGCCGGGCAATGAGGTTACCTATGCAGAAGTTATTGATCCCCACGTTGCTGGGCCTGGCGATCTTCGCCGGCTCAGTCAACGCCGCCGCGCCACTGCGTCCGCCCCAAGGTTATTTCGCCCCGGTGGAAGCGTTCAAGACCGGCGACTTCAAGAATGACTGCGACGCCATGCCGGCGCCGTACACCGGCTCGCTGCAATTTCGCAGCAAGTACGAAGGCTCGGACAAGGCCCGTTCCACGCTGAACGTGCAATCGGAAAAAGCCTTCCGCGACAGCACCGCCGATATCACCAAGCTGGAAAAAGACACCAGCAAACGCGTGATGCAGTTCATGCGCGACGGGCGTCCGGAGCAGCTGGAATGCACCTTGAACTGGCTCACCAGCTGGGCCAAGGCCGATGCGTTGATGTCCAAGGACTTCAACCACACCGGCAAGTCCATGCGCAAATGGGCGCTGGGCAGCATGGCCTCGGCCTATGTGCGCTTGAAGTTTTCCGACTCGCACCCGCTGGCCAACCACCAGCAGGAATCGCAGTTGATCGAGGCGTGGTTCAACAAACTCGCCGACCAAGTGGTCAGCGACTGGGACAACCTGCCGCTGGAAAAAACCAACAATCATTCCTACTGGGCCGCGTGGTCGGTGATGGCAACGTCCATCGCCACCAACCGTCGCGACCTGTTTGATTGGGCGGTGAAGGAATACAAGGTCGGCGTGAACCAGGTCGATGACCAGGGCTTTTTGCCGAATGAATTGAAGCGCCAGCAACGCGCCTTGTCGTACCACAACTACGCCCTGCCGCCGCTGTCGATGATCGCCAGTTTCGCGCTGGTCAACGGTGTGGACCTGCGCCAGGAAAACAACAGCGCGCTCAAGCGCCTGGGTGAAAAAGTGCTGGCCGGGGTGAAAGACCCGGACATCTTCGAGCAGAAGAACGGCAAGGAACAGGACATGAAGGACCTCAAGGAAGACATGAAATATGCCTGGCTTGAACCCTTCTGCAACCTCTACACCTGTGCCCCGGATGTGCTCGAGCGCAAGCACGGCATGCAGCCGTTCAAGACCTTCCGCCTGGGGGGTGACCTGACCAAGGTCTACGACCCGGCGCATGAAAAAGGCAACAAAGGCAGCTGATTACACAGCTCCCGATTGGACTCGGTCCAATGTGGGAGCTGGCTTGCCTGCGATAGCGGTCTGACATTCAGCATTGATGTCGACTGACACACCGTCATCGCAGGCAAGCCAGCTCCCACACTGAATGCGTACACCCCTCCAGATTCGCCGGGGGGGTTTGGGGGGGCTCTGCCCTTGACTGTTGGTTAAACATGGAGAGATCGGGATGGTTTTCTCGTCCAATGTGTTCCTGTTTCTGTTCTTGCCGATCTTCCTCGGCTTGTACTACTTGAGCGGGCAACGCTATCGCAACCTGCTGCTGCTGATTGCCAGCTATGTGTTCTACGCCTGGTGGCGAGTGGACTTCCTGGCGCTGTTCGCCGCCGTCACGCTGTGGAACTACTGGATCGGCCTCAAAGTCGGTGCAGCGGGTGTGCGCACCAAGCCGGCCCAGCGCTGGCTGTTGCTCGGCGTGGCCGTCGACCTGTGCATCCTCGGCTACTTCAAGTACGCCAACTTCGGCGTCGACAGCATCAACCTGATGATGAAGTCGGCGGGCCTGGAGCCGTTTATCCTCACACACGTGCTGTTGCCGATCGGGATCTCGTTCTACATCTTCGAGTCCATCAGCTACATCATCGACGTGTATCGCGGCGACACCCCGGCCACCCGCAATCTCATCGACTTTGCAGCGTTCGTGGCGATCTTCCCGCACCTGATTGCCGGCCCGGTCCTGCGTTTTCGCGACCTGGCCGACCAGTTCAACAACCGCACCCACACCCTCGACAAGTTCTCCGAGGGCTGCACGCGATTCATGCAGGGTTTTATCAAGAAGGTCTTCATTGCCGACACCCTCGCGGTGGTGGCCGACCATTGCTTCGCCCTGCAAAACCCGACCACGGGCGATGCCTGGCTCGGCGCGCTGGCCTACACCGCACAGCTGTACTTCGACTTCTCCGGCTACAGCGACATGGCCATCGGTTTGGGCCTGATGATGGGTTTCCGCTTCATGGAAAACTTCAAGCAGCCGTACATCAGCCAGTCGATCACCGAGTTCTGGCGGCGCTGGCACATCAGCCTGTCCACCTGGCTGCGTGACTACCTGTACATCACGTTGGGCGGCAACCGTAAAGGCACGCTGACCACCTACCGCAACCTGTTCCTGACCATGCTCCTCGGTGGCCTGTGGCACGGCGCGAACATCACCTACATCCTCTGGGGTGCCTGGCACGGCATGTGGCTGGCGATTGAAAAAGCCATCGGCCTGAACACCTCGCCGCGCAGCTTCAACCCGGTGCGTTGGGCGTTCACCTTCCTGCTGGTGGTGGTCGGCTGGGTGATCTTCCGTGCCGAGAACCTGCACGTCGCCGGCCGCATGTATGGCGCGATGTTCAGCTTCAACGAGTGGTCGCTGTCGGAACTCAACCGCGCCAGCCTCACCGGCCTGCAAGTGGCGACCCTGGTGGTGGCGTACGCAACCCTGGCGTTCTTCGGCCTGCGGGACTTCTACCGCGACCATCCGGCCACGCCGAACCCGGCGCGCACCGTTCCGGGCTACGCCATGCGGGCCTGTGTGCTGCTGCTGTTCGCGGCGTCGATCCTGAAACTGTCGGCGCAGAGTTTCTCGCCGTTCCTTTACTTCCAATTCTGAGGGAGCCGACATGACCCGTTCATTCCGCGTGCTCTATATCGCCCTGTTCCTGGCCATGCTGTTGCTGCTGGGGCTGTGGTCGACCCGCAGTTTCCTGGGCTTCAGCACCAACGCCGACGCGACGGTGCTTAACGGTCGCTGGACCAAGGCCGTCGAGACCCACTACGACGACGAGTTCCCGATCAAGCGCATCGGCACCAACCTCTGGGCGGCGCTGGACTACAAGCTGTTCAACGAAGGCCGCCCCGGCGTGGTGCTGGGCCGCGATCACTGGTTGTACAGCGACGAAGAGTTCAACCCCATCGTCAACGAAGACCAGAACCTGCAAGGCAACTACGCGCTGGTCGAAGGCGTGCGCCAGAAGCTCAAGGCCCAAGGCATCCAGTTGGTCATGGCGATTGTGCCGGCCAAGGTGCGCCTGTACCCGGAGCATGTCGGTGACGTGAAACCGGCGAGCATCCACGCCAACCTGTACCAGGACTTCCACGCCCGCGTCGCCGCCGACAAGATCCCGGCCCCCGACCTGCTCGGCCCGCTGCAACAGGCCAAGCTGGCTGGCAAGCAAGTGTTCCTGCGCACCGACACCCACTGGACGCCGGACGGTGCCGAGATCGCGGCCAAGCAGTTGGCCAAGGGCATTGCCGAGAAAACCCCGCTGAGCGGCGAGCCACAGCGCTTTGTCACCGAGGCCGAAACCACCGCACCGCATAAAGGCGACCTGCGTCTGTTCCTGCCCCTGGACCCGCTGTTCGAAAACCTGATGCCCCCCAAAGAACCGCTGGAAAAACGCGTCACCCACCTGGCCGAAACCGGTGGCGACGACGCGCTGTTCAGCAACAGCGAAACCCCGGTGGCGCTGGTGGGCACCAGCTACAGCGCCAACCCCAACTGGAACTTCGTCGGCGCGCTCAAGCAAGCCCTGCACAGCGACGTCATCAACTATTCGGAAGACGGCCACGGCCCGATCCTGCCGATGCTCAGCTACCTGAAAAGCGACGACTTCAAGAACAACCCACCGCAAGTGCTGATCTGGGAATTTCCTGAACGTTATCTGCCTGTGAACAACGAAATCGGTGATGCCGACCCGACGTGGGTTGCGCAACTTAAACAAGCCGGTTCGCGCCAACAGAACATGGCTTTGAACACTAAATCCGAGACGCCCGACCGGGCGCAAAACTGAAAGAGAGGTAACTCACATGACTTTCACTACAACTCCTCGTCGTCTCGCTAAAACCCTGGCGCTCGCCGCCGGCCTGAGCGTGGTTTCCCTGTCGGCCTTTGCCGGTGATGCGGCCTTGTACGGTCCTGTTGCACCGAAAGGTTCCAGCTTCGTGCGGGTCTACAACGCCTCGAACCAGGAAGTCAGCGCGACGGTTGGCAGCACCAACCTGAGCGAAGTCGCGCCGCTGGCCAGCAGCGACTTCAGCTTTATGCCGGGCGGTGACTACAGCGCCAAGATCGGCAGCCAGACCGTGCCGGTCAAACTCGCGTCCGACCACTACTACACCCTGGTCAACAGCGGCAGCGGCCAGCCACAACTGATCGAAGAACCGCCGTTCAAGAACAAGCAGAAATCCCTGGTGCGTGTGCAAAACCTGAGTGACAAGGCCCTGACCTTGAAGACCGCCGATGGCAAGACCGATGTGGTCAAGTCGGTGGCCGCCAAGGGCCGTGGCGAGCGTGAAATCAACCCGGTGAAAGTGAGCCTGGCGTTGTATGACGGTGACAAGAAAGTCGGTGATGTGAAGCCGGTTGCACTTGAGCGCGGAGAAGCAGCAGTGCTTTACGTCACCGGTTCTGGGTCGAGCATCTCGCCAGTCTGGGTGAAACGCCCGGTATCGACCCGCTAATCAATTTTTCGAACTGACCTCAAGCCCGGCTCCCACAGGGACCGAGCAGGTCAGTTAGGACCGAGACAAAAACAAGAGTGAAACGACAAACCTTCGTAGCTCTGACCCAAATCGATTCAAGGAGAAACACCCATGATCCCAGTAATCCTTTCCGGTGGTAGCGGCTCACGTCTTTGGCCGCTTTCCCGCAAACAGTTTCCCAAACAGTTCCTGGCCCTGACCGGCGAGCACACGCTGTTCCAGCAAACCCTGGAGCGCCTGGTGTTCGAGGGCATGGACTCGCCGATTGTGGTCTGCAACAAGGACCACCGTTTCATCGTCAACGAACAACTGAGCAACCGCAAACTCGACTGCCAGCGCATCCTGATGGAACCGTTCGGCCGCAACACCGCGCCGGCCGTGGCCCTGACCGCGATGATGCTGGTCAACGAAGGCCGCGATGAGCTGATGCTGGTGCTGCCCGCCGACCACGTGATCGACGACCAGAAAGCCCTGCAACGTGCGCTGGCCCTGGCCACCGTGGCCGCCGAGCGCGGTGAGATGGTGCTGTTCGGCGTGCCGGCGACCCGCCCGGAAACCGGTTACGGCTATATCAAGTCGACCGCCGACTCGCTGCTGCCCGAGGGCGTGAGCCGCGTCGAGCAGTTCGTCGAAAAACCCAATGAAAAACGTGCGGTCGAGTTCGTCAAAAGCGGCGGTTATTTCTGGAACAGCGGCATGTTCCTGTTCCGCGCCAGCCGCTTCCTCGAAGAGCTGAAAAAGCACGACCCGGACATCTACGACACTTGCCTGCTGACCCTTGAGCGCAGCGAGCAGGACGCCGACACCGTGTCCTTCGACGAAGCCACCTTCGCCTGCTGCCCGGACAACTCCATCGACTACGCCGTAATGGAAAAAACCCAGCGCGCCTGCGTGGTACCGCTGAGCGCCGGTTGGAGCGACGTGGGTTGCTGGGCCTCGCTGTGGGCGGTCAACGATAAAGACGCCAACGGCAACGTGACCAAGGGCGACGTGGTGATCCAGGACAGCAAGAACTGCATGATCCACGGCAACGGCAAGCTGGTGTCGGTGATCGGCCTGGAAAACATCGTGGTGGTGGAAACCAAGGATGCGATGATGATTGCCCACAAGGACAAGGTCCAGGGCGTCAAGCAGATGGTCAACACCCTCAACGAACAGGGGCGCAGCGAGACCCAGAACCACTGCGAAGTCTATCGTCCGTGGGGCTCCTACGACTCGGTGGACATGGGCGGGCGGTTCCAGGTCAAGCACATCTCGGTCAAGCCGGGCGCGTGCCTGTCGCTGCAAATGCACCACCACCGGGCCGAGCACTGGATCGTGGTCAGCGGCACGGCCGAAGTGACCTGCGACGAGAACGTGTTCCTGCTGTGCGAGAACCAGTCGACCTACATCCCGATTGCCTCGGTGCACCGCCTGCGCAACCCGGGCAAGATCCCGTTGGAGATCATCGAAGTGCAATCGGGCAGCTACCTGGGCGAGGACGATATCGAGCGCTTTGAGGATATCTACGGGCGTTCGACGCCGGTGGAGCGTGGCGTGTCGGTGAAAACCATCGCGCAGTAATACCGCCGTACAAAAAGCCCTCGCCCAGCCCATTGCGTCCCCTATCCGCAGTGGGTTGGGTGGGGGCTTTTTCTTTGGGCGTTGTGGTGATGCCAAAGGCCTCATCGCAGGCAAGCCAGCTCCCACAGTCAACCGCGTACATCCTTTGGAATGCAGTCGAATGTGGGAGCTGGCTTGCCTGCGATGGCGCCCGCCCAAGCAACACTTGTCTCAAGCCACCCAATCCCACCTACGCTTAAGTTAGGATGCTCGTTCCCTATTCGAGGTGGTCTCCATGTTCTTCGGCGTTCTCCTGATCATCACCTGGCTGATCCTGCTGCTGCGCTACCCCGCCAAGGCCTTGCCGGTGTCCCTCGCCGCGGCTGTCGGCCTGGGTTTCGTCGCCATCTGGGTCGTCTGGCTGGACAACCGCGAAGCCTCGCAACTGGCACGCCTGGAACTGCGCATCACCTACGCGCCCGAGGAATGCCCGGCCGACCGCCCACTGAAACTGATCCTCAACAACGGCAACGACGTGCCCCTCACCGAACTGCGCTGGCGCGTCGCCGCCTATGCGCCAGGCGACACCGTCAACCTGGCCGACAACGTCTACGCCGCCCCGCGCTACCGCGGCCCCGGCGAGTTGCAGGCCGGCGCGACCTGGGACGATTGCCTGCCCGCCCCACCGCTGCGCCCCGGTTATCGCCCGCAAACCCTGGAATTTCGTGCCGAGCACCTGCAAGGCAGTTTCTCGGACTGACAAAGGACTGATCCATGCCCAACGTACTTATCACCGGCTGCTCCAGCGGCATCGGCCGCGCCCTGGCTGACGCCTTCAAGGCCGCCGGCTACAGCGTGTGGGCCAGCGCCCGCCGCCCGGAGGATGTCGCCGCCCTTGCCGCTGCGGGCTTCAATGCGGTCGAGCTGGACGTCAACGACAGCGCCGCCCTGCAGCACCTGGCTGAACAGCTGGGCGAGCTGGATGTGCTGGTCAACAACGCCGGTTACGGCGCCATGGGCCCGTTGCTCGATGGCGGCACCGAGGCCATGCAGCGCCAGTTCGAGACCAATGTGTTTTCCATCGTCGGCGTGACCCAGGCGCTGTTCCCGGCCCTGCGCCGCAGCAAGGGCCTGGTGGTGAACATCGGCAGTGTTTCTGGCGTATTGGTCACGCCATTTGCCGGTGCCTACTGCGCGTCGAAAGCCGCCGTGCATGCCCTGAGCGATGCCCTGCGCATGGAACTGGCACCGTTTGGCATTCGCGTGATGGAAGTACAGCCGGGGGCCATCGACACAAGCTTCGCGAAAAACGCCGGCGCCCAGGCCGAGCTGTTGATCAACGAACAATCCCCCTGGTGGCCGCTGCGCGAAGGCATCCGCGCGCGCTCCCAGGCTTCACAAAACAACCCGACGCCGGCCAGCCGGTTTGCCGCGCAGGTGCTCAAGGGCGTGCAACAACCCGCGCCACCGCGCCTACTGCGTGCAGGGAATGGCAGCCGCGCGTTGCCGATGATGGCGGCGCTGCTGCCCAAAGGTTTATTGGAGAGCGTCTTGAAGAAGCGCTTTGGCTTGGAACGGAGTTTGTAATGATCGACTACAGCGATTTTTTTGAAGAAGTGATCCAGACCCACGTCGAGATCGAACAATGGTTCGCCGGCGTCGCGCCGGAAGGCACCTTGCACAGCCTGCTCGCGCGCTTCTCCCCGGAGTTCAGCATGGTTGCCCCGGCCACCGGCACGCGCGTCAATGCGGCCGGGGTCAACGCGTTGTTCACGCGCCTGGGCGGGATGCGGCCGGGGTTGAAGATCACCTTGAGTGAAATGGCCGGGATTGACCGGCATGCACGCGGGGCAACGGTGACTTACCGTGAGCATCAGGTCGATGACAGCGGCACCCAGACCGATCGCCGCGCCACCGTCGTGTTCGAGAAACAGGCCAGCGGCGCGCTGCTGTGGCGCCATCTGCACGAGACCTTCATCAAGGCCTGATGCGGTTAAACATGTGGGAGCTGGCTTGCCTGCGATAGCGGTGGGTCAGCTGCTAATGCTTCGACTGATAGTCCGCTATCGCAGGCAAGCCAGCTCCCACAGGTTAGTTTTGTGTTTGGTCCATAGGGCCAGGTACTACAAGAAACAGCGAACGGCCTGACATCATTTCAAGGAACCAATCCTCAGGCTCTTTCACCTCTGTCTACCCACAGGTGAAAGGATGCCAAGGGATTTCCTGCAAAGCGGCGTGCCAACCGCGCACACCACCACGCGCCAGCGCCTGACCAGTCTGCTGGACCTGCCAAAACTCTATCAAACCATAGACGCCGACCCGGCCATCGTCGGGGCTGGGGTGGTGCATATCGGCAGTGATTATCAGGTGACGGTGCTGAGGGAGTTTGTACCGCTGTGCAGTGTCAGGCCCAAGCGCGTGATTTTGCGGGAAACAGTAGAGCAGGCAGTTACTACTGAAGACTATGCACAGCAGGTGGCAAGTTCACCTCGTGAGTCTCAGCTGTGGCGTGAGGCATCGGGAATGGCCCTTTCCTGCGGCGGGGCAGTGATTAGTTTCGTTGTCGCAAAGGCAGGCATAGCCGCAGCGCCGTTTAGTGGCGGCGCAAGCCTCGCCTTGACCTATGTGTCATACGCAGGCCTGGCCGCCAGCGGCGCACAGTGCTTTAACGGTGTATGGAGGACCCGTAACGAGTTAACTGACCCTGCCAAGAACGATTACTACGACACCCTGGCTTGGTATCAAGCAATGACCGTTGCTCTGGATGGTATTTCATTGGTCGGCGCAGGGGCCTCCACCGTTGCAACGGTCAGAACCGTGATGGCTATCAAACGTTCGACCGGGCGCGAGATGACGGACATATTGAGACCCATGAGCCGTCAAGAACGCGCCAAATTAACGGACGAAGTTCTTCGGCTGAGCAATCCCCGCCATCCCCGCGAAATAATTCGCCTGAAGCAGTTGGCTGGACAATTGCCCAGACGCTACAGCAACCCCGAGTTACGACTGCGCATAATCACGCAAATAAGGGATCAAGTTAGCGCGACTTTAGCTATCACAGGCAGCGTACTTTTCGGAAATATCAACGCGTTAGTTATCGCACTGTACGAGGAGTTCGACGACCATGAATTTCGGTATTGATCCCGTTCGGGAATATCTAATTTGGCGTCGTTATGCCTACCGTTTTTTACCCTCATTTGGAGGGGCGATGCTGCTTAGCCTAAGCAGTATCGCAATCAAACACGTCGACAAGTCTTTCGTATTACGCACAAATTTTAGGCCTGCCGGATGAAACCGCTTTCGGAACCGGAATGGTGCTGTGCCTGATTTATAACGTAGGCCAAATTGGTCTATGTGAAGGATTCCGGCATGCGCCTCGAATACTCATCCTCGTAGCAATCGCAAACCTCCTGCTCTCGGTAGCCTATCTTGGCAATTACTCTCCGACGCTGCTCAACTTGTCTGCGTTGCTGACATCCCTGCTCTACATCTTGGTTCTAAACTCCAAAAACCACCGTCGCTACACCAGCATGCTGAGGGTCAAGCGTCGACGAAAAACCAGAGCCGCCGAGTCGCTCATTCACTGAAATGACTGACTCATTATGGCGAGGGAGCTTGCTCCCGCTGGGGTGCGAAGCGCCCCAAAACCCGAAAGCCGGCGACTGCTGCGCAGCCGGCCGGGAGCAAGCTCCCTCGCCACACAAGCGCCACAGTTAGTACTGTGTTTGGTTCACGATAACGGTGCAGGTAAATACCGGCAGCCAACAGCACCCCTTCCGGCACTTCATCAATATGAATCCGCACCGGCACCCGCTGCGCCAACCGCACCCAGTTGAACGTCGGGTTCACATCCGCGACCAACTCGCGGCTCTCGGGGTTGTCGCGGTCGTAGATGCCCCGCGAGATGCTTTCCACATGGCCCTTCAAGGTTTCGCCGCTCATGAGCTGCATGTCGGCTTTATCGCCCACCTTCACA
Source organism: Pseudomonas sp. FP453 (assembly GCF_030687495.1). NCBI lineage: Bacteria > Pseudomonadati > Pseudomonadota > Gammaproteobacteria > Pseudomonadales > Pseudomonadaceae > Pseudomonas > Pseudomonas sp. FP453. The sequence continues at coordinate 1,117,203 of NZ_CP117435.1, read as the reverse complement.
TGGGGCAGCTTGGTTTCTTCAAAGAAGCCGTAGACCCAGAAGGAATTCATATCCACCACGGCCATCTTCGCCTCGCCGATGCGCGCATAGTCGCCGCGATGCACATTGAGGTTGGTGACGTAACCGTCCACCGCCGCCAGCACCTGGGTGCGCTTGAGGTTCAGTTCAGCCGCTTCCAGTTGCGCCAGCGCGTGCTGGTAATCGGCCAGGGCCGAGTCGGCGATGTTGCTGGCGTCGTCGCGGTTTTCCTTGGAGATCACCAGGGCGTCGAGGTCGGCGCGGCGGTGGGCGTTGACCTTGCGCATTTCCCAGGTGGCTTTGCGTGACGCCACCAGCGACTGCGCCTGTTTGACGGCGATGCGGTAGTGCTCGGGGTCGATCTGCATCAGCAGGTCGCCCTTCTTCACCAACTGGTTGTCGCGCACCGGCACGTCCACCACTTCGCCGGTGACGTCGGCGGCGACGTTGATGATGTCGGCGCGCACGCGGCCGTCGCGGGTCCACGGGGTTTGCATGTAGTGCACCCACAACGTGCGGCCAATCCACATCGCCAAGGCCAGTACCAGCAAGGTCGCAAGCAGGCTGAAAAACTTTTTCATCAGGGCATTCTCAACGGTAGACGGTCAGCGCCAGGGCGCCGAACAGGCAAACGAACAGGCTCAGGCGCAGCAACGCCGGGTGCCAGAAAAAACGGTACAGGTCGAACCCGGCCAGGAAGCGGTCCAGGGCCCAGGCCAGGACGGCCGCGATCAGGAACATCAGGGTCATGGTCGGCATGTAGATACCGTGGAACGCGATTTCACGCGGCATGCGCGGCTCCTTTCAAGGCAGCGAGGGGCGATTGCGGGTCCAGCAGCGAGGTGCGGATAAAGTGCAGGTAGCTTTTCACCCGGCGCAGGGCCGAGGTGTCGAAGTGCGGGGCGAAGGGTTCGTCGGTGGCCTGCACGCGGCTGATCGCATGGTCCACGGCGATCAGGTTGCGCTCCAGGTTGCTCGCGCTCGGTTGCAAAAACAGGCGCACCAGCGAGCGGCCCATCACGCGGATCGCCTGGCGCCATGGCTGTGATTCGGCGTAGGCCGGGTGCACCGGCAAAATCGCCTGTTCCTTGCGCAACTCGATGATCGCGTGGCCGACTTCCAGCACCACGAACATCCAGCGCAGCAGGTCGCGCTGCACTTGCGGCTGGCCGACGGCGAGGCCGTAGGCCTGGTGCAGCAGGTCACGGGTGCGGCTTTCGAAACTCGACGCCAGGCCCTTGAGCTTGCCGCTGATGGCATACACCACTTGCTCGCGCAGGTCCTGCTCCAGGCGGCGCCACAGCCAGCGGCTGTTGGGCGGCAGGATGATCGCCCCCGCCGCCGCGCAGACGAGCATGCCGATGATCATCGCGATGTAGTCGTTGATAAAGGTGTAGGGGTTGTAGACCGTGAGGTTGTCCGGCACCGAGCCGGTGCTGAAGAAGATCAGCAGGCCGACGCCCACCCCGGCGTATTGCGGACGTGAGGCGAGGAAGGCGCCAAGGATGATCACCGGTGCGAGCATCACGCACAGCAGCGGGAAGCCGTCGATCCAGGGGAACACGAAGAACATTTCGACAAAGCCCACCAGCGCACCGATCAAGGTGCCGCAGGCCATCTGGAACGCCATGCGCTTGGGGTTGGGCGTGGCGGCGGACAGGCCGACCGTGGCCGCAGCGATCAGGGTCATGGTCGCGCCGCTCGGCCAGGCGGTGGCCACCCAGTAGCTGCCGAGCACGACCAGGATGAACGACGCGCGAATCCCCGAGGCGGCGCAGGCCAGCCAGTTGGTTTTTGGCGTGAACGCTTCGTGCCAATCTTCCCGTTCATGACTGTGGTCGGCCAGGGACGCGTGGGTCAGCGCGTAGTTGTGCAGGTCGTCGACGAAGCGGTAAAGCAGCTCGTAGGCCGTATGGAAATCCAGCTGCTCGGCCTCGGTGGGCTCGCCTTCCTGGAATGCCGCCCGCAGGCTGCGCACCTTGGCGGGCAAGTCGTCCTTGTAGGCGGCGAGTTGCGCCACCAACCGAGCCGCATCCGGGCTGGTGAGGGCGCGGCCGGAGAAACCGTCGAGCACTTCGGCAAGGTCGTGCAGGCCCGGCTTGATCGCCGCGACCACGTGATCGGCCGCATCCGTGCGCAGCCGTTCGAGCAACTGGTGCAAGGCGTTGAAGCGCGTGGTGATGCTCATGAATTCGCTGTTGAGGCGACTGAGCCGACCGTTGCGCCGACGCATGTGCGGGTCTTCAAACACGGTGAGGCTGCGCAGCCCTTCCAGGCCCACGGCTTCGGCGATAAAGCGCACGTTGCTGGCCTCGAACCCGTCCCGCTGGCTGCGCCCACGCAAACCATCGGTGACAAACAGCGCGAACACGCCGAAGCGCTGGTACAAGGCGTTGCGCATGGCGGCGCTGGAGGTCTGCGGCAGGATCGCGGCGCTGACCAAGGTGGAGCACAGAATCCCCAGGGAGATTTCCAGCACCCGCCACACCGCCGCCATGAAGGCGCCGTCCGGGTGTGCCAGCGCGGGTAATCCCACCATCGCCGCGGTGTAGCCGGCCAACACAAAACCATAGGCGCGAAAGTTGCGGTTGCGGGTCGCGCCCGCCGTGCAGACGCCCACCCAGATCGCCAAGGCGCCGAGGAACAACTCGGTGTTCTGCGCAAACAAGGCGATCAACAACACCATCACCGCCGACCCTGCCAGGGTGCCGAGGAAGCGATAGAAGCTCTTGGCAAACACCTGGCCGCTCTGTGGTTGCATCACGATAAACACGGTGATCATCGCGGTGCGCGGTTGCGGCAGTTCCAGGCGCATGGCCAGCCACAGCGTGAGGAACGCGGCGATCAGCACCTTGAAGATATACACCCAGGTCACGCCGTCGCTGCGTGCCCAGTCGAAGAAACCGCGGCGCCACTCAAGGGCGTGCAACCAGCGCAGCGGTGCAGGCAAGGGAGTCATTCAATCCTACTCAGTGATCAAACACGGCGAGGGCCGCCGGGGTCTTGCTCGGGAGGGTCTTGGCATCCTCGGGCACATCGTCGCCGGCACCGAGGCCGCCACCCAAGGCAGTGACCAGTTCGGCATGGGCCGTCAGGCGCGCGGCCTGGACTTGTTGCGCGATCTGCTGCTGGTGAAACAGCAAGGTCTGCGCGTTGAGCACATTGAGGTAATCGGTAAGGCCGCGCTGGTAGGCGATCATCGCGATGTCGTAGGTTTTCTGCGCCGAGGCCACCGATTGCGCGGCGAAGCCTTGTTGCTTGTCCATGGACTCGCGGCGGATCAATTGGTCGCTGATGCCCTTGAGTGCATTGACCAGGGTCTGGTTGTACCGGGCCACGGCGATGTCGTAGCCCGCGCTGGCTTCGCCCAACTCGGCACGCAAACGCCCGCCATCGAAGATCGGCAAGGTGATCGCCGGGCCGACGTTGTAGTTGAATTTCTTGCCGGCGAGAAACTCCAGCATGCCGCCGCCGGTGGCCATGTAGCCGAGGCTACCGACCAGGTCGACGTTGGGGTAAAAGCCGGCGTGGGCCACATCAATGCCACGGGCCTGGGCCGCGACCTGCCAGCGACTGGCGACCACGTCCGGCCGCTGGCCGAGCAATTGCGCGGGCAGGCTCGATGGCAGTTTCAGCGGCGCGGCCAGGGCCAGGCTCGGCCGCTGCAACTGCGCGCCCTCCCCCGGGCCTTTGCCCGCCAAGGCCGCGAGCTGGTTGCGGCTCAGGGCGATTTCTTCGTCGAGGGCGTCCAGTTGGCGATGGGTTTCCGGCAACGGGGTTTCGGCCTGGCTGACGTCGAAGTGCGTGCCGATCCCGGCATCCAGGCGTTTGTTGGCCAGGTCCAGGATCTGCTGTTGCTGGGCCAGGGTGGCCGCAACGATGTCGCGGTTGGCGTAGTGCAACGACAGCTGGATATAGGCGCGGACCACGTTGTTTTGCAGTTCGAGCTGGGCCTGGCGGGCTTCGGCAGCACTCATGTGGGCCAGGTCCACGGCGCGTTCGCTGGTGTTGCTTTCGCGGCCCCACAGGTCGAGGGCATAGCTCAGGCCCAGGGATGAATTGTTGTCCCAGGTGTTGGCACCGCTCAACTCGCCGGGGCCGTAGAACTGATCCTTCGGCCAGTTGTGGCGCTTGAGGGTGGTGTCGCTGTTGATCTGCAACGACTCGGCCGATTCGGCAATCCCGGCCATGGCCCGTGCTTCACGCACACGCGCGGCGGCCATGGCCATGCTCGGGCTGTTGTGCGTGGCGAGGGCCACCCAATGGTTGAGTTGCGGGTCGCCGTAGGCTTGCCACCATTGGGCGGTGGGCCAATGGGCGTCCTGGGCGGCGCTCTGGATCGCTTCGTCGGTGGCCAGGGTATTGGCGCTGAGGGCCTGGCCTTGGGGGGCAATTCCTCCGGTTCCGATGCAGCCGCTGATTGCTAACGATAAAGCCCAAACACTGAGAGTCTTCAGCTCTCTGCTGATGCGACGCGGCACGGCGAACGAATTCCTGAGGTGGTGTTGCGGGGTAGGTGGCGCAATTCTAGGCGGCGGCATGAAGGACGATAAGCTGGCATTCCTGTGAATCTTTGTTACCGTTCAAGCGATAATCCGTTGGTAGGGATCACTGGACGGCGTAACTTTCTGTCACAATTTGCTATCTCCCTTGAGAACACCCCATGGACACTTTGCAAAACATGCGCGCGTTCAGTTGCGTGGCCGAAGCCGGCAGCTTCACCGCCGCCGCCGCGCAACTGGACACCACCACAGCCAACGTCTCGCGCGCGGTCTCGAACCTTGAGGCCCACCTGCAAACCCGCTTGCTCAACCGCACCACCCGCCGCATCGCGCTGACCGAAGCCGGTAAACGCTATTTGCTGCGCTGCGAACAGATCCTGGCCTACGTCGAAGAAGCTGAAGCCGAAGCCAGCGACGCCCACGCGCGCCCCGCCGGGCAGTTGAAAGTGCACACCATGACCGGCATCGGCCAGCACTTCGTGATTGACGCCATCGCCCGCTACCGCCGCACCCACCCGGACGTGACCTTCGACCTGACCCTGGCCAACCGCGTGCCGGACCTGCTCGACGAGGGCTACGACGTGTCCATCGTGCTGGCCAGCGAGCTGCCGGACTCGGGTTTCGTCTCCCAACGCCTGGGCATCACCTACAGCATCGCCTGCGCCTCGCCGGATTACGTCAAGGCCAAGGGCTGCGCGCAACGCCCCACTGACTTGCTCAACCACGCCTGCCTGCGCCTGGTCAGCCCGGTGATCCAGCTGGACAAGTGGACCTTCAACGGCCCCGAAGGCCAGGAAAGCGTGGCCATCAACAGCTCGCCGTTCCTGGTCAACTCGGCCGACGCGATGAAAACCGCGATCACCAGCGGCATGGGTGTCGGCCTGTTGCCGGTGTATGCCGCGATTGAAGGCCTGCGCAACGGCACCCTGGTGCGGGTGATGCCGACGTACCGCTCGCAGGAGCTGAACCTGTACGCCATCTACCCGTCACGCCAGTACCTGGATGCGAAGATCAAGACGTGGGTGGAATACCTGCGCGGGTCGTTGCCGGAGATTCTCGCGGCGCATCAGGCGGAGTTGGCGGCGTATGAATTGAGCGGAAGCGTTGGCGGCGTACGCCTGGCGAACTGATTCCTGCCAGCCACCCGAGATCAACTGTGGGAGCTGGCTTGCCTGCGATAGCGGTGTATCAGGCAAACCGCTATCGCAGGCAAGCCAGCTCCCACAGGGGTCCGCTGCTCACTTTAGCTGGGTGGTGTCCTGACAAGTCTGGGCAGGAATGTTAGCGTGCTTGGCATTCTCCCGTAGTCGATGAGCCCGCCTGCAATGAAAAAGACTGTCCTCGCCTTCAGCCGCATCACCCCGCCCATGATCGAACGCCTGCAAGAGGATTTCGAGGTGATCGCGCCCAACCCCAAGCTGGGTGATATCAACGCGCAGTTCAATGAAGCCCTGCCCCACGCCCATGGCCTGATCGGCGTGGGCCGCAAGCTGGGCCGCGAGCAGTTGCAAGGCGCGAGAGAGCTGGAAGTGGTGTCCAGTGTGTCGGTGGGCTACGACAACTACGACGTGCCCTACTTCACTGAGCGCGGGATCATGCTCACCAACACCCCTGACGTGCTCACCGAAAGCACCGCCGACCTGGCGTTCGCCCTGCTGATGAGCAGCGCCCGCCGCGTCGCCGAACTCGACGCCTGGACCAAGGCCGGCCAGTGGAAAGCCAGCGTCGGCGCGCCGTTGTTCGGTTGTGATGTACACGGCAAGACCCTGGGCATCGTCGGCATGGGCAATATCGGCGCGGCCGTGGCCCGCCGCGGGCGCCTGGGGTTCAACATGCCGATCCTCTACAGCGGCAACAGCCGCAAGCCGGCGCTGGAACAGGAGCTGGGCGCACAGTTCCGCAGCCTCGACCAATTGCTCGCCGAAGCAGACTTTGTGTGCCTGGTGGTGCCATTGAGCGACAAGACCCGCCACCTGATCAGCACCCGCGAGCTGGGCCTGATGAAATCCAGCGCGATCCTGATCAACATCTCCCGTGGCCCGGTGGTGGATGAACCGGCGCTGATCGAAGCGCTGCAAACCCAGCGGATTCGCGGGGCGGGGCTGGATGTGTATGAGCAGGAGCCGTTGGCGGAGTCGCCGCTGTTCCAGCTGAGCAATGCGGTGACCTTGCCGCATATCGGCTCGGCGACCCATGAAACCCGTGAGGCCATGGCCAATCGTGCCCTGGAGAACCTGCGCAGTGCCCTACTGGGCCAGCGTCCACAGGATCTGGTGAACCCGCAAGTCTGGAAGGGCTGAAATCTCACCACGGTGGGCTGGTGCTTCTGTGGGAGCTGGCTTGCCTGCGATGCAGGCGACTCGGTCTTACAGTTGCACCGAGGTGATGCCATCGCAGGCAAGCCAGCTCCCACATTAGACCGAGTCCGACACAAAACCCGGTTAAAGCCTGGCGTCCTCAAGTCGATAACCTTCCATAGATGTCATCCCTGATCCACAGAAGGTTTTTATGTCCACCACCAAAGCCCGCGCAGATTCACTCTCGCTTCTGCTCTTTACCTTGCGCAGTGGCAAGCTGATGGCGATCAACCTGCTGAAAGTCAGCGAAATCATCCCCTGCCCGCCGCTGACCAAGCTGCCGGAGTCGCACCCCCACGTCAAAGGCATCGCCATTCTGCGCGGTGCTTCGCTGTCGGTGATCGACCTCAGCCGTGCCCTCGGCGAAATGCCCCTGCAGGACCCGAACGGTGGCTGCCTGATCGTCACCGATGTGAGCCGTTCCAAGCAGGGCCTGCATGTGCAGGCGGTGAGCAAGATCGTGCATTGCCTGACCACCGACATCCGCCCGCCGCCCTATGGCTCTGGCGGCAACCGCGCGTTTATCACCGGGGTGACCGAGGTGGAAGGCGCCCTGGTGCAGGTGCTGGATATCGAGAAAGTCATCCACGGCATCGCCCCGGCGCCGATCGAAGCCGCGCCGACCGACCTGACCATGGAAGAAGCCGAAGTGCTGGGCAATGCGCGCATTCTGGTGGTGGACGACAGCCAGGTGGCGTTGCAGCAATCGGTGCATACCTTGCGCAACCTCGGCCTCACCTGCCACACCGCGCGCAGCGCCAAGGAAGCCATCGACGTGCTGCTGGAGCTGCAAGGCACGGCCGAGCAGATCAACGTGGTGGTGTCGGATATCGAGATGTCCGAGATGGACGGCTATGCCCTCACCCGCACCCTGCGCGAAACCCCGGACTTCAAGGACCTCTACGTGCTGCTGCACACCTCCCTGGACAGCGCGATGAACAGCGAAAAGGCCCGCCTGGCCGGTGCCGATTCGGTGCTGACGAAATTCTCGTCGCCCGAGTTGACCAAGTGCCTGGTGGTGGCCGCGCAAACGGTGGCGCAAAAAGGCCTGTGAGCGAATACTTCCAACTGCTGCGCCGCGATCTCACCGCCAGCCTGCCCGCGCCGCAATGGCCGGCGGGCACGCAGTTGGATCATTACCGCGACGAGCTGGCCCCGGCCATTCATGCGGTGTTGCGCATGACCCAGGACCAGGGCGGCGGCCGCGTGCCAAGCCTGGAGGAATGGCGCCAGTAGTTCGTCAGCGATGCCGAGTTCGACCCCACGCTGTGCCTGGTCGCCAGCAACGCCGAGGGTATTCTTGGCGTGGCGCAATGCTGGACCAGCGCCTTTATCAAGAACCTCTCCGTACACCCATGCGCCCAGGGCCAGGGGCTGGGCCGCGCGTTGTTGCTGCACAGCTTCCAGGTGTTCAAGCAGCGCGGCGAACCCTATGTGGACCTCAAGGTGCTGGAGAGCAACCTGCGCGCACGCAAGCTCTACGAAAGTGCAGACATGAAGTTTGTATTACGTGATGCAGTCGCAGAAGACTGACAGGCACTGGCGCACAACTTGCTTCCAGAGTGGCAATACGGTGAACAGAGGTAAAAACCCGTCACCGTTCAAGCGAGCCCTCTGACCTAGCCTGGTGACAGATCCGCCATGAACACCCACTTTTCCTGCGTCGGTTGCGGCAAGTGCTGCACCGACCACCACGTCCCCCTGACCCTCGACGAAGCCCGCATGTGGGCGGCGGACGGCGGCAATGTCATCGTTCTGGTAGAAGGTTTCCTGGCCAACGGCCTGGGCCTGCCCGTGCAACAACGCGAGCATGCCGAGCGCCGTTCGGTGGTGGTGCCCAGCGGCAACATCGAGGCGTTTGTGGCAATCACCTTTGCCGCCTACAACGCCGGGCGCTGCCGGAATCTTGACGAAGACAACCTGTGTCGCATCTACGAGCGGCGGCCGTTGGTGTGCCGGATCTATCCGATGGAAATCAACCCGCACATTCCCTTGAACCCTGGCGCCAAGGACTGCCCGCCCGAATCGTGGGAACAAGGCCCGGCGTTGATCGTCGGCGGCGAGCTGGCAGACCCGCAGCTGGCGGCGTTGATCAACCGCTCACGCCAGGCCGACCGCGACGACGTGCAGACCAAGGAAACCGTGTGTGCCTTGCTGGGTATCCGGACCACGGCGCTCAAGGGCGACGGGTTTACCGCGTACCTGCCGGACATGGGGGCATTTGCCCAGGCGATTGAATTGGCGGTCGAGCGGCCGTCGGTAGCCAATGAGTGGGTGTTTCATGTGTCTGGGGTGGATATTGCCGGACAGCTGTTGGACGCGGGGGCACAGATTGCCACTGAGGTGCCGGCGAATTATGCGTTTATTTCGTTGAGGGCGGCGTAGGCAATACCGGCCTCATCGCGGGCAAGCCCGCTCCCACAGTTGGAATGCGATTCCCTGTGGGAGCGGGCTTGCCCGCGATGAGGCCCGCCCATTCACTACACATCCCAGCTAGTGCCGCTTCCCCCAAAACTCCTGCGCCAACTGCCGCAAATCCTCCGCCAACGCCGCCACATCCCCGGAACTGAGCTGGCTCTGCTGCCCCGCACTGACAGTGGCCTCCCCGGCATTGCGAATGCCGACGATGTTGCGATTGATGTCTTCACTCACCGCGCTCTGTTCCTCCACCGCCGCCGCAATCTGCTGGCTCATGGCGGTGATCTGGCCAACACGCTGGCTGATCCCGTCCAGGGCCGCTGCCGCCCGCTGCGCCTGCTCGACACTGGCATCGACATGCTCGCTGCTTTGCGCCATGGCCTGCACCGCATCCCGTGCGCCACCTTGCAGGGTGCTGATCATGCGCTGGATTTCGTTGGTCGATTGCTGGGTGCGTTGCGCCAGGCCGCGCACTTCATCGGCGACCACGGCAAAACCACGGCCCTGCTCACCCGCCCGCGCCGCTTCGATGGCGGCGTTGAGGGCCAGCAGGTTGGTTTGTTCGGCAATGGTGCGGATCACCTCCAGCACACCGCTGATTTCCCCGCTGTGGCTTTCCAGTTGATGAATCACCTCGGTCGCCCGGGCCAGTTCCCGGGACAGGCGCAATACCGCGTCGCGACTTTCATCCACCCGCAGGTGGCCCTCACGGGTTTCATTGCCTGCCTGGTCCGCCGCCTTTGAAGCCTCGACGGCATGGTTGGCCACCTCGGCCACACTCGCCGCCATCTGGTGGATCGCCGCCGCGACCTGGTCGGTCTGGGTCTGCTGGCCCAGGCTGCTGGTGTGGCTGCTGCCCAAATGCTCGACCAGTTGCGCCGCATGCCCAGACAAACGTTGGGACGCGTCGCCGATCCGCCCGACCACTGCGCCCGCTTGGGCTTCGAGCATGTGCAGGGCGAATTCGATCTGTCCGCATTCATCCTCGCGCCCGGTGTAGATCGCCTGGCTCAAGGGGTTGTCGGCGATAGCGCGCGCGCGTTGATCCAATTGTGCCAAGGGCCGCAGGATGGCTTTGACCCCCACCGCGCCGACCGCGCAGCCGGCCACCAACGCCAGCAGTTGCCAGGCCAGCGAATAGGTGGCCAAGCCCAGCCCCAGGGCCCAGGTCACGCTGCTGGTGGTGGCCACCCAGGCCGTTAACTTTACCCCCAGGCCGAGCCTCGGCAAGCGCCGGCGCTTGCCCGCCCGCAGCCGCGCGTAGGCACGTTCTGCTGCTGCCACCCTGCGCGCATCGGGCTTGGTGCGCACCGATTGATACTCCACCGTCACGCCATCACGGGTCACCGGCGTGGCGTAGGCGCTGACCCAATAGTGGTCACCGTTCTTGCAGCGGTTTTTCACCATGCCCATCCATGAGCGCCCGCTTTTCAAGGTTTTCCACATATGCGCGAATGCAGCGGCCGGCATGTCGGGATGCCGCAGGAGGTTATGCGGCGTGCCGATCAGTTCCTCACGGCGGTAGCCGCTGACGTTGATAAAGTCCTCGTTGGCGTAGGTAATCGCGCTGGTCAGGTCGGTGGTCGAGAGGATATTGGCGTCAGGGGCAAAGTCCACACTTCGACCGGTGACCGGCAGATTGATTTTCATGGATAAGCGCGCTCGTGATTATTGAAGGAGTCGGCAGGGCGACCGACTCTAAGCGCACGGAGGGGGCAAATACTGATCCAGCGCATGTTCTGCGCAATTAGTTCGCCATCATTGTATGGCAGGAGGGCTGATATCCAGGCGATAGGGCTGGATGATCCGCTGGTACTCGCCGTTGTGCATCAGTTGCTCGAGGGCGCGATTGAGGTCGGTACGCAACGTCATATCGGACTTGCGCACCGCTATCGCCACGCCGTTGCCCAACAGCTGCGCCGAGACTTCGGGGCCGAGAAAGTCGAAATCCTCGCCATCGGCGGTGTCGAGCAGGGCCTCGCGGATTTCCACGGTGCCTTGCAACGTTGCATCTATCTCGCCTGCCACCAGGCTACGCACCAGTTCGTCGTTGAGCCAGAAACTCTTGACGATCACCCCCGCAGGCGCCCACTTCGACAGGGCAAAGGCCTCGCGATTACTCTTCAGCAACACCCCGACACGCTTGCCTTTGAGTGACTGCTTGGTCGGCAGCAAGCCGGATGCCTTGCGCGCCACCAGACGCGTGGTGAATGGATAGAGGTCTTCGGTAAAACTGACCCAGCGGCGCCGTCTGGACGTAGCGGCCATGCCCATGATCGCGTCGAACCGCCGGGCTTCAAGTGCCGGAAAATTCTCCATCAGGACCTGATCGACCCAGATGCAACGCACATTGAGCTGCTGGCACAACGCGTTGCCCAAGTCGATGTTCAACCCCACCATCTGCCCTTGCGGGTCACGGCTTTGGAAAGGAGGGAACTGCGCGACGACGGCGAAGCGGATTTCGTGCCGTGCCGGTTCATATGCTGCAACACTGGCGGACACAACCCACAACAGCAAGCCGAGGGAAACGCGTAGGGAGATGGGTGCCATGCGGAATATCCTTTTCCAGAAAGACCAGCGTCAACCGCCTCCAGCCCCCACTGGAACAGTGGGGCGAAGCAAGTGGCGTGAAAGCTTTCAAAAAAAGGACATGAACCCACAATCAGAAAAGTCAGCGCTCGCTGTAGGCATTAGCAACCACAGCACGTGATCTTTACTCTTAGCGTTTACCCATGGAGCGGCGAGTGCCAGGGGGTGCCATGCCTGGGGACTTGGTATGGCCGTTCTTCGCACCGTTTTTGTACCAAGGCTGGGCAGCATTCTTGGCCCCTGCGAGTTCGCCCGGTATAAACGGAAACTTGAATGCCGGAATCTCGGCTTTTTCAACGCCGTCGGCGCTGGTCGAATCGACGAGGTCAGCCGTCTCGGCGGGGGATTGTGTCGGGGAAGTCATGAGCGCTCCGAAGCATGCAGAAAATGTTGCGGACCCCAATTGCGAGCCACAGTGGTAGGAAGTATACCTGCGCGCCTCTGATCTTTGACCAGCGTCGTACGAATGGTCAGGAGCTAACTGTCGTGGCTGTCAGATAGCGGTCACTTTACTGACCGGGTCTGCAGGCTATAAATACCCTCCCTTCTCTCCATCCCCGGTACTGGCGCCTTACAGCATGAACATCATCAGAAGAAAAACTGTCGTGATCGTGGGAGTCCTCGTGGTGCTGGTTGTCGCAGCCTGGGCACTGACCCGACCGGCCAAGACCAGGCTGGTGGCCTCCGTCGCCGTGCCGGTACGGGTGATGAAAGTCGTGGAACAGGATTTGCCACGCTACGTCACGGGCCTGGGTTCGGTGCTGTCGCTGCACAGTGTGGTGATCCGCCCGCAGATCGACGGCATCCTCACGCAATTGCTGGTCAAGGAAGGTCAATGGGTGAAGGTGGGCGACCTGCTGGCGACTATCGACGACCGCTCGATCCGCGCCAGCCTCGACCAGGCGCGCGCGCAACTGGGGCAAAGCCAGGCGCAGCTGCAAGTGGCGCTGGTCAATCTCAAGCGCTACAAGGATCTGAGCGTCGATGACGGCGTGTCCAAGCAGACCTACGACCAGCAGCAAGCGCTGGTGAACCAATTGAAGGCGACGGTGCAAGGCAATCAGGCCGCAATCGATTCGGCTCAGGTACAACTCTCCTACACCCAGATACGCTCACCTGTCACGGGTCGCGTCGGTATTCGCACCGTCGATGAAGGTAATTTCCTGCGGATGAGCGATGCCCAAGGGCTGTTCTCGGTCACCCAGATCGACCCGATTGCCATCGAATTTTCCCTGCCGCAGCAGATGCTGCCGACACTGCAGGGCCTGATTGCCGCCAGCTACCCGGCCTTCGTCGGCGCCTACCTGGGCGCCAATACCGACGGTGAAAACAGCGAACTGCTCGGCCAGGGCCGACTGAGCCTGATCGACAACCAGATCAACAGTACCACCGGCACCATTCGCGCCAAGGCCGAGTTCCGCAATAGCACGCAAACACTCTGGCCAGGCCAATTGGTGACCGTCAAGATCCAGACCGCCCTCGACCGCAATGCCCTCGCCGTGCCGCCAAGCGTGGTGCAACGCGGCCTGGACTCGCACTTCGTGTACCGCGTCAACGACGCCAAGGTAGAAATCGTGCCGGTGCAGGTGGTGTACCAAGACAGCGACCGCACGATCCTCAAGGGCATCCAGGTCGGTGATGTGCTGGTCAGCGATGGCCAGTCGCGGCTCAAGGCTGGCGTCCAGGTCGAGATCCTCAAGGAGCCATCCCACGTGATCCAGACCGCTGACGCCAAGGTGCTGCCATGACGTCGCGGGGCTCTATCTCCGCCTGGTGCATCGATCGCCCGGTCGCCACCCTGTTGCTGACCTTCGCCATGGTGCTGCTCGGGCTGATCGCCTTCCCGAAACTGCCCATCGCCCCACTGCCGCAAGCGGAATTCCCTACGATCCAGGTCTCCGCGCAATTGCCCGGCGCCAGCCCGGACACCATGGCGTCATCGGTGGCCACCCCGCTGGAAGTGCAATTCAGCGCCATCCCCGGCATGTCCCAGATGACGTCCAGCAGTGCCCTTGGCACGAGCGTGTTGACCCTGCAATTCACCCTCGACAAAAGCATCGACACCGCCGCGCAGGAAGTACAGGCGGCGATCAACACCGCCTCCGGCAAGTTGCCCAGTGACATGCCAAGCCTGCCGACCTGGAGAAAGGTCAACCCGGCCGACAGCCCGGTGCTGGTCATCAGTATCAATTCCCACGACTTGCCGGGCACCCAGCTGAGCGACCTGGTCGAAACCCTGCTGGCCCGGCAAATCAGCCAGATCGACGGTGTTGGCCAAATCAATATCACCGGCCAGCAACGCCCGGCGATCCGTGTGCAGGCCTCGCCGGACAGGCTGGCAGCCATCGGCCTGACCCTGGCCGATATCCGCCTGGCGATCCAGCAGTCGAGCCTGAACCTGGCCAAAGGCGCGCTGTACGGCGCAAACAGCGTGTCCACCCTTTCGACCAACGATCAGCTGTTTCATGCCGAGGAATACGGTGACCTGATCATCACCTACAAGAACGGCGCCCCCGTGCAATTGCGCGACGTGGCCAAGGTGGTCGAAGCCTCGGAAAACGCCTACGTGCAGGCGTGGGCTGGCGATGTACCCGGTGTCAACCTGGTGATTACCCGCCAGCCCGGCGCGAACATCGTCGAGACCGTTGAACGGATCCAGGCCGAACTGCCTCGCCTGCAAGCGATGCTGCCGGCGTCGGTCGAGCTGAGCGTCCTGATCGACCGTACCACCACCATCCGTGCCTCCCTGCACGAAGTTGAACTGACCCTGCTGATCGCCGTACTGCTGGTGATCGGGGTCATGGCGATTTTCCTGCGCCAGTGGTCGGCGACGCTGATTGTGTCGAGCGTGCTGGGGGTGTCGCTGATCGCCAGCTTCGCCCTGATGTACGTGATGGGATTCAGCCTCAACAACCTCACCCTGGTGGCCATTGTGATCGCCGTGGGGTTTGTGGTGGACGATGCGATTGTGGTGGTGGAGAACATCCATCGTCACCTTGAGGCCGGACTGGACAAGCGCGACGCGGCAATCAAGGGTGCCAGCGAGATCGGCTTTACCGTGGTGTCCATCAGCGTATCCCTGGTGGCGGCGTTCATTCCGCTGTTGTTCATGGGCGGCGTCGTCGGGCGGCTGTTCAAGGAATTTGCGTTGACGGCCACCTCGACCATCCTCATTTCCGTGGTGGTCTCCCTGACACTTGCCCCCACCTTGGCGGCGCTGTTCATGAAAGCGCCGGCCCATCGCCCCCAGGAAAAACCCGGTTTTGGCGAGCGCCTGCTGGCGGGCTATGAAAAGTACCTGCGCAAGGCCCTCGCCCATCAGCGCACCATGCTTGGCATCTTCGGGCTGACGCTGGGCATGGCTGTCGCCGGGTACGTATTGATCCCCAAGGGCTTTTTCCCACTGCAGGACACCGGCTTTATCCTGGGTACCAGCGAAGCCGCTGCGGACGTGTCGTATCCGGACATGGTCGCCAAACACAAGGCCCTCGCGGAAATCCTCAAGGCCGATCCGGCGATCCAGGCCTTCTCCCACGCGGTGGGGGTGACCGGCAGCAACCAGACCATCGCCAATGGCCGTTTCTGGATTTCCCTCAAGGATCGTGGTGACCGCGACGTCTCCGCCAGCGAGTTCATCGACCGCATTCGGCCAAAGCTTGCCAGGGTACCGGGGATTGTCCTGTACCTGCGCGCCGGCCAGGACATCAACCTCAGTTCCGGCCCCAGCCGCAGCCAGTACCAGTACGTGCTCAAAAGCAACGACGGGGCCACGTTGAACACCTGGACCCAGCGCCTCACCGAGAAACTCCGTGGCATCCCGGCCTTTCGTGATGTCTCCAACGACCTGCAACTGGGCGGCAGCATCACCCACATCAGCATCGACCGCCGCGCCGCCGCGCGTTTCGGCCTGACGGCCACCGATATCGACCAGGCACTGTACGACGCCTTCGGCCAACGCCAGGTCAATGAGTTCCAGACCGAGATCAACCAGTACCAGGTGGTGCTGGAACTGGACACCCAGCAACGCGGCCGGGCCGAAAGCCTGAACTACTTCTATCTGCGCTCGCCGCTGACCAATGAAATGGTGCCGCTGTCAGCTGTGGCCACGGTGGATGCGCCGACGGTCGGGCCACTGTCCATCAGCCATGACGGCATGTTCCCGGCGGCCAACCTGTCGTTCAACCTGGCGCCCGGCGTGGCATTGGGGGATGCGGTGATCCTGCTCAACCAGGCGAAGAACGAGATCGGCATGCCCGCCTCGATCATCGGCAACTTCCAGGGTGCGGCACAGGCGTTCCAGAGCTCGCTGGCCAGCCAGCCGTGGCTGATCCTGGCAGCGCTGGTGGCGGTCTACATCATCCTCGGCGTGCTGTACGAAAGCTTTGTGCACCCGTTGACCATTATCTCGACGCTGCCCTCGGCGGGCCTGGGGGCGCTGGTCATGTTGTGGCTGCTGGGCCAGGACTTTTCGATCATGGCCCTGATCGGCCTGGTGCTGCTGATCGGCATCGTCAAGAAAAACGGCATCCTGCTGATCGACTTCGCCCTGGAGGCCCAGCGCACGCGCGGGTTATCGCCACAGGACGCGATCTTCGAAGCCTGCATTACACGCTTTCGTCCCATCATCATGACGACCCTGGCCGCCCTGCTCGGCGCCTTGCCGCTGATGCTAGGCTACGGCGCCGGTGCCGAGCTGCGCCAGCCCCTGGGTATCGCGGTGGTCGGCGGCCTGCTGGTGAGCCAGGCGCTGACGCTGTTTACCACTCCGGTCATATACTTGTACCTCGAGAAGCTCTTCCACAGGCCCAAACCAGCGCTTGAGCTGGCGACCACACATTAAGGCCTAGGCCCCGTCCTGGAACAAAGGCTCATGCGCGTCCTGATTATTGAAGATGAAGAAAAAACCGCGGACTACCTGCATCGCGGCCTGACGGAGCAAGGCTACACCGTCGATGTGGCACGCGAAGGCGTCGAGGGTCTGCACCTGGCGCTGGAAAACGACTACGCGGTGATCGTGCTCGATGTGATGCTGCCAGGCCTGGACGGTTTTGGCGTCTTGCGGGCGTTGCGCGCCCGCAAGCAGACGCCGGTGATCATGCTCACCGCCCGCGAACGCGTGGAAGACCGCATTCGCGGCCTGCGTGAAGGCGCCGATGATTACCTGGGCAAGCCGTTTTCCTTCCTGGAGCTGGTGGCGCGCCTGCAAGCCCTGACCCGCCGCAGCGGCGGCCATGAACCGGTGCAGGTGACGGTCGCCGACTTGTGGATCGACCTGATCAGCCGCAAGGCCAGTCGCAACGGCCTGCGCCTGGACCTGACTGCCAAGGAATTCTCGCTGCTCAGCGTGCTCGCGCGGCGCCAGGGCGAGATCCTGTCCAAGACGGCGATTGCGGAGATGGTCTGGGACATCAATTTCGACAGCGACGCCAATGTGGTGGAGGTCGCGATCAAGCGCCTGCGTGCCAAGCTCGACGGGCCGTTCGAGCAAAAACTGCTGCACACCATCCGTGGCATGGGTTATGTGCTGGAGAGTCGCAGTGTCGGCTAACTCCATCGCCTTGCGCCTGAGTGGCATGTTCACCCTGGTGGCGCTGCTGATTTTCATGTTGATCGGCGGTGCGCTGTACCAACAGGTAGACCGAGGCCTGGGCCTGTTGCCAGAGGCGGAACTGGATGCGCGCTACAGCGTGCTGGAGTCGTCGGTGGGCCGCTTCGGCACGCCCGACCACTGGGCCAAGATCACCACCAAGCTCAAGCTGCTCAGTGAAGAAGACAAGCGCATCCGATTCTGGGTGGTGAGCAGCGATCCGGCTTACGAATATGGCAACCCGGATGCGCAGGTCCGCGCCTTTGCCGAGGGCAGTAGCGGAAAGCGCGATTTGCTGATGCCGGGGCACGACCATCCCTTCAAGGCCCTGTTGAGCCAGTTCCCGGCCAAGGACCAGCGGCCACCCTTGCGCTTCATCATTGCCATCGACACGGAGAACTTCCACGCCACCCAGCATCATTTGCTGATGGCCCTGATCGGCCTGGCATTTGTAGGCGTGGTGCTGGCCGCGCTGCTGGGGTTCTGGGTGTCGCGAATCGGCCTCAAGCCACTGGGCAAACTCTCGGATGAAGCGCAAAAACTGGCACCGCCCAAACTCTCCGGGCGTCTGCAGTTGTCACCGCTGCCACCGGAGCTGAGCCAGTTCGTCAACTCGTTCAACGCCACGCTGGATCGTGTGGAGCTCGCCTATTCGCGCCTGGAATCGTTCAACGCCGATGTGGCCCATGAACTGCGCTCGCCGCTGACCAACCTGATCGGCCAGACCCAGGTGGCGCTGACGCGCGGGCGCTCGGCGGAGCATTACTTCGAAGTCCTGCAATCCAACCTCGAAGAGCTGGAGCGCCTGCGTTCGATCATCAACGACATGCTGTTCCTCGCCAGCGCCGACCAGGGCAGCAAGGCCACCACGTTGATTGAAAGCTCACTGGCCAATGAAGTGGCAACCACCCTCGACTACCTGGACTTCATCCTGGAAGACGCCCAGGTGCAGGTGCGCGTACGCGGTGACGCCACGGTACACATCGAACGGGCCCACCTGCGCCGGGCCTTGATCAACTTGCTGAGCAATGCGGTGCAGCACACCGCGCCGGGGCAGGTGATCGACGTGAAAATAGACGTGCAGGCGAACCGGGTAGCAATCGCGGTGACCAACCCGGGGGAGGTGATCGCCAGCGAGCACTTGCCACGGCTGTTCGAGCGCTTCTATCGAGTGGACGCCTCGCGCAGCAACAGCGGCGGCAATCACGGCCTGGGGCTGGCCATCGTCAAGGCGATTGCGTTGATGCATGGCGGTGATGTGTTTGTGCGCAGCGACGATGGCGGCAATACCTTTGGCATCACCCTGCCCGTCTGAACACCTCGGTTAACATGTGGGAGCTGGCTTGCCTGCGATGGCGGTGCGTCAGTTGACCCATTTATCACTGACCCACCGCTATCGCAGGCAAGCCAGCTCCCACATTGGATCTCCATTGCGATGACTGTTGCGCTAACTGTTGCGATTTGGGCAACAGTCATTATCTTGTTACACTCTGTATCGCACCGCTCGCCTGCGTTAATTTGACGCACCGATGAGCGCGACGGCAAAGACAGTTATCCGCTTACCCGAATTTCCCTCGACTTATTTCCAGGGCTCTACACTGGGAATCTGTTTTAAAGCCGCTGACTTCAGCGGCTTTTTTTTGCCGTAAAAAAGGCCAGGAACACCCCCACGACATGGCCGCTTTCGATTGACCAAAGGAGCTCCACCGGTGAAGAACTCGCTGACGTTCACCCCGCTATTCCTGGCGATTGCAGCAACGATCGCCCCTCTCGCCCACGCGGCAGACACCACCCCCGCCGACGGTTTCGTCGAAGGCGCCCACCTCACGATCACCACCCGCAACTACTACATGAACCGCGACCGTCGCGATATTCACACCGATGACAGCAAGGAATGGGGCCAAGGCTTTCTCGGCATCTTTGAATCCGGCTACACCCAAGGCACCGTCGGCTTTGGCCTGGACGCCCACGCCATGCTCGGCCTCAAGCTCGACGGCGGTGGCGGCACCGACGGCTCCAGCATCCTTCCCTACGGCGGTGGCAACGGCAAGGCGCCCGGCTTGTTCTCGACCGCTGGCGGCACCTTGAAGATGCGCGCATTCGACACTGAGCTGAAGGCCGGCGACCTGTTCCTCAACAACCCGGTGATCGCCGGCGGCATGACACGCATGCTGCCGCAGACCTTTCGCGGCGTCAGCCTGAACAACCACAGCTTCGACGGCTGGATGTTCGAAGGCGGCCAAGCCAGCTTCACCAAGCTCTACAACCAGAGCGGCCACCAGCGCATCGGCACCAGCTACGGCACCCTGCCCAGCCATACCGACGCCCAGCACATCAACTGGGCCGGTGTATCGTTCAGCGGTATCCCCGGGCTGACCAGCAACCTCTACGCCTCCGAACTCAAGGATGTGTGGAACCAGTACTACTATGACCTTGACTACACCTACGCCCTGAACGACCTGGTCAGCCTCAACCCGGGCCTGCACTACTACCACACCCAGGACACCGGCCAGTCGCTGCTGGGGGATATCGACAACAACACCTACAGCCTGCACTTCACCGTCGGCGTGGGTCATCACAGCGTTACCGCCGCCTACCAGCGAGTCAACGGCAACACCCCATTTGACTACATCACCCAGGGCGACAGCGTGTACCTGGACAACTCCCAGCAATACTCGGACTTCAACGGCCCCAACGAACGCTCGTGGAAGCTCAAGTACGCCTATGACTTCGCCGGCCTCGGCCTGCCTGGCCTGACCTCGGCCGTGTCCTACATCAGCGGCAAGACCGACCTGACCAAGGTCGATCCGCAAAGCCGTGGCTACAGCCGCTGGTACAGCGCCGATGGCAAGGACGCCAAGCATTGGGAACGGGACATCGACCTCAAATACGTGGTGCAAGGCGGCAAGGCCAAGGACTTGGCCGTGCGCCTGCAATGGGCGACCAACCGTGGCAGCAACGGTTATTCGGCGGTGGACAATGACGTGGACGAATACCGCGTGATCGTCGACTACCCGATCAACGTGTTCTAAGCCGCGAACTTTCTTTCTTAACCAACTATTTAATTTTCATCGGGTAGCACTAAACTGCCAGCATCCCAAGTGCTGAAGTCTGCCCGATGAGCCAAGACCGTGGTCGTACCCTGCCTTTACGCCCAGAGCTATTGCTGCTGCTGGGCAGTGGCCTCACGGTCGTGCTTATCATGGTCATCGTCGCGGCACTGCTGATCCGCGAACACGCCAGCACCCTGCAGGCCGCCAAGCGCGCCACCACCAACATCACCCAACTGATCAATGCCGACGTGCTGCGTAACGTCGAACTCTACGACCTGGCACTGCAAGGGCTGATCGCTGCCACCACGCGCAAGGACCTCGCGCAAGTGCCCGCGGATATCCAGCACCTGGTGCAGTTTGATCAATCCACGGCGGCGCCCTTCAAAGGCGAAGTGTTGTTGCTGGACGCCAACGGCGCGGTGGTTGCCGACTCTTCGACGCTGTGGCCGTCGCCGCGCAACTTCGCCCACCGCGATTACTTTCAGGTTCATCAGAACAACGCCCAGGCAGGCCTGTTTATCAGCCGCCCGTTCAAGATCCGCTGCGCCTGCGATCAAGTCTGGCGTATCGCGTTCAGCCGGCGGGTATCGGGACCGGACGGGGAATTTGCCGGTGTAGCCGTGGCAACCATGCGCCTCGCTTATTTCGACCAATTGTTCAATCGCCTGACCATCGGCAATGGCAGCACCGTGAACCTGATGAATACCCAAGGCATTCTCCTCGCCCAGCAGCCGTTGCTGGAACGCGAAATGATCGACAAGGACCTCAGCGATCGGCCCAACTTCAAACGCATGCTGCGTGAAGGTGAAGGCAGTTTCCGGGCGATCTCCTCCATGAGCGGTAAAGAACGCTTGTACACCTTCAGCAACGTCGGTGAATTGCCGCTGATCGTGGTGGTGGCCCTGTCCAGCGAAGACGTGTTCGCACCCTGGGAACGCGCCGCGCTGCTGACCGCCGGTGCCACCGGCGTGCTGTGCATTGGTTTGTTGTGGCTGACCTGGATGCTGCGCCGGGAACTGCGCCGCCGTTATCGCACCGAGCGGGTGCTGTCAGAACTGGCAGCCACCGACGCCCTCACCGGCCTGGCCAACCGCCGTATCCTCGATGAGCGCCTGCGCCTGGAATGGGACCGGGCGCAACGCTCGGCCGAGCCGCTGACGCTGCTGATGATCGACGTGGACCACTTCAAGGCCTTCAACGACCGCCACGGCCATCACGGTGGCGACGAAGCGTTGCGCACCGTGGCCCAGGTGATCGGCACCAATATCCGCCGCCCTGCCGACCTGGCGGCACGTTATGGCGGCGAAGAGTTTGCGGTGGTGCTGCCGCACACCGATGCCAGGGGCGCCGAGGTGATCGCCGAACACATCCGCAGCAGCATCGAACATTTGCCGCGGGTGGCGGGGGACGAGCGGCCGATCACGGTGAGCATTGGGCTGAGCACGTGGGACAAGCGCAGCCGCTTGTCGCTGGAGGCGCTGTTGTTGAGTGCGGACCAGGCGCTGTATGAAGCCAAGCACACCGGGCGCAACCGGATCGTGGATGCGTCGGCGCTACAGGATCTGTGAACCCGATCAATGTGGGAGCTGGCTTGCCTGCGATGCAGGCACCTGGGTGTGTCAGTCACACTGCGGTGATGCAATCGCAGGCAAGCCAGCTCCCACAGATTTGAGCAATGCCGTTATCGGAAACCGCAGGCATAAAAAAAGGCCACCCGAAGGCAGCCTTTCAAAACTAAAGAAAGAGAGTTGTTACTTACACCGCCGCAACGGGACGCATGTAAGAGATCGGTGCGGTGCTGGCATCTTCGAAGGTCACGACTTCCCAAGCGTCTGTCTGCTCAATCAACTTGCGCAGCAGCTGGTTGTTAAGGGCGTGGCCCGACTTGAAGCCTTTGAACTCGCCTATCAGGCTATTGCCCAGCAGGTAGAGGTCACCGATTGCATCGAGGATCTTGTGCTTCACGAATTCGTCTTCATAGCGAAGGCCGTCTTCGTTCAGTACACCATCCGCGTCGACCACAATGGCGTTTTCAACGCTGCCGCCGAGTGCGAGGTTGTGCTTGCGCAGGTACTCGATGTCACTCATGAAACCAAAGGTACGGGCGCGGCTGACTTCTTTTACGAACGAAGTGCTGGAAAAATCCACGCTTGCACTTTGGGTGCGGTCACGGAATACCGGGTGATC
The DNA here is from genome assembly GCF_030687495.1 of Pseudomonas sp. FP453. Taxonomy (NCBI): domain Bacteria; kingdom Pseudomonadati; phylum Pseudomonadota; class Gammaproteobacteria; order Pseudomonadales; family Pseudomonadaceae; genus Pseudomonas; species Pseudomonas sp. FP453. The sequence goes on along the minus strand of NZ_CP117435.1, from coordinate 1,094,492 downwards.
GAAATCGATCTCAAAGCTCACTTTAAAGCCTTCGAACGGGACGAAGGTGGCGCGCTTGTCGCCGTCTTCTACTGTCACTTCCCGCAGAATGCGAATGAACTTCTTGGCTGCGTCCTGTTCTTCCAGGCCGGCAGATTGAATCAGGAATACGAAAGGTCCAGCGCTACCATCCATGATCGGGACTTCAGACGCGGAGAGCTCGACGTAGGCGTTATCGATGCCCAGGCCAGCCATGGCCGAGAGCAAGTGCTCCACCGTGTCCACTTTGACGTCACCGTTGACCAATGTGGTCGACATGGTGGTTTCGCCAACGTTTTCCGCGCGACAGGAATCTGCACCACAGGGTCCAGGTCGGCACGAACAAACACGATGCCGGTGTCGACAGGTGCAGGTTTGAGGGTCAGGTATACCTTCTCCCCGGAGTGCAGACCTACACCTGTGGCACGGATAATATTCTTCAGGGTGCGTTGTTTAATCATGGCTTGGACCGCTTGAGCGCAAATTGCGAACTGGTATCAACAAAGGCTGGCGATAATAGCAGACCAGACCTTTGCTGAACACCAATCACCTTCATAGCCCTGATACACATTCCATCAATCGGCCTGACGACGCAGGAATGCCGGGATGTCCAGGTAGTCCAGATCATCTTGCGGATTCGGGCTACGGGACGCCGCAGCACCGGCCTGAGCCTGGTTGCGCATCACGGTCGGACGGTCAAGGTCACGGTAGTTCACCGACGGCAGTTCCTGGCGCGAAGGCGCTGGAGCAGCAGCCGCCTGACTCACCTGGCTGGTGTGCAGGGTGTTGTCGATGACCTTCACAGGCTTCTCGATCTTGGCACCCAGGCCGGTGGCAACCACGGTCACGTGCAGCTCGTCGCGCATGTCCGGATCGATAACGGTACCGACCTTGACCATGGCGTGCTCGGACGCGAAGGCTTCGATGATGCTACCCACGTCGGAGTACTCACCCAGGGACAGGTCAGGACCGGCAGTGATGTTCACCAGGATGCCGCGTGCGCCTTGCAGGTTCACGTCTTCCAGCAACGGGTTGCGGATGGCCGCTTCAGTGGCTTCACGCGCACGGTTCGGACCGCTGGCGCAGCCAGTGCCCATCATCGCCATGCCCATTTCGCTCATCACGGTACGGACGTCGGCAAAGTCGACGTTGATCATGCCCGGGCGCTTGATGATGTCGGAGATACCGCGAACGGCACCGGCCAGTACATCGTCAGCCTTGGCGAAAGCGGACAGCAGGCTCGCGTCCTTGCCCAGGATGGTCAGCAGCTTCTCGTTGGGAATGGTGATCAACGAGTCGACGCTTTCAGACAGCAGACGGATGCCTTCGTCGGCGATCTGCATGCGCTTGCGGCCTTCGAACGGGAACGGACGGGTCACGACAGCAACCGTCAGAATGCCCATTTCCTTGGCCACTTCGGCAATGATCGGTGCAGCACCGGTACCGGTACCGCCGCCCATGCCCGTGGTGATGAACACCATGTTGGTGCCTTGCAGCACTTCGGCAATACGCTCGCGGTCTTCCAGGGCGGCTTGACGGCCGACTTCCGGGTTGGCGCCAGCGCCGAGGCCTTTGGTCACCGCGGTGCCCCAATTGCAGGATGGTCCGCGCGCCGATGCTTTTCAGCGCCTGGGCATCAGTGTTGGCGCAGATGAATTCAACGCCTTCAATGTTGCTCTTGACCATATGGTTGACAGCGTTGCCGCCGCCACCGCCGACACCGATCACTTTGATGACCGGGCTTGCGGGGATGTTGTCTACGAGTTCGAACATGTTCCCTCTCCTTTCGTTTTCTCTAGTTTTTTCGCCTACTGCTTCCAGCGGTGTTGCGGTAAAGCTTTAAAAATTGCCTTTGACCCACGCTTGCAACCGCTCGAACAACGGCGCTTTCGCCTCGTCGTCACTGCGGTAGCTGTCGCGGATGCTCGGACCCGACAGGGAAATGCCGTCAGTCTGCTTTTGCAGGCCGTACAACAGCAAGCCCACGCCAGTCGAATAAATCGGGTTGCGCACTACGTCGCCGAGACCTTTGACGCCATGGGGCACGCCCAGGCGTACCGGCATGTGGAAGATTTCCTCGGCCAGTTCGACCGCGCCTTCCATCTTCGAGGTGCCACCGGTCAGCACGATGCCGGCCGGGATCAAATCTTCGTAGCCGCTGCGACGCAGTTCCGCCTGGATCAGGGTGAACAGCTCGTCGTAGCGCGGTTCGACCACTTCGGCCAGGGCCTGGCGCGACAGTTCGCGCGGTGGACGGTCGCCCACGCTTGGCACCTTGATGGTCTCGCCGGCGCCCGCCAGCTTGGCCAGGGCGCAGGCGTAGCGGATCTTGATTTCTTCGGCGTACTGGGTCGGTGTGCGCAGCGCCATGGCGATGTCGTTGGTCACCTGGTCACCGGCAATCGGGATCACGGCGGTGTGACGGATCGCACCTTCGGTGAAGATCGCGATGTCGGTGGTGCCGCCGCCGATGTCCACCAGGCACACGCCCAGTTCTTTTTCGTCGTCGGTCAACACGGAGTAAGCCGATGCCAGCTGCTCCAGAATGATGTCGTCGATTTCCAGGCCGCAGCGGCGCACGCATTTTTCAATGTTCTGTGCGGCGTTGACGGCGCAGGTCACCACGTGAACCTTGGCTTCCAGACGTACGCCCGACATGCCCAGGGGCTCGCGAACACCTTCCTGGTTATCGATCACGTAGTCCTGCGGCAGGGTGTGCAGCACGCGCTGGTCAGCCGGGATCGCCACGGCCTGGGCGGCATCGAGTACACGCTCAAGGTCGGCGGCGCTGACTTCACGGTCGCGGATCGCCACGATGCCGTGGGAGTTCAGGCTGCGGATATGGTTGCCCGCCACGCCGACGAACGCCGAGTGGATCCGGCAACCGGCCATCAGCTGCGCTTCTTCGATGGCGCGCTGGATCGACTGCACGGTGGACTCGATGTTCACCACCACGCCCTTCTTCAGGCCCCGGGACGGATGCGTGCCGATACCGACGATCTCGATTACGCCGTCTTCTCCGACCTCGCCAACCAGCGCCACCACCTTGGAGGTGCCGATATCGAGACCGACGATCATTTTGCCGCTTTGCACGTTTGCCATGGGTCCTGCCTCTTCTTAATTCTTCGCGACAGCGGGTTGCGCTGCCGTGGGCGCAGCCGGTTCACGCCAGCCGACGGCAAGGCCGTTGGCGTAACGCAGGTCGACGCTCGCAATGTTCGTAATCTGTTCTTTCAAGGTCTTGTCATAGATGGCAATAAAGCGGCGCATCTTTTCCACCAAGCGGTCGCGTCCCAGCAACAACTGGATGCCCGGGCCGGAACTGCCGGCCCCGGTGGTCAAAAACCAGCTGCCCCGCTCACGCAATTCCAGGCGTGCAATGGAGAAGCCCATGGGCCGCAGCATCTGGCTCAAGGCCTGGTACTGCTGCATCACTTGCTGCTGCGCCCGCTGCGGCCCGAACAACTGCGGCAGGTGCTCGTAGTTGGCCAGTTCACGCGGCGTAAACGCCTGCCCCTGGTTGTTCAACAGCGCTTCGTCACCCCAACGGGCCACGGGCAGTTGTTCTTCCAGGCGGATCGTCACCTGGTCCGGCCACACGCGGGCGGACTTCGGCGTGGGCGATCCACGGCATCTGTTCCAGCTCGCCACGCATACCGGCCAGGTCGATGGTAAAGAAGCTCGCCGCCAGGTACGGGCCGATGCGCTGCTGTACCGCCTGCTGGCTGATGTAGCTCAAGTCGCCCTGCACGCTGATCTTGGTGATCGGCCGGTCGGCATACGGCAACAGACGCTGTGCGCCTTCATAAGTGCCGAAGCCCAGCACCACCAGCAACACCGGCCAGAACAGCGCCTTGAGAAAACCAAAGTTGGCTTTCGGCAGGCGCGCCGACATCGGCTCTTTAGCCACCATGCGGCTGGCACCCCGTGGCACCGGCTTGCGGCCGGGTTGCTGGGGGTTGCTGATGTCGAAGCGATGCGCCGTTCATGTCCGTTAGCCTCTAGGCTCAATGCTTGCTGCAAGGATCGCCAGCACCAACTGCTGGAAGTCCAGGCCCGCTGCACGAGCAGCCATGGGTACCAGGCTGTGATCGGTCATGCCCGGTGCGGTGTTGACTTCCAGGAACCAGAAATTCCCTTGATCATCCTGCATCACGTCTGCCCGCGCCCAACCGGCGATACCCAGCGCCTCACAGGCATTCGCCGTGAGGTCCATCAATTCCTGTTCCTTTGGTTGCGTCGAGGCCGCACGGGATCCGGTACTGGGTATCGGAAGCCACGTACTTGGCGTCGTAGTCGTAAAAGGTGTGGGGCGTGCCCAATGCGATAGGCGGCAACACCTGGCCACGCAGGGTGGCGATGGTGAACTCGGGACCCTGGATCCACTGTTCCACCAACACTTGTGAGTCGTAGGTACTTGCCGCTTTCCATGCGTCGATCAATTCGGCGGCCGAGTTCACTTTGGCCATGCCGATACTGGAGCCTTCATGGGCAGGTTTGACGATCAAAGGCAGGCCCAGTTCCTTGGCTGCGGAAATACAATCGTCTTCGCTGCACAAAACGCTGTGACGCGGGGTTGGAATGCCCAGGCTGTGCCACACCTGCTTGGTGCGCAGCTTGTCCATGGCCAGCGCGGAAGCAAGGATGCCGCTGCCGGTGTACGGGATGCCGGCGCATTCCAGCAGGCCTTGCATGCTGCCGTCTTCACCGCCACGACCGTGGAGGATGATGAAGGCGCGGTCGATCTTCTCGGCCTGCAAGCGGGCGAGGAAGTCATCGCCCACGTCGATGCCGAACGCGTTCACGCCAGCACTTTGCAGGGCTTCGAGCACGGCATTGCCGGACTTGAGCGAGACTTCACGCTCGGCGCTTTTGCCGCCGAACAATACGGCTACACGACCGAAGTCGGCCGGTGCGATTTTGGAAAACAGGGAGGCGTAGTCAGTGATCATTTCGACTTCCCCTTCGCGGCGGCGGCAAACAACGGGCTCGCCAGCAATTTCGGGGCAAGGCCACCAATGTCACCGGCGCCCTGGCACAGCAGGATGTCACCGGCACGCAGCAGCGGCTTGACGATTGGCGCCAGGTCCACGCCACGCTCGATGTAGATCGGGTCCAGTTGACCGCGCTGACGGATGCTGTTGCACAGCTTGCGGCTGTCGGCGCCCGGGATCGGTTCTTCACCGGCCGGGTACACCTCCATCAGCAGCAGCACGTTGGCATCGGCCAATACATTGACGAAGTCGTCGTACAGATCGCGGGTACGGCTGTAGCGGTGCGGCTGGTAGACCATCACCAGGCGGCGCTCCGGCCAGCCACCGCGTACGGCCTTGATCACGGCCGCGACTTCGGTCGGGTGGTGACCGTAGTCGTCCACCAGCATCACGTCGCCGCCTTCAACCGGCAGTTGGCCGTACACCTGGAAGCGTCGGCCCACGCCGGCAAAACGCGACAGGCCTTCGACGATGGCTTCATCGCTGACGCCCTCGTCGCTGGCGATGCAGATGGTCGCCAGGGAGTTCAATACGTTGTGGTTGCCCGGCATGTTCACCGACACATCCAGCGGTTCGCGATCAGGACGCAGCACGGTGAAGAAGGTTTGCATGCCTTCCTGACGCACATTGATCGCACGCACGTCGGCGTCTTCGCTGAAACCGTAGGTCACGGTCGGGCGCTTGACCTGCGGCAGGATCTCACGCACCACCGGATCGTCCAGGCACACCACCGCCAAACCGTAGAACGGCAGGTTGTGCAGGAACTCGACGAAGGTTTTCTTCAACTTGTTGAAGTCACCGTCGTAGGTGGCCATGTGGTCTTCGTCGATGTTGGTAACGACGGCGACCAGCGGCTGCAGGTGCAGGAAGCTCGCGTCACTTTCATCGGCTTCGGCGATCAGGTAACGGCTGGTGCCCAGTTGTGCATTGGTGCCGGCTGCATTCAGGCGGCCACCGATGACGAAGGTCGGGTCCAGGCCACCGGCGGCGAACACCGAGGCGATCAGGCTGGTGGTGGTGGTCTTGCCGTGGGTACCGGCGACGGCGATGCCGTGGCGATAACGCATCAGCTCGGCCAGCATCTCGGCACGTGGCACCACCGGAATGCGGCGTTCAAGGGCGGTGGCCACTTCCGGGTTGGAGGTGTTCACGGCGCTGGACACCACCAGCACATCGGCTTCGGCGGCGTTCTCGGCACGGTGGCCGATAAAGATCTGGGCGCCGAAGCTTTTCAGGCGATCGGTGACCGGCGACTCTTTCAAGTCCGAGCCGGACACCTGGTAGCCCAGGTTCAGCAACACTTCGGCAATGCCGCACATGCCCACGCCGCCGATACCGACGAAGTGGATGCGACGGATGCGGCGCATTTCCGGTTGTGGCATGGCTTTCTGATTCTCAACCATGGGCCACCTCCAGGCAGATATCGACCACGGTGCGGGTTGCGTCAGGTTTGGCCAGGCGGCTTGCGGTGCTCGCCATGCTGTTGAGTCGTTCCGGTTGCATCAAAACCTCGGTCAGGCGTGCGGCCAAATCGGCGGCGCCAGTCGTTCTTTGCGGCAGCAGGAAGGCAGCGCCCTCCCCGGCCAAATATTCGGCGTTGCGGGTCTGGTGATCGTCGATGGCGTGGGGCAAAGGCACCAGCAAGGACGGCAGACCGGCAGCGGCCAGTTCACTGACGGTCAACGCGCCGGAGCGGCAGACCACCAGGTCGGCCCAGCCATAGGCTTGGGCCATGTCTTTGATGAAGGGCTGCACGTTCGCCTCGACACCGGCTTCGCGATAGCGCGTGGCGGTGACTTCACCGTGATCTTTGCCAGCCTGATGGAAGACCTCGGGACGCAATTCCACAGGGAGTTGCGCCAGGGCTTCTGGCAGGAGTTTGTTCAAGGGCTCGGAGCCCAGGCTGCCGCCCATGATCAGCAGGTGCGCCTTGCGCCCGCTCAGTGCTTCGCGAGCAATGTCCATGAACAGTTCGGTGCGCACCGGGTTGCCGGTGGTGCGCAGTTTGGCCGATGCATCGAACGTCTTCGGAAAGGCCTCGCACACCCGTGCGGCCAAAGGCACCAACAGGCGGTTGGCAGTCCCGGCCACGGCGTTCTGCTCGTGCACGATCACCGGCACGCCGGCGAGCCTGGCGGCGACGCCACCCGGGCCGGTCACATAACCACCAAAGCCCAGCACACACACCGGCTGCAATTCGCGAATCACCTTGCGCGCCTGCCACACCGCCTTGAGCAACACGAACGGCGCCTTGAGCAGGGACAACTTGCCCTTGCCACGCAGGCCGGTGACGTTGATCAGGTGCAGCGGCAAACCGGCATTCGGCACCAGGTCGTTTTCAATACCGCGCGGCGTACCCAACCAATGCACGGTGTAGCCACGGGCCTGGAATTCACGCGCACAGGCCAAGGCCGGGAACACATGGCCCCCGGTGCCGCCCGCCATGATCAGCACGTTAGCGCCCATGGGTTGGCTCCTCGGCAAAATCGCTCTCACTGAATTCCATCTCTTCGCTGCCCAAGTGGGTTCGACTCTCCCACTCGATGCGCAGCAACAAGCCCAGACAAGCGCAGCAGATCACCAACGAACTGCCGCCGTAACTGAGGAACGGCAAGGTCAGGCCCTTGGTCGGCAGCAGGCCGACGTTCACGCCGATGTTGATCAGGAACTGGCCGATCCACAGGAACGACAAGCCGTACGCCACATACGCGGCGAAATACTGTTTGGCCTTCTCGGCCCACAAGCCGATGTACATGCCGCGTACACACACGAACACGAACAGCGCGACGGTGCACAGCGAACCGACTACGCCGAGTTCTTCGGCGAGTACCGAGAACACGAAGTCGGTGTGCGCTTCCGGCAGGTAGAACTGCTTCTGCACGCTGTTGCCCAGGCCCACGCCCAGCCACTCGCCGCGACCAAAGGCAATCAGCGCCTGGGTCAACTGGTAGCCGGAGCCGAACTGGTCGGACCACGGGTCGGTAAAGGTAATCAGACGGGCCATCCGGTAGGGTTGCGCCTGCACCAGGATGGTCACGGCCGCGACGGCCAGTACCACCATCAAGGTGAAGCGGAACAGGCCGACGCCGCCGAGGAATAGCATCGCCGCTGCGGCGCCCATCATCACGACGGTGGCACCGAAGTCGGGCTCCATCAGCAACAGGCCGGCCATGGGCAGCAGCACGATGAACGGCTTGAAGAAGCCCCATCCAGCTTTCACGCACTTCTTTCTGGCGACGCACCAGGTAACCGGCGAGGTAAATCACCACGAACCACCTTGGCGATTTCCGACGGCTGCACGTTGAACGCACCGAAGCCGATCCAGCGCATCGAACCGTTCACCTCGCGGCCGATGCCGGGCAGGATCACCATGATCAGCAAGCCAAACGCGCCGATCAGCATCAGCCAACCCAGGCGCTGCCAGGTGGCGATGGGAATCATCATAGTGACGATGCAGGCGCCGAGGCCGAGCAGCAGATACACCAGGTGACGGATCATCATGTACAGGGTGTTGCCCGACTGCACGGCGGCCACTTCGGACGACGCCGACGTGATCATCACCAGGCCCAGGCCCAGCAGCGCGAGGCAACCGGCGAGCATCGGGAAATCAAGGTCGATGCCGCGCCCGGTGATGATCGGCGACGGGTACGGCTTGATGATGTTTCTCAGACCGAGGCTCATACCAACGCCTCCACGGCGCGGGCGAACAACTGGCCGCGCTCTTCGTAGTTCTTGAACATGTCGAAGCTGGCGCACGCCGGCGACAGCAACACCGCATCGCCCGGCTGGGCCAGGGCCTTGCACTGGGCAATCGCGTCGTCCAGGGACGTGGCGCGCACTTGCGGCACCGCGTCACCGAGGGCGGCGGCGATCAGGTCGGAGTCGCGGCCCATCAGCACCACGGCGCGGCAATGTGCGGCGACCGGGCCCTTGAGGTCCTTGAAGTCGGCGCCCTTGCCATCGCCACCGGCGATCAGCAGCAGCTTGCCGTCGATATCGGCACCCAGGCCCTCGATGGCAGCCAATGCGGCGCCGACGTTGGTGGCCTTGGAATCGTTGTAGTAGTTGACGCCGTCGAGCTCGCGCACCCATTGGCAGCGATGCTCAAGGCCGCCGAAGCTGCGCAGGGCCGACAACATGGCATCGAACGGCAAGCCCACGGCATGCCCGAGTGCCAACGCCGCGAGGGCGTTGGATTGGTTATGGGCGCCACGGATCTTCAGCTCGCGCACCGGCATCAGGTTCTGGAATTCGAAGGCCAGGTATTTCTCGCCGTTCTCTTCACGAATGCCGAAGGCTTTGAAGTCGGGTTTGCCGAGGCCGAAGGTCCAGCAAGGCATGCCCTCGCCCATCAGCGGACGGCTCAGGGCGTCCTGGCGGTTGACCACAAACTGCTTGGCGCCACGGAAGATCCGGTGCTTGGCCAGGTGATAGGCCGGCAGGCCGCTGTAGCGGTCCATGTGGTCTTCACTCACGTTCAACACGGTAGCCACTTCGGCGCCGAGGTCGTGAGTGGTTTCCAGTTGGAAGCTCGACAGTTCCATCACGTACAACTCGACGTCGTCGCTGAGCAGGTCCAGCGCCGGCACACCGAGGTTGCCGCCCACGGCGACGCGCTTGCCGGCCGCAGCCGCCATCTCGCCGACCAGGGTGGTCACGGTGCTTTTCGCATTGGAGCCGCTGATAGCCACGATCGGCGCCTTCGCGTGACGCGCGAACAGGTCGATGTCGCCGGACAGCTTCACGCCACGGGCGGCGGCGGCTTGCAGGGCCGGTGTCGCCAGGGCCAGGCCGGGGCTCACGTAGAGCTCGTCGGCGCGGCACAGAAACTCGACATCCAACTCGCCACAACGCACTTCCACGTGCGGGTAGTCACGGCGCAGCGTGACCAGCTCCGGTGGATTTTCCCGCGTGTCGGCCACGGCAAACGACGTGCCCCGGTTCGCCAGGAAGCGAACCAGGGACATGCCGCTCTTGCCGAGGCCGACAACGATGCGGAAGTGGTCTGAAGCGATCAGGGACACTCGTTTCTACCTCAGTTTCAGGGTGGCAAGGCCGACCAGCACGAGAATCACGGTGATGATCCAGAAACGGACGATCACACGCGGCTCAGGCCAGCCCTTGAGTTCAAAGTGGTGGTGAATCGGCGCCATGCGGAACACGCGGCGCCCGGTCAACTTGAAGGAAGCCACCTGGATGACCACCGACAGGGTTTCCATCACGAACACACCGCCCATGATGAACAGCACGATTTCCTGGCGCACGATCACGGCGATGGTGCCCAGGGCGGCGCCGAGCGCCAGCGCGCCGACGTCGCCCATGAACACTTGCGCCGGGTAGGTGTTGAACCACAGGAAACCCAAGCCGGCACCGATCAGCGCGCCGCAGAACACGATCAGTTCACCTGCGCCCGGTACATAAGGGATCAGCAGGTATTCAGCGAATTTCACGTTACCCGACAGGTAGCAGAAGATACCGAGCGCGCCGCCCACCATCACCGTCGGCATGATCGCCAGGCCGTCGAGGCCGTCGGTGAGGTTCACCGCGTTGCTGGAGCCGACGATCACGAAATAGGTCAGCACCACGAAGCCCACGCCCAAGGGAATGCTGGCGTCCTTGAGCATCGGGATGATCAGGGTGGTTTCCACCGCACTTGGCGCGGTCATGAACAGGAAAATCGCTGCGCCCAGGCCGAACACCGACTGCCAGAAATACTTCCAGCGGCTTGGCAGCCCCTTGGAGTTCTTCTCGATCACTTTGCGGTAGTCATCGACCCAGCCGATGGCGCCGAACAACAGGGTCACCAGCAACACCGTCCACACGTAGCGGTTGTGCAGGTCGGCCCAGAGCAAGGTGCTGATGCCGATGGACGACAGGATCAGCGCGCCGCCCATGGTCGGGGTGCCGGATTTGGACAGGTGCGACTGCGGGCCGTCATTACGAACCGATTGACCAATTTGCAGGTTCTGCAGGGTGCGGATCATCCACGGTCCCAAAAACAGCGACAGCGACAGCGCGGTCAGCACACCCAGGATCCCGCGCAGGGTCAGGTACTGAAAGACCGCGAAGCCTTTGTGGAACTGTTGCAGATACTCAGCCAGCAGCAGCAGCATTAATGTTTCTCCGTACTTGAGCCACACAAGGCCGCGACGACGTTTTCCATCACCGCGCTGCGCGATCCCTTGATCAAAATAGTGGTTTGTTTGTCTTGTTCGGCCGCCGCCAGCGCCTGGATCAGCTCGGCCTGGGTGGCGAAATGCCGCGCGCCCGGGCCGAAGGCGTTGACCGCGTGGGCCATGTTCGTCCCCACGGCGTACAGTGCGTCGACCTTGCCAGCGGCATAGGCGCCGACTTCACGATGGGCTTGCTCAGCCCAGTCGCCCAGCTCGCCGATATCGCCCAGCACCAGCACCTTGCGCCCGGCAAAGCCCTTCAGCAGATCGACCGCGGCATTAATGGAGGACGGGTTGGCGTTGTAGGTGTCATCGATCACACGCATGCCATTGGTCGCCAACTGCGCCACGGTGCGGCCCTTGACCGGCTGCACCGCACCCAGGCCGGTGGCGATACCAAACAGCGACACGCCCAGGGCGTGAGCGGCGGCGGCAGCGGCCAGTGCATTGGCGACGTTGTGATTGCCCAGCAGGTTCAACTGCACCTGCTCGCTGCCTTGTGGCGTGTGCAAGGTGAAGGACGGGCAACCACGGGCATCAACGGTGATGTTGGAAGCATGGAAATCAGCCGCGGCATTCAGCACGGCAAACGTCAGCACCTTGCGACCGGCGGCGCGTACACGCCAGGTCTCGAAGGCCTTGTCGTCCAGATTCAGTACAGCGGTGCCCGATGCATCGAGGCCTTCAAGGATTTCGCCCTTGGCTTCGACGATTTTCTCCGGGCCGCCGAACTCGCCGACGTGGGCGGTACCGGCGTTGTTGATGATCGCCACGTGGGGCTTGGTCAGCGCCACGGTGTAGGCGATCTCGCCAATGCGCGACGCGCCCAGCTCGATGACGGCCGCTGTGTGTTCCGGGGCCAGTTCGAGCAGGGTCAGCGGTGCGCCGAAATCATTGTTCAGGTTGCCGCGGGTGGCGAGCACCGGGCCGCGCGTGCGCAGAATGCCGGCCAGCAACTCCTTGACCGTGGTCTTGCCGCTGGAGCCGGTGATGGCGGCAACGGGCTTATCAAATGCGGCACGGTTCAGCGCGCCCAACTGGCCGAGGGCCAGGCGGGTATCGGCGACCAGCAATTGCGGCAAGCTGGAATCGGCCACTTCGCGTTGCACCAAGGCGCCCACGGCACCTTTGGCCGCGACGTCATTCAGGTAGTCGTGACCATCGAAACGCGGGCCCGCCAAGGCGACGAACAATTGGCCCGGTTTAATGTTGCGGCTGTCGATACTGACACCGTCGAAGCGGCAATCGCTCGACAGCACACGGGCCGCCAGGGCCTGGGTCAGTTCGCTGAATGTCATCGCCTTAAGCATGGGCGACCTCCCAGGCGGTCAAGGCGTGATCGGCCTCGACCAGATCGGAGAAGGCATGGCGTTCGCCGTTGATTTCCTGGTAGTCCTCGTGGCCTTTGCCGGCCAGCACCACCACATCGTCAGCACTGGCGCTGGCAATCAACTGGGCAATGGCGGCGCCACGGCCGGCGACAAACTCCGCCTTGGATGCGTCTTTGAAGCCGGCACGGATGTCGTCGAAAATCTGGAGCGGGTCTTCGCTGCGCGGGTTGTCGTCGGTGACGAGCACGCCATCAGCCAGACGTTCGACGATCTCGGCCATCAACGGACGCTTGCCGCGATCACGGTCGCCGCCGCAGCCGAACAGGCAGAGCAATTTGCCCTTGGCATGGGGACGCAGGGCAACCAGGACTTTTTCCAGGGCATCCGGGGTGTGGGCATAGTCGACCACCACCAGCGGCTGCGAGCCGCCACCCAAGCGCTGCATGCGCCCGACCGGGCCTTCCAGCTTGGGCAGCACCCGCAGGATTTCGTCGAGGGCGTAATCCAGGCCGAGCAACGCGCCGACAGCGGCGAGGACGTTGCTCAGGTTGAAGCGACCGAGCAGGCTGCTACGCAAGTGGTGCTCGCCTTGTGGCGTCACCAGCGTGGCGCGCACACCCTCGTCATTAAATTGCGCATCGCGGCAATACAGGTACGCACTGGAATCTTCCAGGCTGTAGCTGATCAGGCGCGACTCATGCTCTTGCGCCGCCAACTGGCGACCGAATTCGTCGTCCAGGTTCACCACCCGGCACTTCAGGTCATTCCAGGCAAAGAGCTTGGCCTTTTCGGCGGCGTAGGCCTCCATGGTGCCGTGGTAGTCCAGGTGATCGCGGGACAGGTTGGTCATCACCGCCACGTCAAAGGCCAGCGCAGCAACGCGGCCCTGATGCAAACCGTGGGACGAGACTTCCATGGCAACCGCCTTGGCGCCGGCCTTTTTCAGGTCGGCCAGGGTCGCTTGCACGGCGATAGGGTTCGGCGTGGTGTGCAGGCCACTGTGCAGCGCGCCATAAAAACCGGTGCCGAGGGTGCCGATAATGCCGCAGTGCTGGCCGAGCAGGTCCAAGGCCTGGGCGACCAACTGGGTCACGCTGGTCTTGCCGTTGGTGCCGGTGACCCCCACCAGATTGACGTGGCGGCTCGGGTCGCCATAAAAACGCCCGGCGATGTCCGACAGCTGTTTGGCCAGCCCCTTGACCGGGATCAACGGCACGTCGGTGATCGGCAGCACGGTGGCGCCTTCCACTTCATACGCCACTGCCGCCGCACCGCGTTGCAAGGCATCGGCGATATGGTCACGACCATCGACCTTGCCACCCGGCACGGCCAGGAACAGGTCACCGGCACGCACATTGCGGCTGTCCAGGCTCAGCTCGCGGATCAGCAGATCGCGGCCAGCGTGGGCAAAAATCTTGTTCAGGCTCAGAGACATCAGCCGCGCCCTCCATTGGCTTTTACGGCAGCGGCCGGTGGTCCGGCGTTCGCTTGTTGGGTCGGCGGCAGGTTGTCCGGCGTGATGTTCATCAGGCGCAGGGTGCCGGACATCACTTTGCTGAACACCGGCGCCGATACCAGGCCACCGAAGTAGCCTGCTTTACTTGGTTCATCGATCACTACGACGATGGCGTAGCGCGGGTCGCTCATCGGGCCAAAGCCGGCGAACAGCGAGCGGTAGGAGTTTTCGGCATAGCCCTTGGGTGCCCACCGACGTTTTCCGCGCGGTACCGGACTTGCCTGCCACGTGGTACGCCGGCACTTGCGCACGGAACACACCGCGTGGGGCTTCGATCACTTGTTGCAGCATGCCTTGCATGGTCCATGGTCTTGGCGACGTTTTCCGGGATCACCTGGGTGGCTTTCGGCGCTTCGTCGACATGGATCAGGCTCAGCGGAACCATGCGGCCATTGTTGGCCAATACAGAGAAAGCGTGGGCCAGTTGAATCGCGGTCACCGACAGGCCGTAGCCGTAGGACAGCGTGGCGGTCTCGGCTTTTTTCCAGTCGCGGTAGTTCGGCAGGTTGCCCACGCGCTCGCCCGGGAAGTCGAGGCCGGTGGGTTGGCCCAGGCCGATTTTCTGCGCCAGGTGGTAGATGGTTTCGCCGCCGATATCGAAGGCGACCTTGCTCATGCCCACGTTACTGGAGTTGATCAGGATACCTGTCAGATCCAGCACCGGACCTTCGGTGCGGGACACGTCACGAATGGTGTATTTGCCCAACTGCAAGGTACCCGGATACACCTCGACCTTGTCGCTGGGCTTCCAGCGTCCGGTTTCGAGGGCGGCACTCATGGAGATGGCTTTCATGGTCGAACCGGGTTCGAACACGTCGATCATCGCGCGGTTACGCATCATCGCCGGCTGCAGGTTGCGACGGTTGTTCGGGTTGTAGGTCGGCTGGTTGACCATGGCGAGGATCTCGCCGGTCTTCACGTCCATGATCACCAGGCTGCCGGCCTTGGCGCCGTTCTCGATGATCGCGTTACGCAGCTCGCGGTTGGCCAGGTATTGCAGGCGCAGGTCAATCGACAACGCCAAGGGCTTACCGGCCTTGGCGTTTTTGGTGACCTGGACATCCTTGATCAGTCTGCCGCGCCGATCCTTGATGACTTGTCGTTTGCCGGGAACCCCGGCCAGCCATTCATCGTAGGCCAGTTCCACGCCTTCGCGACCGTGGTCGTCGATGTCGGTAAAGCCGACCATATGGGCGGTGGTTTCACCGGCGGGATAGAAACGACGGAATTCCTCGATGCCATAGACACCGGGGACTTTAAGGTCGAGCACTTGCTGGCCCTGTTCAGGGGTGAGACCGCGAACAAGGTAGATGAATTCTTTGTTGGCCTGGGCTTCGAGGCGCTCGGCCAGGGCTTTCGGGTCTTGGCCAAGAGCACTGGCCAGTGCTGGCCAGCGATCCTTGGCCACCTGCAATTCCTTGGCGTTGGCCCACAGGGTGGTCACCGGGGTACTGACGGCCAGGGGCTCGCCGTTACGGTCGGTGATCAGGCCGCGGTGCGCAGGAATCGGGATATGACGCAGGCTGCGGGCGTTGCCCTCGCCGATCAGGAAGTCGCGATCGACCACTTGCAGGTCGATGATCCGCCAGGCAATTGCGCCCACCATCAATGCCAGCAAGCCGAGCATCAGGCGGAAGCGCCATGGGTAGAGTGCGCCTTCGAGTTTCATCATGGCGCCACCATGCGGACTTCGGCCGCGCCAGGAATGTGCATTTTCAGCTGTTCGGTGGCCAGCACTTCGATGCGGCTATGGGCCGTCCAGGTGCTTTGTTCCAGGATCAGCCGGCCCCATTCCGCTTGCGCCTTGTCGCGCACACTCAACTCCCCATACAGGGTGTTGAGCAATTGGCGGTTGTAGTGGGCGCAGTAGGACACCGCAATCGCGGACACCAGCACGCCGACGTACAGCAGCATCATGAAGAAGCTGCCGCCCGGGAGGGGCTTGGCAAAAAGCTTGCTCACCGCAGCTTCTCGGCAACGCGCATGACAGCGCTGCGGGAGCGTGGGTTGGCCTTGAGTTCGGCTTCGGAAGCGAACTGCGCTTTGCCATGGATTTTGATTTTCGGCACAAAGGCTTCGAAACGTACCGGCAGGTTGCGCGGCAGGTTGTCGGACTCACCCTTGACCAGGCGACGCATGAACAGCTTGACGATACGGTCTTCGAGGGAGTGGAAGCTGATCACCACCAGGCGACCGCCCACTTCCAAGGCATCCAGCGCGGCTTCGAGGCCCGCTTCCAGATCGCCCAATTCGTTGTTGACGTGAATGCGCAGGCCCTGGAACGCACGGGTTGCCGGGTTCTTGCCCTTTTCCCACGCCGGGTTGGCGACTTTCAGCACTTCCGCCAGGTCGGCGGTGCGCTCGAACGGCTGGATTTCACGACGCTCGACCACGGCACGGGCCATGCGGCCGGCGAAGCGCTCTTCACCGTATTCCTTGAATACGCGGGTGATTTCTTCATGGGGCGCGGTGGCGATGAACTGCGCAGCGCTGATGCCCCGGGTCGGGTCCATGCGCATGTCGAGGGGGCCATCGTTCATGAAACTGAAGCCGCGCTCCGGGTCGTCAAGCTGTGGCGAAGACACGCCCAGGTCGAGCAAGACCCCGGCCACCTTGCCTGCCATGCCGCGCTCGGCCACTTCGGCACCCAGCTCGGCAAAGCTGCGCTGCACAACGACAAAGCGGCCGTCTTCGGCCGCTAGCGCTTGCCCGGTGGCAATCGCTTGGGGGTCTTTGTCGAACCCGAGGAGCTTGCCGTCGGACCCGAGCTGGCTGAGTATCAACCGGCTATGCCCGCCTCTGCCGAATGTGCCATCCAGATAGCAACCATCCGCGCGCACGGCGAGAGCCTCAACGGCTTCGTCAAGCAATACGGTGATGTGGTTAAAGCCGCTATCAATAGTCACAGGATCAAATCACGCAGTTCATCAGGCATGGCGCCCGGTTGTTGAATAGCAGCCAGGTCAGCTGCAGAAACAGCATCCCAGGCATCTTCGTCCCACAATTGGAACTTGTTCAGTTGGCCCACCAGCATTGCGCGCTTGTCCAGCTTGGCGTACTCGCGCAAACGCGGTGGCACCAGGAAACGACCGCTGCCATCGAGCTCAAGGTCGACGGCGTTGCCAATCAGCAAACGCTGCAGGCGACGGTTTTCTTCACGCAATGAAGGCAGGGCACGCAACTTGGTTTCAATCAGCTCCCACTCGTCGAGGGGGTAAACACATAAACAAGGGTCAACGGCATCGATGGTGATGATCAACTGCCCGGAACTACGCGAAATCAGCTCGTCACGATACCGGCTCGGCATAGCGAGACGGCCTTTTGCATCGAGACTGATAGCGTTAGCTCCGCGAAACACAGATGCGTTTCTCCAAATTTTAGCGTTTTACGTTCAAAAAACCCACTTTGTGCCACTTTCCGCCACTTGCGCACACTATAGGAATGCGCCCACCACACCGTCAAGGCGCGGATTCAAGGAAAAGCCTTACAGAACGGAGATTTAGGAGCGTAAAGGGAGGAGAAACGAGAGTTTGGCGTTGTTTTTGACCCGACAAGCACAAACAGCTCAAAGAGCTATGGCTCGAAGTTAAAGTAATTTATTAAGAGTAAGATTTTTTTGGTATTACGAAGATGCATCTGCCAATGATTCGGCAGGGAGGGATTCTTGCGTTACTACCGGGTTTCTGCCCGAGATTCGGACAGAAGGAAAAAAGGTGGAGAGTCGATCTGTAAGCCGGGTTCTGTCTTGAACAGTCATTCGTCTACGATGGCCATCACTGGACACCTTTAGCAACCTACCCGGTCCCAGCGCGGGCCACGCCTTGGGACCCTATTTGGTCTTGCTCCAAGTGGGGTTTACCTAGCCACGAACTGTTGCCAGTCGTGCGGTGCGCTCTTACCGCACCTTTTCACCCTTACCGGCACCGAAGCGCTTAGGCGGTTATTTTCTGTGGCACTTTCCGTAGGCTCACGCCTCCCAGGCATTACCTGGCACTTCGCCCTATGGAGCCCGGACTTTCCTCCCCCCCCTAATTTTCATAGAGGGCAGCGACTGTCCAATCGACTCTCCGCCGCGCAGGTTAACGGCACGGCGGACTTAGGACAAGTAATAAAAGTTCAGAATTGCCATCACGTTCAGACGAAATACAGCTTTGGCCCCTGAACTATTCGCCTTTCTGTTTATCCAGCGCAACTTGATACCAACACGTTCTTGCGCAGACCGGTAATTTCCGCAGCCAACGCAGCGGCACGCTTGAGGGGCATCTCCTTGAGCAACAGGTCGAGGATGCGCATGGCTTCGCTGCCCACGGCGTCTTCACTCTCCGGCGCCGTCCAGCCAGCGACCAGCACCACACACTCGCCGCGCTGCTGGTTGCTGTCACCCTCGACAAACGCCCGCAACTCTTCCAAAGGCAGGCCCTTGAGGGTCTCGAAGGTCTTGGTCAGCTCGCGGGCCAGCAGCGCCAGGCGCTCGCCGCCGAAGACCAGCGCCATATCCTGCAAGCATTCAAGGATGCGATGGGGTGCTTCATAGAAGATCAATGTGCGCGGCTCTTCCTTTACCGCCTCAAGGCGCGCACGCCGCCCCACCGCCTTGGCCGGCAGGAAACCTTCGAAAATAAAGCGGTCCGACGGCAGACCCGCCGCCGACAATGCGGCAATCAGCGCGCACGCCCCCGGAACAGGCACTACATTGATACCAGCGGCACGCGCCTGGCGCACCAGGTGATAACCCGGGTCCGAGATCAACGGCGTGCCCGCATCGGAGATCAGCGCCACATCGTCGCCCGCCAGCAGGCGCACGATAAAACGGCTGCCTTCCTCACGTTCATTGTGTTCGTGGCAGGCCGCCAGTGGCGTGCTGATACCAAAATGCTGCATCAGGCGTTGGGAGTGCCGCGTGTCTTCGGCCGCGATCAATTTAACGTCGCGCAACACTTTCAGCGCCCGGGCACTGATGTCGTCCAGGTTGCCAATGGGCGTCGCCACGACAAAAAGCGAGCCTGCAGTGGAATTCAAAGGACCTGGAGCAGTCAAAACGCACACCTCGATGGTTGGGAAAAGTCGCATTGTAGCGCGTAGGCGCCTCGATAATATGCCCTCACCCTCAGCCGCAGATGACTGCTGGCAACATTTGCACGACCTAATTCGACGGTTTCACGCCAGTAACATCGCGCCTGGGCCAGTGCTTGGGTACAATTCCACGCTAATTTGATCGGTATCAGGAACACTTACATGATCGCTTGCCTGCGGCTGCTCTCCGCCCTCTGCCTCGCTGCCCTCCTGGCGGCCTGCGCCAGCTCGCCCTCGTCCAGCCTTGGCGACCTTCCACGGACCCCGGACGCCAGTATCGAGCAATTGCTCGAACAGGCCACCACCGCCAAGACGCCAGAAAAGGCCGCATTGCTGCGCCTGAGTGCGGCAGACATGGCCTATAAGCAGAACAACCCTGGCCGCTCGTCGCAGATTCTTGCGCAAGTGTCCCTGGATGTCCTCAAGCCCGCCGCGCAAGTCTTTGCCAGCACCCTGGCCGCCGAACTGGCCATGGCGCGCAACCAGCCCAAGGCCGCACTGACGGCGCTCAGCCATCCCAGCCTGCTCAGCCTGAAGGACCTGCCGACCGAGCAGCAGCTGCGCACCGGCAGCGTGCATGCCCGCGCCTATGAAGCAGACGGCCAGACACTCGCCGCTGCCCGCGAGCGCGTGGCCATGGCTCCGCTGCTCAGCGGCGATGCCGCCAAAAGCAATCACGAAGCCACCTGGGCCCTGATTGCCGCAGTGCCTGCCGACCAGCTGCAAGCCAGCGGCAACCCGACGCTCGACGGCTGGATCTCCCTGGCCCAGGCGGTCAAGGGCGCCGGTACCCTGGAGCAACAACAAGCTGCCATCGATACCTGGCGCGCGCAGAACCCGGGCCATCCGGCAGCTCTGCAACTGCCGACACCGCTGACCAAGCTCAAGGAGCTGGCCAGCCAGCCCCTGACCAAGATCGCCCTGCTGTTGCCACAGGAGGGCCCGCTGGCTTCCGTGGGCAAGGCACTGCGCGAAGGCTTCATGGCCGCGCACTACCAGGCTGAGCAAGCCGGGCAGAAGCCGCCGGTCATCGAGTTCTTTGACAGCTCGCGCCTGACCTCCATCGATGACTTCTACGCCAAGGCCCAGGCGGCCGGCGTGCAACTGGTGGTCGGCCCGCTGGAAAAACCACTGGTCAAACAGCTGAGCGCCCGCCCGCAATTGCCGATCACCACTCTCGCCCTGAACTACAGCGAGGCCGACCAGAACCCGGCGCAGCTGTTCCAGTTCGGCCTCGCGGCTGAAGACGAAGCCCGCGAAGTCTCGCGCCGTGCCCGGGCCGACGGCCTGCATCGCGCTGCCGCCATGGTCCCGCGTGGCGAGTGGGGCGAGCGTGTCTACAAAGCCTTCCGTCAGGATTGGGAAGCCAATGGCGGCACCGTTGTCGGCGTCGAATACGTCGATCAACCCGTCGCCCTCGCCCAGCAGATCGCCGACCTGTTCCAGCTGCGCAAAAGCGAAGGTCGCGCCAAGAGCCTGCAAAGCACCGTCGGCACCGACGTTGCCGCACAACCTTCGCCGCCAGGACATCGAGTTCATCTTCCTGGCCGTGACCCCGCAACTGGCCCAGCAGATCAAGCCGACCCTGAACTTCCAATACGCCGGTGACGTACCGGTGTATGCGACGTCCCACGTATTCAGCGCCAGTGGCGACAAGAACCAGTACCTGGACATGACCAAACGTGATGTTCTGCGAAACCCCTTGGCTGCTCAACAGCACCGACCCGCTGCGCAACCAGGTTGCCGCACAATGGCCGCAAGCCAATGGCAGCCTGGGTCGCCTGTACGCGATGGGCGTTGACGCCTATCGCCTGGCGCCGCGCCTGGGTCAGCTCAAGGCATTGCCGGACACCCGCATCGACGGCCTCTCTGGCAACCTGGGCATCAGCGCCAGCCAACGTGTTGACCGCCAGATGCCATGGGCCAAGTTCGTCGGCGGTGACATCCAGCGCCTGCCCGACACGCCGCGCTGATGCCCGAGCGGTCCAGCGCACAAAGCGGCAAGGATGCCGAACTGCAAGCTCTGAAACATTTGCAACAGCAGGGTCTGCGCCTTCTGGCGCAGAACTGGTTATGTAAACGCGGTGAGCTTGATCTGGTCATGCTTGACGGCGATACAGTAGTATTCGTCGAAGTCCGCTACAGAAAACACGCACAATGGGGTGGCGCGCTCGCCAGTATCGACGAGCGCAAGCGTCAGAAGCTGATACTCGCCGCGCAGTTTTTCCTGCAAAAAGAGCATCGCTGGGCCGACGCCCCCTGCCGTTTCGATGTGGTTGCCATAGAACGCACACCGTCTGGTCAGGCTGATCTGAACTGGCTCAAAGATGCCTTCGACAGCTGATTCGCCGGACATCTTCACCACACACTTTTGCTCTTTGCTTTGCGGGCTGCACATTCCTGTGCCAAACAGCCGCGCTACTTAAGGTCACACAGATGGACATGCAATCCCGAATTCGCCAGCTTTTCCAGGCCAGCATCGACACCAAGCAACAGGCGATGGACGTACTTGCACCGCACATCGAGCAAGCCAGTCAGGTCATGGTCAACGCCTTGCTCAACGAGGGCAAAATGCTTTCGTGCGGCAACGGCGGTTCGGCGGGTGATGCCCAGCACTTCTCGTCCGAGCTGCTCAACCGCTTCGAACGCGAACGCCCGAGCCTGCCAGCCATCGCCCTGACCACCGATTCGTCGACGATCACCTCGATCGCCAACGACTACAGCTACAACGAAATCTTTTCCAAGCAGATCCGCGCCCTGGGCCAACCCGGCGACGTGCTGCTGGCGATTTCCACCAGCGGCAACTCGGCAAACATTATTCAAGCGATCCAGGCCGCACATGATCGCGAAATGGTTGTCGTAGCATTGACTGGTCGCGACGGCGGCGGCATGGCTTCGCTGCTATTGCCAGAGGACGTGGAGATTCGCGTCCCGGCCAATGTCACCGCACGTATCCAGGAAGTCCATCTGCTGGCGATCCACTGCCTGTGCGATCTGATCGACAGCCAATTGTTTGGGAGTGAAGAATGACCGTTAACCGCCTCAGCCTATTGGCCATCACGCTGTGCCTTGCTATCACCGGTTGCAGCACCGCCATCACCGCAACACGTGACACCCCGATCCAGGACGACAAGGGCACTCGCACCTTCGGCAGCAAGATCGACGACTCGTTGATCGAAACCAAGGTCGAGGTCAACGTCGCCAAAGCCGCTACCGACCTGGGCAACGGCGCCTCGCGCATCGTCGTCACCAGCTTCAACGGCGTAGTCCTGCTGGCCGGCCAAACCCCGCGTGCCGACCTCAAGGCCCAGGCTGAACAAGCCGCCTCGGCCGTGCAGCGTGTGAAAAAGGTCCACAACGAACTGCAGGTCATGGACCCGATCACCCTGCTGGCCATCAGCAATGATGCGCTGCTGACCACCAAGATCAAGGCCCAGATGCTGACCGACAACGCCATTCCCGGCTCCCGGATCAAAGTTGTCACCGACAACGGCATCGTCTACCTGATGGGCCTGTTGACCCAGGCGGAAGCCACCCGCGCGGCCAACCTGGTGCAGGGCGTGTCCGGCGTGCAGAAGATCGTCAAGGTGTTCGAGTACATCGACTGATGTAACCGACGGCCACAAAAAAGGGCGCCGTGCATTGACTGCACGGCGCCCTTTTTATTGCTGCGGCGTTACTGGTACTGCGAGTACGGATTGCCCTGGAACTGGTTGTTCTGCTGCGGCGCCTGAGCGCCTGGCTGGCCGTACTGCTGGCCAGGGATAGGGCCGAGGTTCACTTCTACGCGACGGTTCTGGGCACGGCCGTTGACGTCGGCGTTGCTGGCAATCGGGTTATCCGGGCCGGCACCCCGCACACTCAGGTTGGCCGAACTCACACCCTGGGAGGTCAGGTAGTTGGCCACGCTCTGCGCACGGCGCTGGGACAGGTCCATGTTCAACTGGCGGCTGCCGGTGCTGTCGGTGTAGCCGACGATCTGGATGGTGTTCTGGTTGAACTGCTTGAGGGAGTTGGCCAGGTTGTTCAGCGGCTGGTAGAAGCTGCTGGAGATCGCATCCGAGTTGGTGGCAAAGGTGATGTTGCCCGGCATGATCAGCTTGATCTGGTCGCCCTGGCGTTGCACTTCAACCCCGGTATTGGCCATGCTTTCACGCAGCTTCTTCTCTTGCTGGTCGGCGTAGTAGCCGTAACCCGCAGCACCCGCGCCGGCCACCACGGCACCAATCAACGCGCCCTTGCCACGGTTGTTATGGTCGATGGCCGCACCGGCCAATGCACCGGCCAGGGCACCCAGGCCACCGTATTTGGCGGTCTTGCTCATTCCGCCGGATTCATTACTTGCCTGCCCCTGGCTGCTGCCGTCATAAGGGTTAGGCGTAGCGCAGCCGGATAACAGGGCTACGACGGTAGCGACAACAAGCAGACGACGGGAAGTGAACATGAAGGAAGCTCCTACTTTTGCATTCTGTGATGCAGAGGACATTGGCAATGGACCTGTGCCGAGCTTGGAACACGAGAAAGGGCAAAAATTCCATGGGCGGCAGGCACCCGCGCTACAACAGGTGAGCACACTAAAACCCTAGCAGACACTGGCTGAACGGGAATTGTCTTTTTCTCTGTAAGTTTCGTCGGAGAGTGGCCACGGGGTTTCCAGAAAAATACCGAGGGGCTCTCAAGCCCTGACAAATGGATTCTCACGCATCTCGTCACCCAGTCGCGTGTCCCGCCCATGCCCGGTCACGACCGTCGCGTCTTCGTCCAGGGTATACAGGCGTTGCTTGATCGAACGCACGATGGTCGCCTGGTCGCCGCCCCACAAATCCGTACGCCCCACGCCGCGCCGAAACAAGGTGTCACCGGCAATCAGCAGCTTGGCATCGGCAAACCAGAAGCTCATCGAACCCGGTGTATGCCCCGGGGTATGCAGCGCTACGCCACAACCGCAGGCCAGTTCCTCATCATCTTCCAGCCAGCGATCCGGCGATGGCACCGGGGTGTAGGGCACGCGAAACATCTGGCACTGCATCTCAAGGTTGTCCCACAGGAATTGGTCTTCCTTGTGCAGGTGCAAGGTGGCGCCAGTCTTCTCTTTCAACTGGCCGGAAGCCAGGAAGTGGTCCAGATGGGCATGGGTATGGATGATGCTCACCACCTTGAGGCCCAGCGCATCCAGGCGCGCGAGGATCAATTCGTGGTTGCCGCCCGGGTCGACCACGATGGCTTTTTTGGTGATGGGGTCGCCGATGATGGTGCAGTTGCACTGCAAGGGGCCAACGGGGAAGGTTTCGCGGATAAGTGTCGGGGTCAGGGTTTCCATGAACGGTCCTCTAGTGCAAATCACATGGCGTTGTCGGGCGACTATCGCCGGAACAATTGCACTATTAAACCAGACTGGCCTCAGGCGTCAGCCAATCAACCGCAACTCCTGCGCCCGCGCCACGGCCTGGGTGCGCCGCTCCACGCCCAGCTTACTGTTGATATGGCTCGCGTGAGTCTTGACCGTGTGCAGGGAGATAAACAACCGGTTGCTGATCTCCTGGTTCGAACAACCCTCGGCGATCAATTGCAGCACTGCCATCTCCCGCGCGCTCAGGGTTTCCTGCATCGGCAAGGCGTCCGCCACTACGACCGCCGGTAACAGCGCCAGCAGCGCCTGGTTCAATAGGCCATGGGGATCCTTGCCCAGTTGTTCGCGCATCCACTCGGGGTGGTTCTCCAGCAGGCGCTGGAACGGTTGCAAAGCGCCACCGGCGCCCGACTCGAGGGCTTGAGCCACGATCAGGCGCGCCCTGGCGTCTTGACCGCTCTCCAGCAGCAACTGCGCCTGCTGGGTCAGGGCCATGAGGGCGATCATCTGCCGGCCGCTGTTATGTGCCTGTTGCGCCAGCTCTTCAAGGCGATGCAGGGCGGCAGCAGATTGATGGCGCGTGGCATCCAGCGCGGCCTGCTGCAAACCGATATGCTGCGGCAGGTGTGGATGAAATTCCGGCGCGGCCGCAGCGTGTTCACCGTTGTAGGTTTGCCCCAGCCGGGTCAACCAGGCATCGGCCAGGTCGGTGCGACCCTGTGCCAGCCACAGTTCGCATTTGATCAGGGTGATCATCGCCAGGTAGTAGATCGGCGGCACGTCCCAGATATGCATCAAGCGCTCGGCCTCGGCCAGTTCAGCGAATGCCTTGGGGAACTCGCCACGCCGCCCTTCGTAGTTGGCGATCACGCAATGCCCGATGAGCACGCTGATATCACGGCAAGCGCGGGCTTCGGCCAGGCCCGCACGCAAACGCACGATCCCGGCTTCGGGCTGGCAGCGCATCAGCAACAAGTAGCCTTCGTACAGCGCCAGGCGTGCGCGCACCGCGTACAGCCGCTGCGGTGCCAGCCCTTGCAAACGCTGCAAACCCTGGCGGACTTCGTCCAAAGAACGCAGGATTTCGCCCCGAGCCTGTAGGACGCGTGCGCGATCGTAGTGGGCCAAGGCTTCAAACAGTGGATTGCCGACACGCTGCGCCAGCTCCAGGGATTCGCGGTTCAGGCCCCGCGCGCGCCACAGGTCGGCATCGACGATGGCCAGGTTGGAGAGCGTCGACAGACACATCAACCGCTGGCCGTAACGGCGCTGCGGCAGGCTTTCCAGCGCTTCAGTGCAATAACGCTGGGTCAGTTCGCGATCACCCCGGCCGCGCGCGATGATCCCGCTCAGCGCCAGCCACTGGGCCAGCATCGATTTTTGCGCGGTGGCCGACGGCGCCGGCAGGAAGCGGCTGAGGTAGCCGGACAATTCTTCCGCCGCATCCAATTGGCACGCCAGGCCCAGGGCCCAGCTGTAGAGCACGATCAAGCGCGGCGTGCTGATCAGCAGGCTGTCAGGCAAATCCATCTTCCAGCGCAGCAGCATGCCGACATTCTGCTCGGCCAGCAGTTGCTCTTCGGACAGGTTCTGCACCAGGTTGGCCGCCACATCCAGGTGACCGGCGCGTAACGCCTGCTCCACCGCTTCGTCGATCAAGCCCTGGGCATTGAACCAGCGGCAGGCGCGCAAATGCAGGCTGGCGGGCGGCAACACGTTGCTGCTGGCGCGGCGGGTGCGCAGCAAGTCGGAGAACAGATGGTGATAACGGTACCAGTGGCCTTGGTCGTCCAGCGGTACCAGGAACACTTGGTGGGCTTGCAGGTAGCGCAGGATTTCGGCGCTGTCGTGGGCTTCGCGGACGGCGTCGCACAATTCGCTGCAAAACCGCTCTTGCGGCGCGGTGTCGTACAGGAACGCCTGCACTTCCGGGGGCAGGCAGTCGATGACCTCTTCCAGCAGGTAATCGCGGATCAGCCCTTCGCCACCATGCAGGCTTTGCGGCAACGCGCCGTCGCTGCCGGCTTCGGAAGCCGCCAGCACCCAGAAGCGCAGGCCAGCCACCCAGCCTTCGCTGCGGCGGATCAGGTTGTCGAGGGCTTCGCCGCGCAATGAGCTGCTGTGGCGGTCCAGTACGGCCAGGGACTCGGCATGGGTCAGGCGCAGGTCTTGCTCATGCAGCTCCAGCAAGTGCCGTGACAAACGCAGCCGCGCCAGGTGCCAATCGGGACGCTGGCGGCTGGTGACCAATACCACCAGGCCATCGGGTAAATGATTGAGGAAAAATTGCAGGCAGCGGTCGAGCACCGGGCCCTGGGCCAGATGATAGTCATCCAGCACCAGCAACAGCGGCGCACGGGTGGACAGGTGGACGGTCAACTCGTCGAGCAGGCCATCGAGCCATTCTTCAAAGGCGAACGGTTGATGACGCTGGCGCATCTTCAACAGGCCCAGGGATTGGGCGCCAAGTTGCGGAAAATAGTGCTGCAAGCCATCGAGCAGGCGCTCCAGGAAGCGGCCGGGATCATTGTCCCGTGGGCTCAGGCCCAGCCACAGGCTTTGCCAGTGCGCGGGCAGGCTCTGGCAGAACTCCACCGCCAGCGAACTCTTGCCGAACCCCGCCGGCGCGCTGACCAGCAACAGACGCCCGTCCAGCCCGGCAGCCAGCCGTTCGCACAGCCGCGGTCGCAGCACGTAGCCGTCAGGCAGGGGGGGCCTGTAGAAGCGACCTTCCAGGGTCGGAATCACCGCACTGGCAGGCCCTTGGATTCGGGACAGATCAGTCATCGCCGGGCTCTTGTAGAAGGCTGTTGTCGGCATTGCAGATGTCCGCAGACTAGCGGTAAAAGCAGCAGGTTTGTAGATCTTTGCAACATTTGCCTGAAAAAGAACTGCGACAAAAAAATTCGACACAAGCAAATGTGGGAGCTGGCTTGCCTGCGATAGCATCACTTCGGTCTATCAGACATACCGAGGTGATGTTATCGCAGGCAAGCCAGCTCCCACACAAGCCAGCTCCCACATGGGTGAGTTATCGCGGTTTAGCGAACGCCATCCTGGCGCAGGGCCGCTGGGGTGAAGTCGCTGGTGGTAGCGGTGAAGCCGAAGTCATACGCCTTCTTCTCTTCGTTCTTCATGCCCAGGGCCAGGTAGCGACCGGATTGCAGGTCGTAGATGGCTTCCAGGGCGTACCACGGCACTTGCTTGTCGTAGTAGTTCTCGGCATGGGCTTCAGACACGCGCCACAGCTGGTTGCGACCGTCGTACTGGTCGATCACCGCTGCCTGCCAGGTGTCTTCGTCAATGTAGAAGTCACGCTTGGCGTAGATGTGACGCTGGCCTTCCTTCAAGGTGGCGACCACGTGCCAGACGCGACGCAGCTCGTAACGGGCCAGGTCCTGGTTGATGTGGCCGGCCTTGATGATGTCGGCATACTTGAGTTTCGGGTCGTCAAGCTTGTAGCTGTTGGAGGCGATGTACATCTCTTTCTTGCCTTCCAGCTTCCAGTCGTAGCGATCCGGCGCGCCGTTGTACATGTCGAGGTTGTCGGAGGTGCGCAGGCCGTCGGCGGCGGTACCCGGGCCGTCATAGGACACTTGCGGGGCCCGGCGCACACGGCGCTGGCCAGCGTTGTAGACCCACGCCGAACGTGGCTCCTTCACCTGGTCCAGGGTTTCATGCACCAGCAACACGGTACCCGCCAGGCGTGCTGGCGCGGTTACTTCCTGCTTGAAGTAGAACAGGATGTTTCCCGGATTTTTCGGATCGTAGTCCTTCATCTTGTCGCGGAAAACGAACTGATCGCGGAAATACACCAGGCTGTAGGAACCGTTCGTTTGCGGAGTAGCCTGGGTCACCAGGCGCGTCACACTGCCGCCGCGATAGCGGGTGATGTGGTTCCAGATGACTTCGACGCCGCTTTTCGGAATAGGGAACGGAATGGCGGACTCGAAGTTTTCCAGGCCGTTGCCGCCAGACACCAGGTTGGTGCTGGTGGCGTTCTTCTTGATCGAGGCAAACACATCAGCCGGCACCGTGGCGCCACGATGGGTCGGGTAGACCGGCATCTTGAACGTGTCCGGGTAGCGCTTGAACATCGCGTACTGCCCAGGTGACAACGCGTCCTTGTACTGATCGACGTTCTGCGCGGTGATAACGAACTTGGGCTGCTCGCTGGCGTAAGGGTTGGCCAGGAAACCACGGGCATCAACGCCGCCGGCGTTGGTCGCCAAGGGTTGCCAGGCGGTGATGGTGCCCGCAGCGTTGGCGCCGCGTTCAGCGCCCATCGGGGTCAGGGTTGTGTCGAGCTTGGCGGCCTCGCTCGCCGAGACTGCCGCCATGACGTTGCTCGCCAGGATCGACAGCCCAAGCACACCCACGTGCAACAGACTTTTGGTTATTTTCATATGCTGGTTCTTCCTGAAATACGGTCGCTTAGAAGTTCATGCCGAAGCTGAGCGCAACAAAATCCCGGTCATCCACCGTGGTGTACTTGCCATCAAAGAAGTTGGTGTACGACAGGCCGGCGGTGTAGGTGTTCTGGTATTCCGCATCCAACCCAAGGCTGACAGCCTTGCGGCCTTCTTCGAAGTTGCCACCAGGGCCTGGCGAATAGCCGCTCACGTCATGGGACCAAGCCACGCTCGGTCTGAGGTTGATACCCGCAAACACGCTGTTGTAATCCCAGATGGCGCGAGCGCGGTAACCCCAGGAGTTGGCCGTGGTGAAGCCGTCGTTTTCGCAGTAGCGCGACAGGTTGTTCTGTGCGGCCCCAGTCAAGGTTCCGCTGTTCAAGGTCTGGCACGTGTTGTTTGGCAGCGGGCCAGGGCCGTAGCTAGGGTCGCGGCCGTAGCGGGCCTTGGAGGTTTTTTCCAGGCCGCCCACGTGGGTGAAGCCGACTTCACCGACAACCGTCAGTCGTTCAGCGCCCATCACCTGGTCGAAGAAGTGGGTAAAGGTGGTTTGCAGCTGGGTGACTTCTTTACGGCGATAGCCCGGTTGATCCTGATCCGCCTTGCCTTGCAGTACCGAATAGTTGGCGGCTGCCGGGTTTACGGCGGCCAGAGGCGTCAGCCCCGAATACAGAATGTCCGTGGTGTTCAGCTGCACAGGCGCATTCGGGCGGTAGCTGATCTCACCGCTCCACGCGGTGCCGGTAGGCAATGTGGTGGAGAAGCTGAGGCCGTACAGACGGATGTCCTCAGGGTATTCAACGTAGTAACTCGAATTGCCCGCAACCACGAACGGCAACAGCGATGGTGCGATCGCGCTGGCTTGCCCCTGGGACAAACCCTGCCCCATCAATGATCTAACCAGGTTGGCAGGGCTGTACTTGCTCGCCGCCGCCCCGCGCCCGCTGAAGATCGGCGCGCGGCTGTGGTAGTTCATGAAGTAAGCGCCGAACTCGGTGTCCAACGGCTCGAACATGTAGTGGGCGGCGAAACCAAACTGACCGCTGTCCCGTGCATCACGATCAGGACCACGACGCACGATGGCGCCTTCATCCGGTGAGCCGAAGTTCACGCCCTGGGCCGCCAGTGCGCCAAATGCCGCATTCCGGAACGGCGCCGGCAAGGCATTGGACAAGCCTTGCTTGGTTCGCAGCACTGCCAGGTTATTGTCGCAACCGTCGGCAATCACGTCAGGCTGCGAGAAGAATGTCCCGCAGTTATCGACAACGGTCTGGTCCCATTCCAACTGGTAGAAACCATCCACCGACAGGTTGTCCGTCACGCTTTGCGACAGGTAGAACATGTTGACCGGAATCAAGCCTTCCTTGATCTCGGCCCCCGGACGACGGAACGCGGACACGTCGATCGGGTTGATGGAGTTGATACCGCCGCCGATGAAGGTACTTTCACCCCAGCTGACAACTTGCTTGCCGAAGCGCACCGAACCCGGCAGGTCGGCAATGTTGTAGTTGTGATAGATGAAGGCGTCGAGGATCTGCGCGCCCGAGGACTTGGCGCCCTCTTTGCGGTTGCTGTCGCTGATGTCCTTGAACGGACGGCTTTCATCCTTGAGTTCGAAGTCGTACCAGTACTTGCCACGCACAAATACACCGGTGTCGCCGTACTTCAGTTCCAGGTCGTGGATACCCTTGAAGATCTTCGAGAACGTTTCGCCGCGCTTGAAGTTCAAGTGCCCGTCGTCGGAAGTCTGCGAGAGACCAAGCCCGCCGTTGTTGGAGCCGATGAGGTTCTTGTTGGCTTTTTCTGTAGACCAACTGGCACCCACGGAAAGCGACGAGTCAAAACTCCCTTCGATTTCACCGACGTTGAAACTGACGCCGAATGCGGGCCCGGCGAGCGTAGAAGCGAGACTGACGGCCAGGGGCAGTCTTGCCCGGCGCCAGAACTGGTTTACTGAGGTCATCGACGCTACTCCATGTGCATTATTGTTATGGCAGTGAGTTCAATCTTCTGGATGCATGTAACGGCCGGAATACAACGATTCCAATGCCGGACGGCAACTGAGCCCCCATGGCCCGAAGCGCAACATCCTTGAAAAACTCAGGGGGGACTATAGCCAGCAGGGGGTAGTGCTTGATCCCTCTAAAGTGTGATTTGCATCACCGACCCGTCTGCCTCAACCCTTTCGCCACGTCGGCGAGGGCCGACGCGGCAAGGATGGCTGAAAATCGGCAAATCACAAGTAAAGGTGCCAGATAGAGCGCTGCCGTGCCCGAACGGGCACGGCGAGGGGCGTCAGAGGGTGGACAGGAACGTGCTGTTGTTGGCCTGCCATTCAATGATGTCGATGCGGATACGCTTTTTGTCGAGCTTGCCGACACTGGTCTTGGGAATTTCCGTAACAACGGCAATCTGGCTCGGGATCGCCCACTTGCTCAAATGGCCCAATTCCACAAACGGCTTGAGGTGCTCCTTGAGCTCACGGGCCCCTATCACATGGCCATCACGCACCACCAGCAAGGCAAACGGACGCTCGCCCCACTGCGGATCGGCAATGCCCACCACCGCTACTTCGCGTACCGCCGGGTGACGGCTGACCAGGTCTTCGAGGGCCAGGGACGACACCCACTCGCCGCCGGTCTTGATCACGTCCTTGATGCGGTCACGGATATCGATCACCCCAAACGCATCCAGCGTGGCCACGTCGCCGGTGTGCATCCAGCCGCCAGCCCACAGTTCGGCGCCCTTCTGTGGCTCGTTGTAATAGCCTTCGGTCAGCCACGGCGCGCGCAGTACCAGTTCGCCCTGGGACTCGCCATCGGCGGGCAGGAAATTGCCGTCACCGTCGACAATCGCCGCCTCCACCAACGGCCCGGGCACACCGGCCTTGATGCGGTAGGTGGTGCGCTCGTCTTCGCTGCCGGCCATCAACTCTTCGTTGAGGTGCGCGCACGACACCAGCGGCCCGGTCTCGGACATGCCGTACGCAGCCGTCAGCTGAATCCCACGCGCCTTGGACGCTTCGTACAGCGTGCGGTTAAGCGCACTGCCGCCAATGACGATTTTCCAACCGCCAAAGTCCACGCCCTGCGCCGCCTTGGCGTTGAGCAGCATTTGCAGGATGGTCGGCACGCAGTGGGAGAAGGTGACCTTCTCCTTGCGCCACAGCTCCACCAGGTATTCCGGGTCGTAGCGCCCGGGATAGACCTGCTTGAGGCCGAGCATCGTCGCCACATACGGCAGGCCCCAGGCATGCACGTGGAACATCGGCGTGATCGGCATGTACACGTCGTTGGTGCCCAGCAGGCGCACGCTGTCGACGCTGCCCATGATGGTCGCCACACCGATGGTGTGCAGCACCAGTTGGCGATGGGTGAAGTACACGCCCTTGGGATTGCCGGTGGTGCCGGTGGTGTAGAAGGTGGTCGCGACGGAATGCTCGTCGAAGTCCTGGAAATCGTAGGTCGGGCTGGCGGCGGCCAGCAGGGTTTCGTACTCGCCGACGAGGTCTGGCAGCTCGGCGGTTTTCGCCTCCCCATCGGTCAGCAGCAGGGTCTTGTCGACGGTGGTGAGCTGCCCGGCAATCGCCTGGTAGAGACCCACGAACTCACTATTGACCAGCACGAAGCGGTCCTCGGCGTGGTTCATGGTGTAGAGGATCTGTTCCGGCGACAGGCGCACGTTGATGGTGTGGATCACCGCGCCAATCATCGGGATGGCAAACATGCACTCCAGGTAGCGATGGCTGTCCCAATCCATCACCGCCACGGTATCACCGGCCTTGACCCCGGCTTCGGTCAACACATTGGCCAGCCGCGCGACGCGCTCGATCAGGGTCGGGTAGGTGTAGCGCAGCTTGTCGCGGTACACGATTTCGCGGGTTTTCTCGTAGCGGGCCCCGGACATCAGCAGGCGCTTGATCAACAACGGGTATTGGTACGCGCCTTCGGCGGGCGGGATAACACGGGTCTGCAACATACGAATCCCTTTTTATGACTGCACGGTCTTGGCTGAAAGATCTGCACTGTAGAGCGCTTATGTTTCAGCCAAATCAGCCAAAGGAATGATTTGCAGAGGGCGGTGAATGCTAGCTTTGCGCCATCAGCGTGGGCCGATGAAGGTCAAATGTGGGAGCGGGCTTGCTGTGGCGAGGGAGCTTGCTCCCGTTCGACAGCGAAGCTGGAGCCGGCTTTTTTTAGGGGCGCTTCGCACCCCAGCGCAAGCAAGCTTGCTCGCCACAGCAAGCCCGCTCCCACAGGTGCTGTGTTCACTCAACCCTTATTTCATGCTGGTGAAGGCGAGCTTTACGCCGATAGCAATCAACACCGCGCCCATCGTCCGATCAAACCAATGCCCCATCCGCGCAAACCCCGCACGCACGCGTTGCTGGCTGAACAGCATCGCCACCAGGCAGAACCACACCGCCGTCGCCACCGCCAGGTACAAGCCGTAACCGGCCTGGATCGCCAACGGCGTGTGCGGGTTGATCACCACGGTAAACAACGACAAGAAGAACAGCGTCGCCTTGGGGTTCAAGCCATTGGTCACGAACCCTGCGGTAAACGCCCCGCGTGGGGTGCGCTCGCCGGCTTCGCGGTGCAACTCGCCTTCGGCGGCGGGCTTGGCTGGCTGCGCACGCAGGGCCTTGAAGCCGATGTACAGCAGGTACGCGGCGGCGGCCCATTTCAGCGCGTTGAACAGCACGATGGACTGGGACACGATCAAGCCAATCCCCAACAACGAATACCCTACGTGCAGGAAAATCGCCGAGCCGACGCCCAGCGCGGTCCAGGTCCCGGCACGGCGGCCGTGGGTAACACTTTCACGGACCACCACGGCGAAATCCGGGCCCGGGCTGGCCACCGCCAACAAGTGAATCAAGGCCACGGTCAAAAACTCGGCGACGTACATGCGCGCTCCAATTCAAGTAACTGATTATTTCATCTGATAGGCTCGGGAGATTACGCCTTCGAACCCTGTCGCAAAAGGTACAGTTGATGACGAACAATCGCCGCGCGGTCTTCCTCGATCACCCCTCCCTGGACCTGGGAGACCTCGATCTCAGCGAGCTGCGAGACAGCTTCAGCGACCTGCAATTATTCGAGCAGACCACGCCGCAGACTGTGATCGAACGCCTGCAGGGCGCCCAGGTGGCGATCAGTAACAAAATCGCGATCAACGCCGAAACCCTGGCGGCCTGCCCGGACCTCAAGCTGATCCTGGTGTCAGCCACCGGCACCAACAATATCGATCTGCAAGCCGCCCGCGCCCATGGCATCACGGTGAGCAACTGCCAGGGCTACGGCACGCCGTCAGTGGCGCAGCATACGATCATGCTGTTGCTGAACCTGGCGACACGCTTGCAGGACTATCAACGGGACGTCAGCGCCGGCCAGTGGCAGCAAGCCAAGCAGTTCTGCCTGCTGGACCACCCGATTGTCGAGCTGGAAGGCAAGACCCTCGGCCTGCTCGGCCACGGTGAGTTGGGCAGCGCCGTGGCGCGCCTGGCCGAAGCCTTTGGCATGCGCGTGCTGCTCGGGGCGATTCCCGGGCGCCCTGCCCGCGCCGATCGCGTGCCGCTGGATGAGTTGCTGGCCCAGGTGGATGCCCTGACCTTGCATTGCCCGCTCAACGAACACACCCGTGACTTTATCGGCGCCCGCGAACTGGCGCTGCTCAAGCCGGGCGCGTTTATCGTCAATACCGCACGCGGTGGCTTGATCAACGAACAGGCCCTGGCCGATGCGTTGCGCAACGGCCATCTGGGCGGCGCGGCGACCGACGTGCTGAGCGTGGAGCCGCCGGTCAACGGCAATCCGCTGCTGGCCGGTGACATCCCGCGGCTGATCGTTACCCCCCACAACGCCTGGGGCAGCCGCGAAGCGCGCCAGCGCATCGTCGGCCAGCTGGCGGAAAACGCCCGGGGCTTTTTCAGCGGCGCCCCGCTACGTGTCGTCAGTTGATAAACTGCGCTCCTTTTCAAGGAGCAGACCATGGATCCGCGCAGTGAAGTACTGCTTCGTCAGGCCGAACTTTTTCAAGGCAACCTGCTGCTGGTAGGGTTGCCCGCCGACGACCTGCTCGGTCGCCTGCCCAACGCCCACGGCTGGTGCTGGCACGCCGGCGACCAGGCGGCACTCGACGCACGCTTCCCCGAGCGCAGCCAGTTCGGGGTCAATGTGCCCGAGCGCGCATTTGATGCGGCGGTGATTTTCCTGCCCAAATCCAAGGACCTCACCGACTACCTGCTCAATGCCGTGGCCGCACGTTTGCCCGGCGCCGAACTGTTTCTGGTGGGCGAGAAAAAAGGCGGTATCGAAAGTGCTGCCAAGCAGATGATCCCCTTCGGCAAGCCGCGCAAGCTGGACAACGCGCGGCATTGCCAACTGTGGCAAGTCACCGTGGCCAACGCGCCGCAAGCGGTCGAACTGGAAAGCCTGGCCCAAGTCTTCGATGTGCCGCTGCCTGAAGGTCCGCTCAAGGTCGTGAGCTTGCCGGGGGTGTTCAGCCACGGTCGCCTGGATCGCGGCACTGAACTGCTGCTGGAGCATCTGGACAAACTGCCCAGCGGTCACCTGCTGGACTTCGGTTGCGGCGCGGGCGTGTTGGGGGCAGCGGTCAAACGTCGCTACCCGCACAACACAGTGACGATGCTCGACGTGGATGCGTTCGCCGCCGCCAGCAGCCGCCTGACCTTGGCGGCCAACGGTCTGGAAGCCGACGTGCTGACCGGCGACGGGATCGACGCCGCACCGATGAGTTTGAACACGATTCTGAGCAACCCGCCGTTCCATGTCGGCGTACACACGGATTATTTCGCTACGGAGAATCTGCTGCGAAAAGCGGCGAAACACCTGGCAAAAGGCGGCGAACTGCGTTTGGTCGCCAACAGTTTCCTGAAGTACCAACCGCTGATCGAAGAGCATCTGGGCGTGTGCGCAATCAAGGCCGAAGGCAATGGTTTCCGCATCTACCGCGCCAAGCGCGGCTGACGGGCGTTTGAAAAAGAAGGCTTGCCGAATGGGTTTTGCCTAGGCAGAATCCGCTCCGTCCTAGGGGAGTAGTCTCCCACGAGCGCCACGCTCGTCCGGCATACGTCAACATACTTGGTCAACAGACCATGGCGTATGCGACCCAGGTGTCCGCACAGACGGACCGGGGTTTGACAAGACCTATGACACGCACACCTTACCCGGGGCGGGAAGGCTGTACGTGTCATAGCCGTGTCGACCCGCCCCTGGAAACCTACCTGATGCTGGATTCATTACTCGTTCCTACCGCAATCGTTGCCTTGGCCGAAATCGGCGACAAGACGCAACTGCTCGCGCTCATCCTGGCCGCACGCTTTCGCAAACCCTGGCCGATCATCGCCGGCATCGTCGCCGCGACCCTGGCCAACCATGCGGCAGCCGGTGCCGTGGGCGCATGGTTTGGCAGCTTCTTCTCGGATGCGGTGTTGCACTGGATCCTCGCGGCGAGCTTCTGCGCCACCGCGTTGTGGACTTTGGTGCCGGACAAACTCGATGACGACGAAGCCAGCACCACCCGCAAATTCGGGCCGTTCCTGACCACGCTGATCGCGTTCTTCCTTGCCGAAATCGGTGACAAGACCCAGATCGCCACGGTGATGCTGGCGGCACAGTATCCCGAGTTGTGGCTGGTGATTATCGGCACCACCCTGGGCATGTTGATTGCCAACGTACCGGTGGTTCTGGCGGGGAATTTTGCGGCGGAGAAGCTGCCGCTGACCTTGATTCGTCGACTGGCGGCTACGGCGTTCTTCGTGCTGGCGGTGGTTGCGGTCTACAAGGCGATGCAGAGCAGCGGTTGGATCTAGATTTGTAAACCCAATCCCATGTGGGAGCGGGCTTGCCCGCGATTGCGGTGGGCCAGCTAGGGATGTGCAAGCTGACATACCGCTATCGCAGGCAAGCCAGCTCCCACATTTGGATCTTCACCAGACCTTTAGTATCAGGACTTCTTGGCCTGCTGGTACAACGGCATCACCTTCGGAATCGCCGCCTGCAAAGACGCAATCCGGCTATCCGACGCCGGGTGAGTGCTCATGAACTCAGGCGGTGCCCCTTCCGAAGCCTTGGCCATCTTGTTCCACAGGGTGATCGCCGCATTCGGGTTGTAGCCGGCGCGAGCCGACAGCTCCAGGCCGATCAGGTCTGCTTCGTTTTCATTGGCCCGGCTGTTGGGCAAAGTCATGCCGTAGTTGGCCACGGTATCGGCCAATGCCAGGCTGTCCTGGCCCAGGCCGAACAGCGCGCCCGCGCCCTGCTTCGCCATCTGGATACCGTAGGCCTTGGACATGGCTTCGCGCCCGTGCTCGCGCAAGGCGTGGGCGATTTCATGGCCCATCACCGCGGCCAGTTCGTCATCCGTCAGCTTGAGGTTGTCGATCAACGCGCTGTACACAAAGATCTTGCCGCCAGGCCCGCAGTTGGCGTTCATCTCGTCGCTTTTGATCAGGTTCACTTCCCACTTCCACTGCGCCGCATCGGGGCGGAAGGTCGGTGCCTGGGCGATCAAGCGGTTGGCGATGGCCTGCACACGCTTGGCATTGGCGCTGGTCTTGTCCAGTTGGCCCTTGCTGCTGGCCTCGCCCAACGTCTGCTGGTAGGACTGGGCATACATCTGGTCGACTTCCTGGCTCGACAGCATGCTGAACATGTACTGCTTGCGCTCCACGCCAACGGCGCCGCCGGTGGTGGTGTTGACCGACTGGCAACCAGCCAGCAGCAGCGCGGCTGCCAAAACGTTTATCGCCAATGATTTCTTCATGACACTCTCCCTGAAAACATGGCGCGTATCCTAGGCGCTCATGTGTATCGGCGCCAGATACAACAGACGTGTAACCGCAGAATTTCAGATACATCTCACGCGCAGCTCAACCCGGCGTCAAACATTCCGGTCCGTTCAGCTTGGGATCATTGACCATGTTGGCCAACACACGCTCACGCAACGCAGCCGGCTCGCTGGCCAACAGCGCCTGGAGCGTGTGCAAAGGCGTCTCGGGATTGAGCCAGGCCTCCTGCCCTGCGGCATCCAGAATCAAAGGCCGGCGCTGGCTTTGCGCGGGTTGGGTGACCACGGCCGTGCTCAGCCACACTTGTTCCTGCACCGGATAGGCCTCCCAGATCGCCGCAAAAAACAGCGTGGAGCCCTCCCCCGGCGTCAACCAGTACGGGCGCTTGCGCTGGGTGCCGCGCCATTCGTAAAAGCCATTGGCCGGCAGCAGGCAACGGCGCTGGCGAAACGCTTCGCGAAACATCGGTTGCTCGGCCAGGGTTTCGGCGCGGGCGTGGGCGGGCGTGCGCGAAAGGTCGGTCAGCCAGGGCGGCGTCAGGCCCCAGCGCGCTCGGGCCAGGGTGCGCTGGCCGGCGTCGGCGCGCTGGATCAGCACCGAGTCATTCGGGGAGATGTTCCACTGGGCCTGCTGGTCGGCCGGAAAGCCCGGCAAGGCAGCAAAGGAGGGATTCCAGCGAAACAGGGCATAACGTCCACACATGGGGCAACACGACTCTTGGGTAAACCGACCGACAGCCTAACAGACCAACACGTCGGGGAAGCTGTCGGGTTCATCGCCGGGCATGGGTTGCGCGCCGATATAGGCAGTAATCAACTCACGGGCACACGCGGCCTGGTCGTTGTCCACCTCCAGGCCCAGCAGGCCGAATATCGGCAGCTCGCCGGTGCCACCGAGCAGATGGCGCCCCACCAGGTGCGCCTCGATACCCTCGCTGGCGAGCATCTGCTGCAGCAACTCGCCTTCCATCAGGTTTTCCGGTTCATAGATTCGCTGCATGGGCGGTCCTGTCATTCGTTTTCACTGCGGGTTTCAAGCATCCACTCGTCGCCATGGACCTGTAGATCGAAAGTGATCGGGCGGCAACACACCTGGCAGTCCTCTATATAGTTCTGGTCACCGCCAGACAAATCCACCGTTGTCTCA
Source organism: Pseudomonas sp. FP453 (assembly GCF_030687495.1). NCBI lineage: Bacteria > Pseudomonadati > Pseudomonadota > Gammaproteobacteria > Pseudomonadales > Pseudomonadaceae > Pseudomonas > Pseudomonas sp. FP453. The sequence goes on along the minus strand of NZ_CP117435.1, from coordinate 1,055,664 downwards.
ACCTCTTCCCCACAATAAGGACAATCGTACGTCGCGGTTTCCAGCATCGCAGCCTCCAGAGTGACTTGTGCGTATAATCGCCGGTCTATTTACAGGGCTATTTCCGGCCGGGCCCATTTCCCGGACCGCTCCCTGGCATTTCCTTTACTTACCCTAGCCGTTTCTAACAAGAGAGCATGATGGGCCAATTCGATACCATCCGACCTTACAACGACAGCGAAGTCCCGGCAGTGCTGGACCGACTGTTCAGTGACAAGGCCTTTCTGGACATCCTGACCCACTTCCGCTTTCCGCGCTTCGCCGGCGCCCTGGGCTGGCTGCTCAAGCCGATGATCGCCCGCAAGCTGCGCCGTGAATTCGCCGGCGTCACCACCGTGGCGACGCTGCAGGACAAAGTCGAGTACTACGTCGACCACACCATCGACCGCGCGACCGACGGCGTGACCTACACCGGCGTCGAGCAGCTCAAGTCCGGCACCGCCTACCTGTTCCTGGCCAACCACCGCGACATCGTGATGGACCCGGCCTTCGTCAACTACGCCGTGTACCACGCCGGCCTGCCGACGCCGCGCATCGCCATCGGCGACAATTTGCTGCAAAAGCCGTTTGTCAGCGACCTGATGCGCCTGAACAAGAGCTTTATCGTGCACCGCTCGATCACCGGGCGAAAAGAAAAGATGGCCGCCTTCAACTTGCTGTCGGCCTATATCAACCATTCGATCCGCAACGACTGCGAGTCGATCTGGATCGCCCAGGCCGAAGGCCGCGCCAAGGACGGGGATGACCGCACCGAGTCGGCGATCCTCAAGATGTTCCACGTCAGCCGCAAGGATGAGCCGTTTGCCGAGGTGATCCAGTCGCTGAACCTGACGCCGGTGTCCATCAGCTACGAATACGACCCCTGCGATTCGGCCAAGGCGCGCGAGCTGTATATCCGCGCCACCACCGGCACCTACTGCAAGGCGCCGGGCGAAGATGACGTGAGCATCGCCCTGGGCATCACCGGCTACAAGGGCCGGGTGCATGTGAACTTCGCCCCGCCGATCACCGAGCGCTTTGAAGACACCAAAGTGCTGGCGACGGAAATGGACCGGCAGATTCTCGGCGGTTACCGGTTGTTTCCGGTGCATTACCTGGCGTACGCGCAGTGGAGCGAGGCAGACCCGCAATTGCAGGTGCCGACGGCAGCCGAGGTGTTCCCGGCGGATGAACTGGCCAAGGCGAAGGCGGAGTGGGAACGGCGCTTGAACGAATGCCCGGTTGAGCATCGGCCGTTTCTGGTGGTGCAGTATGCGACGCCGGTGCGCAATCAGTACCGCGTCAAGGCGGGCATCCCGCTGTAAAAAATGTGGGCGAGAGCTTGTGTGGGAGCGGGCTTGCCCGCGATTGCAGTGTGTCAGCCTATGCATCTGGCTCAGACAGACCGCTATCGCAGGCAAGCCAGCTCCCACATTTGTTTTAGGGTGTTTCTAAAGGCAGGTGCTGATCCAGGAAGTCAGCAGCGCCAACCCCAGGCAGGCGAACCCGATACGGTATGCCAAGCGATGCGCCCGTTCGGTGCGCACATCCAGAAACAGCATCGGCTGGTCAATCGCGCGCTGTTCGCTTTGCGCGGTCAGGTCAGCCATCGCGCGTTGCTCGCGCAGGCGGGTGATCGCCAGCAACGCCGCCCCCGGGAAGGCCATCGTTAAAGCCACAGCATTGATCAATAGTGCGGGCAGCGCCATCGCAAACCTCGGTAACACAGTGGCTGGGTATCAGTTCTGATACATGGCTGGACGTAGCAGCCTCATCAGCCACCAATATTGCATCCCAACATGAACGGCTAATGTATCCAGTAATTTACGGCGTCACCTGAACGTCACCTTAACAAGCCACTCTGTTGCCCTTCGAACGTTCGGGAGCTTGTCATGCTGCACGCGCACAACCAGGATCGGCTGTATCTGATCGCCCCCAGCGATGAACAAGAGGCGCTGGTCGGCGGCCTTGCGTTCAATGTGCAGGATCGCCACTGGCTGGTGTATTGCGCCCTCGGCGGGCACCAGCATGCCGACTTGCCGGAAGCGGATTTGTTGACCGGCGTGAGCCTGCTGGACTTCTGTATCGACACCGCCGCGTGAAACTCAAGGCACAAAAAAACCGGGCTCATCACTGAGCCCGGTTTTTTTATGCAGCGGTTATTGCGAGCTGAGCAACGAACCGATGCTTGGGTCCTTGAACAGGCGGGTCAAGGCGTCGCTCAACACGTCGCTGACCAGCTTGGTGTTGGTTTCCTGGTTCGGCGACATGCCAAAGCGCTGGTTCAGCGATGCGCCGTAGCGGCCACTGTAGCGACGGGTGCCCGCCGTGACGTCGGACTTGAACGTCGCGCCGATCGAGGCTTCGGTTACATACAGGCCTTCCTTGGGCGACTGGTATTTCAGTTCAGCCAAAGTGATGGTCAACTGCGGTGCGCCCGGCGCATTCGGGCTTGGGGTAAAGCCCAGCAGGCGCACGGCGGCTTCGGCCTGGGCTTGCAGCTTGGGCAGCACGTCCTGGCCGGTGACCGAAATCAGCGCGGTCTCCGGGTACAGGCCACCACGGGAACCCAGGGTTGGCGACGGACGGCCGTCCACCACACGCACCGACACCGGCTGGCCGTGACCCACTGGCGCCAGCTGCGTGGTGAGTTTTGGTTGCGGGCTGAGTTGCTGCGGGCTGTTGGCGCAGCCAACCAGGGCCAAACTGGTCACAGTGATCAAACCGAACAACAGGCGTTGCAACATGCGCTTCTCTCCAGAAATCAGGTACCGACAGGCGGGCAGTATAGCGGTGCGCCACTGCCGGGAACTAGCATCAGTTACATCCTGTGACCGGCGCCGGTCGCTGGGGTTCGATGTCACCGAGATGTCACAGCCGATACATGCGCTCGTCATCCCGGGCTGGCAAGCTTTGCCTCAATCTCAGGAGGCTATCACCATGAATTTTCTCTGGTCGCTGTTCATGCGCAAACCCGCCCTGCGTCAGTTCGCCCTGCTCGATGCACAAGGCCGCTGCCAGGCCTTTAAAGAGTGCAGCCAGCCGCCCCGTGGGCAATGGCTGGGTGGAAATCGACGAGATTCGCCTGAGCTGGATGCACCGCCCGCTGCCGGCCCGTGCCCGCGTAAGCCCACGTGCAGCGCAGTCGTCCCGGCACCAGCCGTTGGCCGCCTGACCGAACACCTAATAAAAGTCATAAAACACGCCCATTTCCTTGGCGTTCTTCGCTACAATCTCCCCCCGATTATAAGGACGTCTCCTGATCGGGCCCCGCAGCATCGTTAATGCCTCGGTATTAACCCCCCAATCGCCCACAGAGAGCCGCCCACACAGATCGAATAGAGCTGGCGTGCTTGCTGTTTTCGTTGCAAACCACCCCTCTTTATATCGCATCTGCCAGAGCTGCCATTGCGCTCGGCCACTTGAGTTGTTTGCCCGTTTTGCCGCGTGTCGGCAAGGTATCCGGGCCAGGTGCCAGGCTGAGGCAGCCCTTTTTTGAGGTTCACGTCTTCAAAAGAGCGTGAAAAAAACGGGTTTTCACAACTTCACAAGAGTGTGGCGAGCAAATGAATAGTTTGGCGTTTGTACAAGCACCATCAGCGTCTTTAACAGCCCAACCACACAGGACCGAGCACTCCTCAAAAACCGGAGCTTGAGCCTGTCCGCTACGGATTGGTTGCACGAATCGCACGCTTTGACCATAAGTCGAATTGCCACAGGCGCCCATGAATGCGTTCATAGGCAGATTAGCCCGGCAGGAAGCGTGTGCTGAAGTTGCAAAGAATTGCGAAACGGACATGGCGATCCTGGCCATGGGTAACCTGGGGCAACACGTGAACCGCCCCGTCACTCCTGGCAGCCATGCCGTCAATTTGGTGCTGCAGATTTTGGAGACGCGTTAAATGGCGCATAACGAAGCAGTCGACGTAGTACTGGTAGGGGCCGGCATCATGAGTGCCACCCTGGCTGTGCTGCTCAAAGAGCTCGACCCCGGCCTCAAGCTGGAAGTCGTTGAGCTGATGGATTCGGGTGCCGCGGAAAGTTCCAACCCGTGGAACAACGCCGGTACCGGCCACGCCGGGCTGTGCGAGCTGAACTACACGCCGCAGGCCGCCGATGGCTCCATCGACATCAAGAAAGCCGTGCACATCAACACCCAGTTCGAGGTGTCGAAGCAGTTCTGGGCGTACCTGACCAAAAAAGGCACCTTTGGCTCGTCCAAGTCCTTTATCAGCCCGGTGCCGCACCTGAGCTTCGTGCAGGGCGAAAAAGGCGTGGACTTCCTCAAGAAGCGCTTTGAATCCCTCAGCCAGCACCACGCGTTTTCGGACATGCACTACACCGAAGACCGCAGTGAGATGGCCGAGTGGATGCCGCTGATGATGCCGGGCCGCCCGCTCGACGAAAAAATCGCCGCCACCCGCGTGCTCAACGGCACCGACGTCAACTTCGGCGCCCTGACCAACCAGCTGCTGGGTCACCTGACCAGTTCGCCGGATGCCCAGGTCAAGTACTGCAAGCGCGTCACCGGCCTCAAGCGCAACGGCGCCGGTTGGACCGTGAGCATCAAGGACGTCAACAGCGGCAACAGCCGTGAAGTGGACGCCAAGTTCGTCTTCCTTGGCGCCGGTGGCGCGGCCCTGCCGCTGCTGCAAGCCTCGGGCATCGAAGAAAGCAAAGGTTTCGGTGGTTTCCCGGTCAGCGGCCAGTGGCTGCGTTGCGACAACCCGGACGTGGTCAAGCACCACCAGGCCAAGGTCTACAGCCAGGCCGCCGTGGGTTCGCCGCCGATGTCCGTGCCGCACTTGGACACCCGTGTGGTGGATGGCAAGAAATCCCTGCTGTTCGGGCCATACGCCGGCTTCACCACCAAGTTCCTCAAGCACGGCTCGTTCCTCGACCTGCCGCTGTCGATCCGCGCCGGCAACATCGGCCCGATGCTGGCCGTGGCCCGCGACAACATGGACCTGACCAAATACCTGGTCAGCGAAGTGCGCCAGTCCATGGAACAGCGCCTCGAATCCCTGCGTCGCTTCTACCCTGAAGCCAAAGCCGAAGACTGGCGCCTGGAAGTGGCCGGCCAACGGGTGCAGATCATCAAGAAAGACCCGAAGAAAGGCGGCGTGCTGCAGTTCGGCACCGAGCTGGTCGCGGCTAAAGATGGTTCGCTGGCTGCGCTGCTGGGTGCGTCTCCGGGGGCTTCGGTGACGGTGTCGATCATGCTGGAGCTGATCGAGAAGTGCTTCCCGCAGAAAGCGGCGGGTGAATGGGCAGCCAAGCTGCACGAGATCTTCCCGGCACGGGAAAAGGTTCTGGAGACGGATGCCGACCTGTACCGCAAGATCAACACGCAGAACAACATCAGCCTGGAACTGGTTGAGCCTGCCGCCGAGACCGAGAGCTACGCTTGAGGTTGTGACGCATAGCGTCACCGGATGCATTCCCACGCAGAGCGTGGGAACGAGCGCCCCGCTCTCGTGATGAGAGCGGGGCGTTTTTTTATGCCTTGGAAATCAGCCGCGGGCTTTTTCGATCAGCTCGATGTACTCGTCCGCGTTGCGCTGGTCCTTGATCAGGTCGACGAAGGTCTGGCCATGCTCGTCCTTGCCGTCGAGGTCCAGGCCGGCTTCCTTGAAAAAGCCCAGGAAACGTTCGAAGTCGTCGATACGCAGGCCACGGTAGGCCTTGATCAGTTTGTGCAGGGACGGGGAAGTCGCGTCGACCGGCTCGAAGTCCAGGAACAACTTGATTTGATCGTCGCCGATCTCGTCACCAATCACCTGTTTCTTATCTTTACGCATTACCGACTCCAGCCTGCAGACATTTACACGGGACTGGAAGTCTACCTGCCGGACACCACCTTCGAAAACAACCAAACACGCCTGTGGGAGCTGGCTTGCCTGCGATAGCGGCCTGTCAGTTGAAAACTATTGCGCTGACACACCGCTATCGCAGGCAAGCCAGCTCCCACATTGATTGGGTTCACATAGCGGTATCGGTGTCGTTTGGTTATTTGGTGCGAACGGCGCCGGTGTGCAGATCCGCCCAGATATGGCCGTTGGCGTAGCTGAGGAATTGCACATACAGGGTGTCGTTGCGCAGCAAGTCGACGATGACGCGGTACTGCGCCACCGGATACGACAAGGTCAGGGTCTTGCTCTTGTCGTCATACGCCGGTTTTTTCAGGCTTTTGCTTTCCGCATCGAAATTGAGCACCACTTGATTGATGGTCGCGCCCTTGTTCAGGGACTTGCCCTTGAGGCGGATCATCAGCGGCGACGTCACCGGAATCGGTTGCTGGCTGGATTGACGCTGATTGCCCACCACCACCGAGTACTCGGTGACTTGCAGCAATTGCTGCTGGTCGGGCGCTTCGGCGCGCAGGGTCAGGTCGTCGGGCGGCAGGAATTGGCTGTGCAGGGGGGCTGCAGCCAGGGGCAAACTGAGGGTCAGCGCCAGGGCGGCGCACGTGCGGATCAACAGGCTCATGACAGGCTCCAGACGCAGGGCCAGGCACTCTAGCATGCCGGCCCCACACCTGATGACGCGCGTTTACATGCCTTTGACGGCGTAGATGCCATTGGCGTTGCGCCAGTAGCCTTTGTAGTCCATGCCGTAACCGAAGATGTAGCGGTCAACGCACGGCAGGCCGACGAAATCGGCTTTCAGCTCAGGCCGCGCCTTGCGGTCGTGGTCTTTGTCGATCAGCACCGCGGTGTGCACTTTGCGCGCGCCGGCGTGTTTGCAGAAATCGATGATCGCGCCCAGGGTGTGACCTTCGTCGAGGATGTCGTCGATGATCAGCACGTCGCGGTCGATGAACGAGACTTCCGGCTTGGCTTTCCAGAACAGGTCGCCGCCGCTGGTTTCGTTGCGATAACGGGTGGCGTGCAGGTAAGAAGCTTCCAGCGGGAATTGCAGGTGCGTGAGCAATTTGCCGGCGAAAATCAGGCCGCCGTTCATCACACAGAACACCACCGGGTTGGTGTCGGCCATTTCGCGGCTGATATGGGCGCCGACCTTGGCGATCGCCTCTTCGACTTGCGCTTCGGTGTACAGGCAGTCAGCCTCGCGCATGATTTGACGGATATGCTCGAGATCAGCGGACATGGCGCTCTCCAAGGGGGTGCTGTGGCAAGAAAAGCGGGCGAAGGTACGCCTCTAGCGCGCTCCGATCAAGCCTTAATGGACTAACGTACTAGATGTCTATAGGACAACACCCTCGGATAGATTAATCTAGGCCGGTTTTTTTGCCCGCCGCCGGAGCCTTTCCCATGCCCACTCGCGAGATCCGCCACCCGCTGATCCAACATAAACTCGGCCTTATGCGCCGCGCCGACATCAGCACGAAGAATTTCCGTGAGCTTGCTCAGGAAGTCGGAGCGTTGCTCACTTACGAAGCCACCAAGGATCTGCCCCTGGAGACCTACGAGATCCCGGGTTGGGCCGGTCCCGTGCAGGTCGAGAAAATCGCCGGCAAGAAGATCACCGTGGTGCCGATCCTGCGCGCCGGTATCGGCATGCTCGAAGGCGTGCTCAGCCTGATCCCGGGCGCCAAGGTCAGCGCTGTGGGCGTCGCCCGCAACGAGGAAACCCTGGAAGCCCACACCTACCTGGAAAAACTCGTCCCGGAAATCGACGAGCGCCTGGCCATGATCATCGACCCGATGCTCGCCACCGGCAGCTCCATGGTTGCCACCATCGACCTGCTGAAAAAAGCCGGCTGCAAGGACATCCGCGCCATGGTGCTGGTGGCCGCTCCCGAAGGCATCGCCGCCGTCGAGAAAGCCCACCCGGACGTGCAGATCTATACCGCATCCATCGATCAGTGCCTGAACGAACACGGCTACATCATCCCCGGCCTGGGCGATGCCGGTGACAAGATCTTCGGCACCAAGCAGAAGGACGCGTGAGCATGCAGGATGAATTCAACGACCCGCTTTGGCGCCAGATCCTGTCTGGCGCACAAATGCTCTTCGTGGCATTTGGCGCGCTGGTGTTGATGCCGCTGATCACAGGTCTTGATCCAAACGTTGCACTGTTTACCGCAGGCTTGGGCACGTTGTTGTTCCAGGTCGTGACGGGGCGGCAGGTGCCGGTGTTCCTGGCATCGAGCTTTGCCTTTATCACGCCGATCATTCTCGCCAAGCAGCAATTCGGCCTCGCGGCGACCATGGGCGGAGTGATGGCCGCCGGTTTCGTCTACACCTTCCTCGGCGCTGCCGTGAAGATCAAGGGCACCGGCTTCATCGACCGCTTGCTGCCACCCGTGGTGATCGGTCCGGTGATCATCTCCATCGGCCTGGCCATGGCGCCGATTGCCGCCAATATGGCCATGGGCAAAGCCGGTGATGGCAGCGAACTGATTCACTACCAGACGGCGATGATGATCTCGATGCCGGCGCTGCTGACCACGTTGATCGTGGCGGTGTTCGGCAAGGGCATTTTCCGCCTGGTGCCGATCATCTCCGGCGTGCTGGTGGGCTTTGCGATGGCGTTCTACTTTGACGTGGTCGACACGGCGAAGATCGCCGCCGCGCCCTGGTTCGCCCTGCCCCATTTCACCGCGCCGGAGTTCAACTGGCAGGCGATCCTGTTCATCGTCCCCGTGGCCCTGGCCCCGGCGATCGAACATATCGGTGGTGTGATTGCGGTGGGCAGCGTGACCGGTCGCGACTACCTGAAGAAGCCGGGCCTGCATCGCACCCTGCTGGGTGACGGCATCGCCACCACGGCCGCCGGCATGTTTGGCGGCCCGCCGAACACCACCTACGCCGAAGTGACTGGCGCGGTGATGCTGACCAAGAACTACAACCCGAAGATCATGACCTGGGCGGCGGTGTTTGCCATCAGCCTGGCGTTTATCGGCAAGTTCGGCGCACTGCTGCAAAGCATCCCGGTGCCGGTGATGGGCGGGATCCTGTGCCTGCTGTTCGGCTCGATTGCTGCGGTGGGGATGAACACGCTGATTCGCCACAAGATCGACCTGGGCGAGGCGCGCAACCTGGTGATTGTCTCGGTGACCCTGGTGTTCGGGATTGGCGGTGTGCTGGTCGGCACCGGTACGGGCCCGAATGATTTCGGCCTGAAGGGCATCGCCCTGTGTGCGGTGGTGGCGATTGCCTTGAACCTGCTGCTGCCGGGCAATGATGGCTGGAAGAACAAGAAGCCTGACGAGCCACTGCTGTAACTATGCGGTGTCGCTGATGGCCCCATCGCGGGCAAGCCCGCTCCCACAGGGAAATGCATTCCAAATGTGGGAGCGGGCTTGCCCGCGATGGGGCCAGCCAAGCCAATAAAGATTTAAAGCTCGCCGAGCCCATCGATCAACGCCTGGTTCTGCTCCGGCGTACCAATGCTGATCCGCAGGAACTGGGCAATCCGCTCCTGCTTGAAGTGCCGCACGATCACACCCTGCTCACGCAACTTGGCCGCCAGGCCGGCAGCGTCGTGCTTGGGGTGACGGGCAAAGATGAAGTTGGCCGCCGACGGCAACACTTCAAAGCCCTTCCCTTCCAACTGTGCAACCACCGCGTTGCGGCTGTCGATCACCAACTGACACGTCTTCTCGAAGTACTCACGGTCTTCAAACGCCGCCGCCGCGCCGACAATCGCCAGGCGATCCAGCGGATAGGAGTTGAAGCTGTTCTTGACGCGCTCCAGCGCCTCGATCAGGTCCGGGTGGCCCACGGCCAGGCCCACGCGCAAACCGGCCAGTGAGCGCGATTTGGACAGGGTCTGCGTCACCAGCAGGTTCGGGTAGCGGTCCACCAGGCTGATGGCGGTTTCGCCGCCGAAGTCGATATAGGCTTCATCGACCACCACCACCGAATCCGGGCTGGCCTTGAGGATCTGCTCCACCGCATCCAGCGCCAGCACGCAGCCGGTCGGCGCGTTCGGGTTGGGGAAGATGATCCCGCCGTTCGGCTTGGCGTAGTCCGCCACGCGGATCTGGAATTGCTCGTCCAGCGGCACCGGATCGGACTGGATGCCGTACAGGCCGCAGTACACGGGATAGAAGCTGTAGCTGATGTCCGGGAACAGCAGCGGCAAATCGTGCTGGAACAGGCCGTGGAAGATGTGCGCGAGGACTTCGTCGGAACCGTTGCCGAGGAACACTTTGCCCGCATCCACCCCGTAATACTTGGCCACCGCCTGCTTGAGCAGGTCGCTGTTGGGGTCCGGGTACAGGCGCAGGTTGTCGTTCAACTCGGCCTGCATCGCCGCCAACGCCTTGGGCGATGGGCCGTAGGGGTTTTCATTGGTGTTGAGCTTGACCAGCTTGGTCAGCTTCGGTTGTTCACCCGGCACGTAAGGCACGAGGTCCTTGACGAAAGGGCTCCAGAATTTGCTCATGCCTCACTCTCCCTTGACGATGCGGTATTCGGCGCTACGTGCGTGTGCGCTCAGCGATTCACCACGGGCCAGCACCGAGGCGGTCTTGCCCAGCTCGGACGCGCCTTGTGGCGAGCAGAAGATGATCGACGAACGCTTCTGGAAGTCATACACCCCCAGCGGCGACGAGAAGCGTGCGGTGCCAGAGGTCGGCAACACGTGGTTGGGGCCTGCGCAGTAGTCACCCAGGGCTTCGCTGGTGTGGCGGCCCATGAAGATCGCGCCGGCGTGGCGAATCGATGGCAGCCAGGCTTGTGGGTCGGCGACCGACAGCTCCAAGTGCTCCGGCGCGATGCGGTTGGCCACTTCGATGGCCTGCTCCATGTCACGCACCAGGATCAGCGCGCCACGGCCGTTGATCGACTTCTCGATGATCTCGGCGCGGTCCATGGTCGGCAGCAGCTTGTCGATGCTCGCGGCGACCTTGTCGAGGAACGCGGCGTCAGGGCTGACCAGGATCGCCTGGGCGTCTTCGTCGTGCTCGGCCTGGGAGAACAGGTCCATGGCGATCCAGTCCGGATCGGTCTGGCCGTCACACACCACGAGGATTTCCGAGGGGCCGGCGATCATGTCGATACCGACCTGGCCAAACACGTGGCGCTTGGCAGTGGCGACATAGATGTTGCCGGGGCCGACCACCTTGTCCACTTTCGGCACGCTTTCGGTGCCATAGGCCAGGGCGGCAACCGCTTGGGCGCCGCCGATGGTGAACACGCGGTCGACACCGGCGATGCACGCAGCGGCCAGCACCAGCTCGTTGATTTCACCGCGCGGGGTCGGCACGACCATGACCACTTCGGTCACGCCCGCCACTTTGGCCGGAATCGCGTTCATCAGCACCGACGACGGGTATGACGCCTTGCCGCCCGGCACGTACAGGCCGGCACGGTCCAGCGGTGTGACCTTCTGGCCCAGCACAGTGCCGTCGGCCTCGGTGTAGCTCCAGGAATCCTGCTTCTGCTTTTCGTGGTAGCTGCGTACTCGCGTTGCCGCCACTTCCAACGCTTCGCGCTGCGGGGCAGTGATGCGCGTGAGCGCCAGTTCCAGGCGTTCGCGGGGCAGGATCAGGTCGGACATCGACGCCACATCGAGGCCGTCGAACTGGCGGGTGAAATCCACCAGCGCCGCATCACCGCGCTCGCGCACGGCCTTGATGATGTCGAGTACTCGCCCGTTGACCGACTCGTCGGACACACTTTCCCAGCTCAGCAGATGATCCAGATGATGGGCGAAATCCGGGTCGGCAGCGTTGAGTCGGGCAATTGCAGTGGACGTGGTCATAGCGAGGGCCTCAATAGAATTGGCAAAAACTCAGGCGCCCTAAACTAGCAGTCGTTTCCGCTTGGGCACCTGAGAATTCTGGCTATGAGGCGGATAGACGGGCGCAGCCTTGCGGCTACGCAGGTAAGTCAACCGCGGTGTCGCGACTCCACTGCCTTGCGCAGGGTGTCGATCAACGCCTGGATACGGGCGTGCTGCATCTTCATCGAAGCCTTGTTGACGATCAGGCGGGAGCTGATGTCGGCAATGAATTCTTGCGGTTCAAGACCGTTGGCACGCAGGGTGTTGCCGGTGTCGACCACGTCGATGATCTTGTCGGCCAGGCCGATCAGCGGCGCCAGTTCCATCGAACCATAGAGCTTGATGATATCGACCTGACGACCTTGCTCGGCGTAGTAACGCTTGGCGACATTGACGAACTTGGTGGCCACGCGCAGGCGGCCCTTGGGCTCGACGTCACCGACACGGCCGGCGGTCATCAGCTTGCACAGGGCGATACGCAGGTCCAGGGGCTCGTACAGGCCCTGGCCGCCGTATTCCATCAGCACATCTTTACCGGCGACACCGAGGTCGGCTGCGCCATGTTCAACGTAGGTCGGCACGTCGGTAGCCCGCACGATCAACAGGCGAACGTCGTCCTGGGTCGTGGGGATGATCAGCTTGCGGCTCTTGTCCGGATTCTCGGTCGGCACGATGCCCGCTTCAGCCAGAAGCGGCAAAGTGTCGTCAAGGATGCGGCCCTTGGACAGTGCGATGGTCAACATGGGAAACGTCAGTCCTTCATCAGGCTATTGCGGTCCGGTCGCAAACGGCGCCGGACACAGATCGAGGCCATGACAGCCTCGACTTGAAACAAATCCTGTGGTGAGAGAGCACGCTCCCTCACCAGCATTGCAGCCTCGGGAACTAGCCCGGTACGCGGCGGATTTTCGCGCCGAGCATCTGCAGTTTCTCTTCGATGCACTCGTAGCCACGGTCGATGTGGTAGATGCGGTCGATCAGGGTGTCGCCTTCGGCGCACAGTGCCGAAATCACCAGGCTGGCCGAAGCACGCAGGTCGGTGGCCATGACTGGCGCGCCCTTGAGCTTTTCGATACCGGTGACGATGGCCGTGTTGCCCTCGACCTGGATCTTCGCGCCCATGCGGTGCAGTTCGTACACGTGCATGAAGCGGTTTTCGAAGATGGTCTCGATCACGGCACCGGTGCCTTCGGCAATCGCGTTCAGGGAGATGAACTGCGCTTGCATGTCGGTCGGGAAGGCCGGGTACGGAGCGGTACGCACGTTCACGGCTTTTGGCCGCTTGCCGTGCATGTTCAGCTCGATCCAGTCTTCGCCGGTGGTGATGTCTGCGCCAGCTTCACGCAGTTTTTCGAGGACGGCTTCCAGGATGGTCGGATCGGTGTCCTTGACCTTGACGCGGCCACCGGTGACGGCAGCGGCAACCAGGTAGGTGCCGGTCTCGATACGGTCGGGCATGACCTTGTAGGTCGCGGTGTGCAGACGCTCGACACCATCGATGGTGATGGTGTCGGTGCCAGCGCCGGAAACCTTGGCGCCCATGGCGTTCAGGAAGTTGGCCAGGTCGACCACTTCCGGCTCGCGCGCGGCGTTCTGCAGGACGCTGCGGCCCTTGGCCAGGGCAGCGGCCATCATGATGTTCTCGGTACCGGTCACGCTGACGGTATCAAAGAAGAAGTTGGCGCCACGCAGGCCGCCTTCCGGCGCCTTGGCCTTGATGTAGCCGCCTTCGACGTCGATCACTGCGCCCATGGCTTCAAGGCCACGGATGTGCAGGTCCACCGGACGCGAGCCAATGGCGCAACCGCCAGGCAGTGCGACTTCGGCTTCGCCGAAACGGGCAACCATCGGGCCCAGTACCAGGATCGACGCACGCATGGTTTTCACCAGTTCGTACGGGGCGATCAGGGTCTTGATGGTGCGCGGGTCGATTTCGACCGAGAGTTTCTCGTCGATCACAGGCTCGATGCCCATGCGACCGAACAGCTCGATCATGGTGGTGATGTCGTGCAGGTGCGGCAGGTTGGCCACAGTCACCGGGCCATCGCACAGCAGGGTCGCTGCCAGGATCGGCAAGGCGGAGTTTTTCGCGCCGGAGATGCGGATCTCGCCATCAAGGCGGGCACCACCGGTAATAATCAATTTATCCATAAGAATCTCGACGCCTTGGGGGCTCAGGTGCGCTCGGCCCAGGCCGCGCGGCTGAAAAATTTCATAGTGACCGCATGGATGCTGCCATCGGTGATCCACGGGTTCAAATGGGCATAGATCTGCTGCTGACGCTTGACTGGGCTCAGTGCCGCCAGTTCATCGCTAATCACGTTCAGCTGGAAGTTGCAGCCTTCGCCTTCAACTTCTACGGTCGTTTCCGGCAGCTTTCCTTCAAGAAAGCTCTTAACTTCTAGGGCCTGCATGCTCAACCTCTATCGGCGCCCAGTGCGCACGGGTCGCACATCATACAAAAAAGCCCCGCGCCTGCGAACCCCGCATAGCAGGACTCTGACGGGGGGCTTCTCCAATAATGTGTATTAAGGATGTGCCAACAGTTCGGTCAGGCCGGAAACTTCGGCAATTTCGCGCATGTCTTCGGGCATGGCACGGATGCTGACCGTTTTATCAGCCGCCTCGGCATCACGCATGAAGCACAACAGCAAGGACAAACCCACGCTGCTGGATTTGGTCACTTGCGAGCAATCCACCACCAGCGCGGACGCGCTGCTGCTATTGATCAGTGCCTGGCCCTGCTTGCGCAGGCCCGGCCCGGAGCGATAGTCCAGCACGCCACTGATGAACAACTCGCCGGCATCGCCGAGACGAACGGCCGATTCGGTCATTGCGCTGGCTTCCCGGCAGCTTGCTTGTCGGTTTCTTCCTTGGCCTTGGCGACTTCACCGGCCCAACCATTGATGGTCTTGTCCAGGTCGTTGCCATTGCGCTGCATGGCGTCGGCGAACTGGTCACGGAACAGCTTGCCGATGTTGATGCCGTTGATGATCACGTTGCGCAGTTTCCACTCGCCGTTGATCTTCTCCAGGGTGTACTGCACGGGGTAGACCGCGCCGTTGGTGCCCTTGACGGTCATGTTGACGCTGGTGCGATCGCCCGACTCATCGCCTGGCGGCGCCACGGTAATGCCCTGGTTGTTGTACTCAAGCAGCGCGTTGCCGTAGAACTGGAACAGGCCCTTCTTGAAGTTTTCCTGGAAGGTCTGCATCTGTGCAGGCGTGGCCTTGCGCGAGTACTTGACCGTCATGATGCTGCGGGAGATGCCTTCGGCATCGACCACCGGGCCGACAATGGTGTTCAGCGCGTCGTAGAACCTGGTCGGGTCTTGCTTGTACTGTTCTTTGTTGGCCGTCAGGTCAGCCAACATCTTGTTGGTCGTGTCCTGCACCAGCTCGTGCGCAGAACCTGCCGCGTTGGCCATCAGCGGCAGCGCTGCAAGCAGTACCAGCAGGCCACGTCGCAAGGTAGAGATCATGAACAGATTCCTCATTTGGCGTCTTTATTGACCGTATTGAGCAGGAATTTACCGATCAGGTCCTCAAGCACCAGCGACGACTGCGTGTCGTGGATGGTCGAGCCATCCTTGAGCAGGGCTGTCTCCCCACCCACGCTGACACCGATGTACTTCTCGCCCAGCAGACCCGCAGTGAGGATAGATGCCGTGGAGTCAGTCGGCAGATTATCTACCTTCTTGTCCAACTGCATCGTCACTCGACCGGTGAAGCTGTCGCGATCCAGATCGATTGCCGTGACCTTGCCGATGGTGACACCGGCCATGGTCACTTTAGCTCTGACAGTCAAACCGGCGATATTGTCGAAGTACGCGTAAAGTTTATAAGTATCGGCGGTGGGGCTGGCCGAAAGGCCGCTGACTCGCAGGGCCAGCAACAGTAAAGCCAGGATGCCAGCCAGCAAGAAAAGGCCGACACCGATTTCCACAGTGCGGTTTTGCATCAGAAATCTCCAAACATCAAGGCGGTCAAAATGAAGTCAAGGCCCAGTACCGCCAGCGAGGCGTACACAACGGTCTTGGTGGTGGCGCGACTGATCCCTTCTGAGGTGGGCTCACAGTCGTAGCCTTGGAATACGGCGATCCAGGTCACTACAAAGGCGAAGACGATGCTCTTTATGATGCCATTGAGCACGTCACCGCTGAAGGTCACGCTGTTTTGCATGTTGGCCCAGTAGGAGCCGTCGTAGACCCCCAGCCAGTCCACCGCCACCCACGAACCGCCCCAGATACCCACCACGCTGAAGATCATCGCCAGCAGAGGCAGGGAAATGAAGCCGGCCCACAGGCGCGGGGCAACAATGTACTTGAGTGGGTCCACGCCGATCATTTCCAGGCTGGACAACTGCTCGGTGGACTTCATGTTGCCGATCTCGGCGGTCAGCGCAGAACCTGCGCGCCCGGCAAACAGCAAGGCGGTGACCACCGGCCCCAGCTCACGCAGCAGCGTCAGGGCAACCATCTGCCCTACCGCCTGCTCCGAACCGTAGCTGGAGAGAATATTGAAGCCCTGCAACGCCAGCACCATGCCGATAAAGACCCCGGAGACCACGATGATCACCAGGGACATCACGCCCACGGCATGCAGTTGCTTGATCAGCAGGCCAAACCCGCCGCCAATGCCGCCGCGACCGAGCAAGGCGTGGAAGAGGAAAATCGTCGAACGGCCGAGCACTTCGATGATGTCGATGCCGGAGCGACCGAAAAGGCGGACCTTCTCGATAAGTGAAGTCTTGCGCATCAACGCTTCCCCAGAAGATCTGAGCGGTAGTCCGCTGCCGGAAAATGAAAAGGCACCGGGCCATCGGGGTCGCCCGTCATGAATTGGCGAATGCGCGGGTTGTCGGCGTTCATCAGCTCTTCAGGCGTGCCCTGCCCCAGCACCTGGCCATCGCCGACTACATAAAGGTAGTCTGCAATGCTCGCGGTTTCTGCCAGGTCGTGGGACACCACGATACTGGTAATGCCCAGCGCATCGTTGAGCAGGCGGATCAGGCGCACCAGCACGCCCATGGCGATCGGGTCCTGGCCCACGAAAGGCTCGTCGTACATGAGGATCTGTGGGTCGAGGGCGATGGCGCGGGCCAGGGCCACCCGACGCTTCATGCCGCCGGACAGCTCGTCGGGCATCAGGTCGATGGCACCACGCAGCCCTACGGCCTGCAGTTTCAGCAACACGATGTCACGAATCATTTCATCGGACAGCTGGGTATGCACCCGCAGCGGGAACGCTACGTTTTCGAAAACATCGAGGTCGGTGAACAACGCACCGCTCTGAAACAGCACACCCATGTGCTTGCGTGCATCGAACAGATCGCTGCGCGACAACGTCGGCAGGTTCTGGCCGTTGACCCACACTTCGCCGGCAGTCGGGCGCAATTGCATGCCCATCAGGCGCAGCAGGGTGGTCTTGCCGCAACCGGAAGGCCCCATGATGCCCGTGACCTTGCCGCGGGGAATGCGGATATCGACGTTATTGAAGATGCTGCGCGTCCCGCGCTTGAAGGTAAGACCCTTCAGCTCGACCGCGTAGGCGTTATCGGCACTCATCTAAACTCCTTGGGATGCAGCCTCTCACTCAGACACCACGTTTGCGACAAACGTTTGCAACGTTCGCGCAATAGTTAGCCCCATGGGCTGGGCGGACCGAACTGGCGGCGAACTATATCACCGCTGGTACAACGCGCCCAAGGCCGGAACCGCGCTTGTTCAGACAGAGGACAGGGAAAAAGGGTTGCTTAAGATGAATCTCACGGGCATTGCGAATAAACCCTGACGAACTTGCGTGAGGGAATTGCGCATTGCCGCTATAATCGCCGACTTTTCGTCAGGCTATACGATTTCAGACATGAGCCAATCCAGCGACCTTATTCAATCCGCACAACGTACCATCCGCCTTGAGCTTGAAGCCGTAGAAGGCTTGCTGGCCCATATCGACGCGGATTTCGTACGCGCCTGCGAGATGATTCTGGCCAGCAAAGGCCGCGTTGTCGTGGTCGGCATGGGCAAATCCGGCCATGTCGGCAACAAGATTGCCGCCACCCTGGCCAGCACCGGAACCACCGCCTTTTTCGTACACCCGGCCGAAGCCAGCCACGGCGACATGGGCATGATCACCAAGGATGACATCATCCTGGCATTGTCCAATTCGGGCACCACCAACGAGATCGTCACCCTGCTGCCGCTGATCAAGCGCCTGGGCATCAAGATGATCAGCATCACCGGCAACCCCGATTCGACGCTGGCCAAGGCTGCCGAAGTGAACCTCAATGTTCACGTGGCCCACGAAGCCTGCCCGCTGAACCTGGCGCCGACCTCGTCCACCACCGCCGCACTGGTCATGGGCGACGCCTTGGCGGTAGCGTTGCTGGAAGCTCGCGGCTTTACTGCAGAAGACTTCGCGTTTTCCCACCCGGGCGGTGCCCTGGGCCGTCGCCTGCTGCTGAAAGTGGAAAACGTCATGCATTCGGGCGACGAATTGCCCCACGTTCAGCGCGGCACGCTGCTGAAGGACGCGCTGATGGAAATGACCCGCAAGGGCCTGGGCATGACCGTGATCCTGGAAGCCGACGGCAAACTGGCCGGCGTCTTCACGGACGGCGACCTGCGCCGCACCCTGGACCGCACCATCGACATCCACACGGCCACCATCGACGCCGTGATGACACCCCACGGCAAGACCGCGCGCCCCGAGATGCTGGCGGCCGAAGCCTTGAAAATCATGGAAGACCACAAGATCGGTGCGCTGGTGGTCGTTGACAGCAACGACTGCCCGATCGGCGCCTTGAACATGCACGACTTGCTGCGTGCGGGAGTGATGTAAATGACCAGCGACCTGCTGCAACGCGGTAAAAACATCAAATTGGCGATTTTCGACGTGGACGGCGTGCTGACTGACGGCCGCCTGTACTTCCTCGAAGATGGCAGCGAATTCAAGACCTTCAACACCCTCGACGGCCAAGGCATCAAGATGCTGATGGCGGCGGGCGTGCAAACGGCAATTATCAGCGGCCGGAAAACCCCGGTTGTGGAACGCCGCGCACAAAACCTGGGGATTCCTCACCTGTATCAGGGCCGCGAGGATAAACTGGTGGTCCTGGACGAGCTTCTTGGCCAACTCAACCTAAGCTATGAGCAGGTCGCCTACTTGGGCGACGACTTGCCTGACCTGCCGGTGATCCGTCGGGTCGGCCTGGGCATGGCCGTCGCCAATGCGGCGGCGTTTGTTCGCGAGCACGCCCACGGCATCACCACCGCCCGCGGCGGTGAAGGTGCCGCCCGCGAGTTCTGCGAGCTGATCCTGCGTGCCCAAGGCAGCCTTGAAGCGGCCCACGCCGCCTACCTATAGAGCGTTTTATGCTGAGCAAAAAGATTCGCAACTTCCTGTTATTCGGGGTCATCGCCGCGCTGTTCCTGGCGGTGGGCTACTGGAATATCAGCCCGGAGCGCTTTCTCGACCAGCCTGTCGCGCAGGTTGATCAAGGCGCTATCGACTATTACGCCACCAATGCGTACAGCATCCAGTACCTGCCGGACGGCAAGGTGCAGTACGAGATCACCTCGGACAAGGTCGAGCACGTGAAGACCAGCGAAGTGACCCTGCTGACCAACCCGGACATGAACATCTACCGCAGCACCGAGTTTCCGTGGCACGTCACCAGCAAGCGTGGCGAGGTCAACCCGGACGGCACCGAAGTGGAACTGATCGATTCGGTACGCGTTGCGCGCACCGATGATAAAAACCGTGACACCGTGATTACCAGCAGTCGCATGACCGTATTCCCGCAGAAGCAATATGCGCAGACCGAGCAAGACGTTAGAATCGACGGCGCTGGCGGGGTATCGACTGGCAAGGGAATGAAAGCGTATTTGAAAGAAAGCAGGATACACCTGCTATCGAACGTAAGAGGACAGTATGAGGCTCGTTAAAACTCTCCCTATTTTGCTCAGTCTGGGCGCAGCACTGGGAAGCGTGAGCGCCTGGGCTCTGCCGAACGATAGCCAGCAACCGATCCACATTTCGGCTGACGATGCGCAACTGGACGACAAGCAAGGCGTCGCCACCTACACCGGCGGCGTGATCATTACCCAGGGCTCGATGAAGATCACCGGCAATACGGTGACACTGACTCGCACCCAGTCCGGCGACATCGACGTGGTGACTTCGGTGGGCAACCTGGCCTACTTCGAACAGAAGCAGTCGCCTACCGACACCGGCCCGATGAAGGGCTACGGCAAGACCATCCAGTACCACGCCCAGCAGAACCGCATTGTCCTGATCGACCAGGCCAAGGTGCTCAGCCCGGACGGCAACTCCACGGAAGGCGAGAAAATCACCTACGACACCGTGAAGCAGATCGCCAACGCCGGCCGCGCCAATGGCTCCAAGGTGACCGCACCACGTCCGCGCATCGACATGGTTATCCAGCCGAAGAAGAAGGCCGAGTAATGGCAACCCTGAAAGCCCAGCATCTGGCCAAGGCCTACAAAAGCCGTCAGGTCGTGCGTGACGTCAGTCTGTCGATCGACAGCGGCCAGATCGTCGGCTTGCTCGGCCCCAACGGCGCCGGCAAGACGACCTGCTTCTATATGATCGTCGGCCTGGTCCAGGCGGATCAGGGTCGTGTACTGATCGACGACCTGGACGTGAGCCACCAGCCGATGCACGGTCGTGCACGGGCCGGTATCGGCTATCTCCCACAGGAGGCGTCGATCTTCCGCAAACTGTCGGTAGCCGACAACATCATGGCGATCCTCGAGACCCGCAAGGAACTCGACCGTGACGGCCGTCGCCAGGAGCTGGAAAGCCTGTTGCAGGAATTCCACATCAACCACATCCGCGACAACCTCGGCATGAGCTTGTCCGGTGGTGAGCGTCGTCGTGTGGAAATCGCCCGCGCCCTGGCCACCGCGCCGAAGTTCATCCTGCTGGACGAACCGTTTGCCGGCGTCGACCCGATTTCGGTCGGCGATATCAAGCAGATCATCCACCACCTCAAGGCGAAGGGCATCGGCGTACTGATCACCGACCACAACGTGCGTGAAACCCTCGATATCTGCGAAACCGCGTATATCGTCAACGATGGCCAACTGATCGCCGAAGGCGATTCAGCCACTATCCTGGCCAACGAACTGGTGAAGGAAGTGTACCTGGGTCACGAGTTCCGCCTGTAAACACCGTGGTGTCACGGCCGTTTGCCAAGGTGCGCGGAAATCAATAGGAACTTCCGGATTTTTATTGTTACCGCGCTCTAGGCAAAGCCCGCGATATCAGGCATATAATTTGCTTATGTTTGGCGCTCACGCGCCCTGTCGTGGATGGCGCATTGCGCCGGCGAATAAGGTGTTAAGCCCCTGCCATGAAACCATCGCTAGTCCTGAGAATGGGCCAGCAGCTGACGATGACACCGCAGCTGCAACAGGCCATCCGCCTGCTCCAATTGTCGACCCTGGACCTGCAACAGGAAATCCAGGAGGCCCTGGAGTCCAATCCGATGCTCGAACGCCAGGAAGAAGGCGACGACTTCGATAATGCAGACCCGCTGGCCGACAACATCGAGCAAAAACCCAACTCCGACGTGCAGGAACCCTCCTACCAGGAAACCGCCCCGACGGTGGACAACCTGGAAGAAGGCGAATGGAACGAACGCATTCCCAACGAGCTTCCCGTGGACACCGCCTGGGAAGACGTCTACCAGACCAGCGCCAGCAGCCTGCCCAGCAACGATGACGACGAGTGGGACTTCACCACCCGCACCTCCGCCGGCGAGAGCCTGCAGAGCCATCTGCTGTGGCAACTGAACCTGGCGCCGATGTCGGACACCGATCGCCTGATCGCCGTGACCCTGATCGATTGCATCAACAACCAGGGCTACCTGGACGAGACGCTGGAGGAGATCCTCGAAGCGTTCGACCCGGAGCTGGACATCGAACTGGACGAGATCGAAGCCGTCCTGCACCGCATCCAGCAGTTCGAGCCCGCCGGTATTGGCGCCCGCACCCTCAGCGAATGCCTGCTGCTGCAATTGCGCCAACTGCCCGCCAAGACCCTTTGGCTCGCTGAAGCCCAGCGCCTGGTCACTGACTACATCGACCTGCTGGGCAGCCGCGACTACAGCCAGTTGATGCGCCGCATGAAGCTCAAGGAAGACGACCTGCGCCAGGTCATCGAGCTGGTGCAGAGCCTCAACCCGCGTCCGGGCTCGCAGATCGAGTCCAGCGAAGCTGAGTACGTGGTCCCTGACGTGATCGTGCGCAAGGACAACGAGCGCTGGCTGGTGGAGCTGAACCAGGAATCGGTTCCACGCCTGCGGGTCAACCCGCAATACGCCGGCTTCGTGCGCCGCGCCGACACCAGCGCCGACAACACCTTCATGCGCAACCAGTTGCAGGAGGCCCGCTGGTTCATCAAGAGCCTGCAGAGCCGCAACGAAACCCTGATGAAAGTCGCCACCCAGATCGTCGAGCACCAGCGCGGCTTCCTGGAATATGGCGATGAAGCGATGAAACCGCTGGTGCTGCATGACATCGCCGAAGCGGTCGGCATGCACGAATCGACGATTTCCCGGGTGACCACGCAAAAATTCATGCATACCCCACGGGGTATTTATGAGCTGAAATACTTTTTCTCCAGCCACGTCAGCACCTCCGAAGGCGGCGAATGCTCGTCCACGGCGATTCGCGCGATCATCAAAAAACTGGTTGCCGCGGAAAATCAGAAAAAGCCATTGAGTGACAGTAAGATCGCTGGTTTACTGGAGGCACAAGGCATTCAGGTCGCCCGTCGAACCGTCGCCAAGTACCGCGAGTCCCTCGGGATCGCGCCTTCCAGCGAGCGTAAGCGTTTGATGTGACGGGCGGGCCACAGCGTTCCAGTGGTGGGTATTCCTGCCCACCGCTTTATGCACTGGCAACGAAGGAGAAGCTGTATGCAAGTCAACATCAGTGGACACCAACTGGAAGTGACCGAACCGCTGCGCGCCTATATCGGCGAAAAACTCAAAAGAATTGAGGGGCATTTCGACAAGATCACCAACGTGCAAGTCATCATGACTGTCGAAAAGCTGAAGCAGAAAATCGAAGCCACCTTGCGTATACCCGGCGGGGAAGTCGTCGCCAATGCCGAGCATTCAGATATGTATGCCGCCATTGACGACCTGACCGACAAGCTGGATCGCCAAATCAAAAAGCATAAGGAAAAGCAGCAGAGCCTTCTCCAGGGCACAGGCCGCTAACACTCCCCACCCATGATTCGACTTGAAACCATCCTGACCCCCGGCCGTTCCCTCGTGAACGCGCCGGGCGGCAGCAAAAAGAAAGCCCTCGAACAAATTGCCAACCTGATCAGCCGCGAAGTGCCTGACCTGGAGATGCAAGATGTGTACGAGGCTCTGATTGCCCGTGAAAAACTCGGTTCCACCGGTTTTGGCAACGGCATCGCCATTCCCCATTGCCGCCTCAAAAGCTGTGAGGCACCTGTCAGCGCCCTGTTGCACCTGGACGCCCCCATCGATTTCGACGCCATCGACGGCGCACCGGTTGACCTGCTGTTCGTTCTGCTGGTCCCGCAAGCCGCCACCGATGCACACCTGGAACTGCTCCGTCAGATCGCCAGCATGCTCGACCGCAAGGAAGTACGCGACAAACTGCGCAGTGCCAGCAGCAACGAGGCGCTGTACCAGGTTGTCCTGGATGAACAGAACGGGCAGTAATCATGCGTTTGATCATCGTCAGCGGCCGCTCCGGCTCGGGTAAAAGCACCGCCCTCAACGTGCTTGAGGACAACGGTTTCTACTGCATCGACAACCTGCCCGCCGGCTTGCTGCCGGAGCTGGCCGAACGTGCCCTGATCCATACCGAACTGGCGCAACCCCTGGTGGCCGTGTCGATCGATGCCCGCAACCTGCCCAGCCACCTTGAGCGGTTCCCGCAATTGCTTGAGGAAGTTCGCGCCAAGCACATACATTGCGATGTGTTGTACCTGGACGCCGACGAAGAGACGCTACTCAAGCGTTTTTCCGAAACCCGCCGGCGCCACCCCCTCAGCAGCCCGCATCGTTCCCTGGCGGAAGCCATCGAAGACGAAACCAAGTTGCTGGGGCCGATCATCGACCTCGCCGACCTCAAGATCAACACCACCAGCCTCAACCTGTACCAGCTGCGCGACGCCATCAAGCTGCGCCTGCTGAATCAGCCGGAGCCTGGCACCGCGTTTCTCGTCGAGTCGTTTGGCTTCAAGCGCGGCATGCCGGTGGATGCCGACCTGGTGTTCGATGTGCGTTGCCTGCCGAACCCCTATTGGAAACCCGAGCTGCGTGAGCAGTCCGGGCTGGACCAGCCCGTGGCCGAGTACCTGGCAGCGCAGCCGGATGTCGAAGAGATGTTCCAGGATATCTCCAGCTACCTGCTCAAATGGCTGCCGCGCTTTGCCGCAAGCAACCGGGCCTATGTCACCATTGCCATTGGCTGCACTGGCGGCCACCACCGCTCGGTCTACCTGACCGAACGCCTGGGCCAGGTACTGCAACAAACCCTCAAGAACGTCCAGGTTCGCCACCGCGACCTTAGCTGAAAGGATCACCCCCGCGATGCCCGCTCTGGAAATTGAAATCATCAACAAGCTGGGCTTGCATGCCCGGGCTTCTGCGAAGTTCGTCGGCGTTGCCGGGCAGTTCCCCTGCCAGATCCGTGCGGGGCGCACCCCGGAATCCATGGTCGATGGCAAAAGCATCATGGCCATGATGATGCTGGCCGCCGGCAAGGGCACCAGGATTCACCTGAAGACAGAGGGCGAGCAAGAGCAGGAAGCGATGGACGCCCTGGTGGCGTTGATCAACAATTTCTTTGATGAGGGTGAGTAAACTCACCCTTTGAGATGGGCGTGAAGTCGCAACGACTTCAGCCCAATGCGGTATCCATCACCATCATCAAGCAAAAACCGATGCACAACCCCAGGCTGGCAAGCTTTTCGTGACCGTTGCGCCGCGATTCGGGGATCACCTCGTGAGTCACCACCAGCAACATCGCCCCTGCCGCCAGCGCCAGCCCGAGTGGCAACAGCACTTCTGCCAGACTCACCAACCAGGCACACAGCACGGCAAATACCGGCTCGACCAAACCTGAGGCCGCACCGATCAGGAACGCCTTGACCCGCGACATCCCTGCCCCGGCCAACACCAAGGCAATCACCAGGCCTTCGGGCACATCCTGCAAGGCGATGCCCATGGCCAGGCTGTCGGCATCCGGCATACCGCCGCCTGCCGAAACCCCCACCGCCATGCCTTCCGGGATGTTATGGGCAATGATGGCAAACACGAACAGCCAGATGCGCGGCGGTATCACCGGGTGATCCGGTGTGCCCACCAACATTTCCGGGCTCGCCCCGGAGACCTTGCGATCAACCAGATACAGCCCGAACGCGCCCAGCATGATGCCAAAGCTGATCAACCCACTGGCGCCCCAGGGCGTGAGCCCCAGGCTTTCAGCGGCGGCGATCCCTGGCACGATCAGCGAAAAGGCGGTCGCCGCCAGCATCACCCCGGCGCCAAAACCCAGCAACGTGTCGCTCAGCGCCACCGGCATCCGGCGAATGACCAGTACCGGCACCGCGCCAAGCGCCGTACCCAGCGCGCAAATCGATCCACCTTGCAGGGCACGCAGGATGCGCGGCTCCAGGTTCAGCCAGTCGAGCCCGTGGGCCACCAGCAATGCAGTACCTGCCAATAGCAGCAGCGAGCCAAACGCATAACGAAACATCCGCCCGCTGCTGATCGCCAGTGTTTCAGTGCCCATAGTCGGCCTTAGATCTTGTTATGGTGGTCAATGTCAGGCCAAGGCGGCCTGATAGCGTGCAGCGACTTCCGGCCAGTTGATCACGCTGTAGAAGGCGTTGATGTATTCCGGGCGACGGTTCTGATAGAGCAGGTAATAAGCGTGCTCCCAGACGTCCAGGCCGAGGATCGGCGTATTGCCGCTCATCAGCGGGCTGTCCTGGTTACCGCTGCTTTCCACGACCAGGGTCTTTTGCGGGGTCACGCTGAGCCAGGCCCAACCGCTGCCGAAACGGGTCAACGCGGCCTTGGTGAAGGCTTCCTTGAAGCTGTCGAAACCACCCACTTGCTCATCGATAGCCTTGGCCAGCGCACCTTCAGGCTTGCCGCCACCTTTGGGCGACATCACCGCCCAGAACAACGAGTGGTTGGCATGGCCGCCACCTTGGTTGATCACGGCGGCACGCAGTTTTTCCGGCAGTTGCTGCACGCTGGCCACCAGTTTCTCGACCGGCCAGCCCGCAAACTCGGTGCCCTCGACAGCGGCGTTGAGGTTGTTGATGTAGGTCTGGTGATGCTTGGTGTAGTGAATCTCCATGGTTTGCGCATCGATGTGCGGTTCCAGGGCGTCGTAGGCGTAAGGCAAGGCAGGCAAGGTGTAGGACATTTCAATGTGCTCCGTAATAAGGACTGTTGCGAGTCGACGCATCCGGTTGCGCCGCAGTGCTGCCCAGCAGGCGATGGGTACGCGGGTACTCGCCGTGATCGCTGATGAAGTTCAACAGTTCGACGTAGGTCTTGCTGCTCTGGCGCAGCGCCGCCTCACGCAATTGCGGGGTCAGGCGCGGGTCCTGCATGGTCTGCAGCAGGCGCTGGTGGATAGCGCAGAGGTATTCCGCGCTTTCCTCCGGCTGGTTCAGGCGCAGATGCAGGTCCGCCAGGTTGTGATGGGAAATGACGCAAGCCGCCACTGCTTCGTCGGCATCCGCCCAGCGTTCGAACAACACTTGGGCCAGGGCCAGGGCTTGCAAATAGGCCTCGCGAGCGTCAACCAGTTCGCCCTGCATAAAGCAGCGATTGGCCCGTTCGATCGTGCGTTTCCAGTGCTCCATGGTGAGCCTCCAAAGCAGGGTCGGTGATTACACGCCGCCGGCCGTGAGCTTTTCCGGGTCCAGCAGGACTTCCAGTTGGCTGCGGGGCAAGTCGGTGTGCTCAAGCGCCACATCAATCACCGGACGGCCTTGTTGATAGGCTTTCTTGGCGATTTCAGCGGCCTTCTGGTAGCCAATGATCGGGTTGAGTGCCGTGACCAGGATCGGATTGCGCGACAGCGCTTCCTTGAGCTTGGCTTCGTTGACCTTGAAGGTGGCGATGGCCTTGTCCGCCAGCAAACGGCTGGAATTGGCCAGCAGTTCGAGGCTGCTGAGCAGGTTCTGGGCAATGATCGGCAGCATCACGTTCAGCTCGAAGTTGCCGGATTGGCCCGCGACGGTAATCACCGTGTCATTGCCGATCACTTGGGCGGCGACCATGGCGGTGGCTTCCGGGATCACCGGATTGACCTTGCCCGGCATGATCGAAGAGCCCGGCTGCAGGCCTTCCAGCTCGATTTCACCGAGGCCGGCGAGTGGGCCGGAGTTCATCCAGCGCAGATCGTTGGCGATTTTCATCAGCGACACGGCGGTGGCTTTCAACTGGCCAGAGACGGCGACGGCGGTATCCTGGGAGCCAATCAGCGCAAACAGGTTCTTGCCCGGCGTGAAGGTCACGTCGGTCAGGCTGCTCAACTGCTGGCTGAAACGTGCGGCGAATTCCGGGTGGGCGTTGATCCCGGTGCCGACCGCCGTGCCGCCCTGGGCCAGGGCCTGCAAGCTCGGGAGCAAATCCTGCAAGTGACCGATGTTGGCCTTGAGTTGTTGTGCCCAGCCATTGAGCACCTGGCTCATGCGCACCGGCATGGCGTCCATCAGGTGCGTGCGGCCGGTCTTGATGAACGGATGGACTTCCTCGGCCTTGCGCTCGATCACCTGCACCAGGTGCAGCAACGCCGGCAGGGTTTGTTCATGCAGGACCAGCGCAGCGCTGACGTGGATGGTGGTCGGAATGATGTCGTTGCTGCTTTGGCCGCAGTTCACGTGGTCATTGGGGTTGACCGCCTCGCCCAGCAAACGGCTGGCCAGGGTCGCGATCACTTCGTTGGCGTTCATGTTGGAACTGGTGCCGGAGCCGGTCTGGAAAATATCCACCGGGAAGTGCTGCATGAAGTCGCCTTCGAGCAAGCCCTGGGCGGCATCGACGATAGCCTTGCCCTGCCCTTCGGTGATTTGCTTGAGATCGACGTTGGCCTTGGCCGCGGCGGCCTTGGCGAGGATCAGGGCGCGAATGAATTGCGCGGGCATACGCTGATGGCTGATCGGGAAGTTGTTCACCGCGCGCTGGGTTTGTGCGCCATACAAGGCCTCGGCCGGCACTTGCAGTTCGCCCATGCTGTCGCGTTCGATACGGGTGTTACTCATCGTTAGATCCTTGCACCAGGTCGGAGTGAGAAATAGACGGCAGCAATTCGCAAGTCGCCAATCGCCACGCAAAGCTCTGCCAACGCTTGAGGCGGCAGGCACAGTGAGAGAGTTTTTCCAGGTCACGCAGGGGGCGCCAGGCCTGGTCCAGGCACATGGAGCGCCAATGCCAGGGCAGCGCGATATCGCTGGCGGTGTCGAGCAGCAGGCGGAATGAGGTTTCAGCGATCGTCCACGGATGGGTCGCGGTGCAGCACGCCAGGTAGCGACCCTCGTTGAGGTAATGCTCGATCAGGCGCGGCTCGTTGGGGTTGAGGCCGCAACGGATCTGGCGACTCATCCAGCGCCAGCTCTCCAGGTAAGGATCCTCATGCAGGACTGAACTCATGATCCACACTCATCCGGTAATGATATTTATTATTAAATGATATTGAGAATCAAAACAAGAGTGGCCGATTAATCTGCCTGTAACGCAGCCACAAAAAAAGGCGCGCCATCGTTGAGATGGCGCGCCTTTTTAGATGAAGCGTCGGGAGGATCAGCTGCCGGCGACCGTCATCCGCTCGATCAATACCGAGCCTGTGCGAATGTTGCTGCGTAGCTCCAGATCGTTACCCACCGCGACAATTTGCTTGAACATGTCGCGCATATTGCCGGCGATGGTCACTTCCTGGACGGCGAACTGGATCTCGCCGTTTTCCACCCCAGAAGCCCGCCGCACCCCGGGAGTAATCGCCGGTCACCATGTTCAGGCCATGGCCCATCAACTCCGTCACCAGCAGGCCACGCCCCATGCGACGCAGCAACGCCGCCTGGTCTTCATCGCCATGGGTGACAAACAGGTTGTGCACGCCACCGGAGTTGGCCGTGCTTGGCAGGCCGAGCTTGCGACCGGAGTAAGTCCCCAGCACATAGGACACCAACTCGCCGTTTTCGACGAACGGCTTGGCATAGGTCGCCAGGCCATCGCCATCGAACGCCGAGCTGCCCATGGCGCGCATCAGGTGCGGACGCTCATCGAGGGTCAGCCACTCCGGGAACAGCTTTTGCCCGATTGCACCCTCAAGGAACGACGACTTGCGGTACAGGTTGCCGCCAGAAATCGCGCTAAGGAAACTGCCGAACAAACCACCGGCCAATTCCGCCGAAAACAGCACCGGCACTTCGCACGTTGGCACCGGGCGCGCGCCCAAGCGGCTGGCGGCACGTTGCGCGGCACGCTGGCCGATGCTGGCCGGGTCCGCCAGCAACTCGCCCTGGCGGCTCACGTCGTACCAGTAGTCGCGCTGCATCTGGCCGTTGGCTTCGGCGATCATCACGCAGCTCAAGCTATGGCGGGTGGAGGCATAACCGCCGACAAAACCGTGGCTGTTGCCGTACACGCGGCACCCTTGATGCGTGCTCAACGTGGTGCCATCGGCGTTCTTGATGCGGGGATCTGCATCGAACGCAGCGGCTTCGCAGGTCAGCGCCAACTCAATGGCCTGCTCCGGGGTGATGTCCCATTCATGGAACAGATCGAAGTCCTTCAAATCCTTGGCCATCAGCGCTTTGTCAGCCAAGCCCGAGCTTTCGTCCTCGGAAGTATGCTTGGCAATCGCCAACGCGGCCGCGACGGTCTCGCGAATCGCTTCCGGGCCGCTGGCCGAGGTGCTGGCCGAGCCTTTGCGCTGCCCCACGTAAAGGGTGATGCCAAAGCCCTGGTCACGGTTGAACTCAACGGTTTCCACTTCGCGCTGACGTACCGACGTCGACAGCCCCTGCTCCAGCGACACCGCCACTTCACAGGCACTGGCCCCCTGGCGCTTGGCCTCGGCAAGGATCTGCTCGACTTGTTCCTGCAGTGCCGGTAACGCTTGCGGACCGACGCTTTGGGCTGCACTCATGGTTTTCTCCACTCAAATTCTGCTTTCGGTTAAGGCCATCGAGCGACCGGGCCGGACAAGCGGCCCCCGACTGGTTATCATGGCGGCGTTTCTTTGCGGACTGCCACCATGGTTGATTCTTACGACGACTCCCTCGATGGGGAGAAAAGCAAAACCCAGGTCAAACGTGAGCTGCATGCTCTGGTTGACCTTGGCGAGCGCCTTACAACGCTCAAGAAAGACTTGATTGCAAAACTGCCCCTGACCGACGAAATGCGCCGGGCGCTGGCGGATGCACCCAAGCACACCGCGAATATCGCGCGTAAACGGCACATCATGTTTATCGGCAAGCTGATGCGCGATCAGGACACTGACGCCATTCTCGCCTTGCTCGATCAAACCGATGCCTCCACTCGCCAGTACAACGAACGTTTCCATAACCTGGAACGGTGGCGTGACCGCCTGATCGCGGGCGATGACGCCGTGCTGGAGAAATTCGTGCTGGACTACCCGGATGCGGACCGCCAGCAATTGCGCTCCCTGATCCGTCAGGCCCAGCACGAGCAGGCGCATAACAAGGCGCCGGCCACCAGCCGTAAAATCTTCAAGTACATCCGAGAGCTGGACGAGACTCAACGCGGTCTGCGCTGATCCTCTTCCCCGGGTGGCGATCTTCGCCACCCGAAGCTCCACCTTTCCTACGAGCCCGTGCCACCCACGGTGATCGCATCAATTTTCAGCGTTGGCTGGCCGACACCCACCGGCACCGACTGCCCATCCTTGCCGCACGTGCCCACGCCGCTGTCCAGCGACAGGTCGTTACCGACCATCGACACCTTGCTCATGGCTTCCGGTCCGTTACCGATCAACGTGGCCCCTTTGACCGGCGCGGTAATCTTGCCGTCTTCGATCAGGTACGCCTCGCTGGTGGAGAACACGAACTTGCCGCTGGTGATATCCACCTGGCCGCCGCCAAGGTTCGCGCAGTAGATCCCGCGTTTCACCGAAGCGATGATCTCCGCCGGGTCGCTTTCGCCGGCGAGCATGTAGGTGTTGGTCATGCGTGGCATCGGCAGGTGCGCGTAGGACTCGCGACGGCCGTTGCCGGTGCGCGCAACGCCCATCAGGCGTGCGTTGAGCTTGTCTTGCATATAACCCTTGAGCACGCCGTTTTCGATCAGCGTGGTGCACTCGGTCGGCGTACCTTCGTCATCAACGCTCAGCGAGCCACGACGCCCGGCCAACGTGCCGTCATCGACAATGGTGCACAGCTTGGACGCAACCCTCTCGCCCATGCGCCCGCTGTAGGCGGAGCTGCCCTTGCGGTTGAAGTCGCCTTCCAGGCCATGGCCCACGGCTTCGTGCAACAGCACGCCGGACCAACCCGACCCCAACACCACCGGCAACGTACCGGCCGGCGCCGGAATGGCTTCCAGGTTGACCAGGGCCTGGCGCAGCGCTTCACGGGCATACCCCATGGCGCGGTCATCGCTGAGGAAATAACGGTAGTCGGTACGCCCGCCGCCGCCATGTCCGCCGCGCTCACGGCGGCCGTTCTGCTCGACGATCACACTGACATTGAAACGCACCAGCGGCCGCACATCTGCCGCCAGGCTGCCGTCGGTGGACGCCACCAGGATGCGTTCCCACACACCGGCCATGCTCACGGTGACTTGCTGGATACGTGGATCAAGGGCGCGGGTTGCAGCGTCGACACGCTTGAGCAACTCGACCTTCTCCGCACGGCTGATGACTTCCAGCGGGTTATCCGGCCCATACAACTGCGCCACGTCCTGGGTGGTAAACGCCTGCACCGTGCCGTTCTGGCCAGCACGGGAGATCGAACGCGCCGCACGCGCCGCCAGCCCCAGGGCTTCCAGCGTGATGGCATTGCTGTAGGCAAAACCGGTTTTTTCACCGGATTGGGCACGCACGCCTACACCCTGGTCCAGGTTGAAGCTGCCTTCCTTGACGATGCCGTCTTCGAGGGCCCACGACTCGGAAATCTGCCCCTGGAAATACAGGTCGGCCGCGTCGATACCCGGCCCGGCCAGATCGCCGAGTACGGTTTGTAAGCTTTCGATGGTCACGCCACCGGGTGCCAGGAGGTGTTCACTGACTGAGGACAACAACTCGCTCATAGGTTTGGCCTTAAATTCATCGTTCCGAAGCAGGCCGCTGTGCGCCCTGCGAGAAAAAGCGCCGATGGTTGACCACCGGCATGCGCGCCCGTATCGACGCTTGTTCACTGCTGTCGCGTTCGGCCAACAACACCGCTTCGCCTTGATCCTGTTGTGTCAGCACACGCCCCCACGGGTCGACAATCGCCGCATGACCATGGGTCTCCCGCGGTCCCGGGTGCACGCCGCCCTGGGCCGCCGCCAGCAGATAGCACTGGGTTTCGATGGCGCGCGCGCGAATCAGCACGTCCCAATGCGCGGCGCCAGTCACCGCCGTAAAAGCCGACGGCGCGGTAATCAATTCAGCCCCCGCCGCCCGTAATTCACTGTACAGCTCGGGGAAGCGCAGGTCGTAACACACGGTCAGGCCCAAGCGCCCCACCGGCGTATCCGCCACCACCACATTGCTCCCGAAAGCATAGTCGTCGGATTCGCGATAACGACCTCGCGCATCGGCAACATCCACATCGAACAGGTGCAGCTTGTCGTAACGGGCAACGATTTCGCCCCGGTCATCGACCAGCAGCGAGCAGGCGTTGGACTTGGCGTTCGGCTGATCCTTGGGCGGCAACGGCAAGGTGCCGGCCACTATCCATAAGGTGAGGTCGCGGGCGGTCTGTTTCAACCACGGCAGGATCGGCCCTTCGCCCAACGCCTCGGCGCGGCCGATATCGGCCACATCACGGCGGCCCATGGCGGCGAAGTTTTCCGGCAGCACGGCCAGCTTCGCACCGCCCGCCGCCGCTTGCTCCAGCAGGCGCCGGGCCTGGGCCAGATTGGCCAGCACATCGCTCTGGCTGACCATTTGAATTACCGCAAAGGACATGGGCCGACTCTCCGTAATGGGCGTGCGGCCATGCTACTCCACAGCCTCTCAGTTTGGCTTTTCAAATGGCTTGTCGAAGGTGATTTTAGGGTCCTTCCAGGGCCCTTCCACTTTGTATTGCACGCTGGCAAAACGCGACACACGGTCACCGATCAGCTTGTCGATCAGGAACAACGCGCCGCCAATCGCCGGCGCGCCCACGATCAGCGCGGCAATCGGCAGGTTGTTGGTGACCGGCAACGTCACCAGCAGCTTGGCGTCGACACGGTCAGCCACCAGGTCCAGGGTGCCGTTAAGCTCCAGGTTGGTCGATGGTCCGGTCATGGTGATCGGCTCGCGGGTGACAAACACGCCGTTACTCGCCGCCAGCAAACCCTTGACCTTGTCGTAACTCAAGCCCTTGCCGAGCAAGTCGGAAAAGTCCAGACGCAGCCGGCGCCCGATGGAGTTGAAATTGAGCAGGCCAAATACACGCAGCGCCTGAGCACCGCCTTCCACTTCAACAAACTGGCCGCTGCGGAATGTCGCATCCAGGCTGCCGGAGAAACGCTTAGGCCCCACATAGGCCGGCGAACCTGGCCAGCGGCCGTCCACGTCCAGATGGAAGTCCTTGCTCGTCACGGTCGGCGCGTAACCCCAGCCTTTGAGCACATCGCCGATATTCTTGCCGTCCAGACGCCCCTTGTACCAACTGCTGCTGCTCCCCGGTGCGCCTTCCCAGCCGCCGTCGCCCTTGAGCTGCATGCCCTTGAGGCCCAGGTCCAGGTTGTTGAAGGTCAGGCCCTTGGTCGTCGGGCGGATCTTCAGCGACCAGGCACCGATCAGGTCCGGCCCCTGGAACAGTTGATCAATGGCGATATCCAGCGCGGGAATGTCCTTGGGGTCGATGTCGGCCAAGGGATCCGGCGCGTTTTCGTCGGCCTGGACGCTCGGGTCCACCGCCGGCAATTTCACGTATTGCAGGTTGATCGCAATCGGCGCGGCCTTGGCATCCGGCAGGTTGACGCTGCCCTTGGCCTGCTGGCTGTCGAGCTGCAAGGCCCAGGCGGCGGGCTTGCGGTCCAGCTGCAATTTGACCTGGTCGAACCGGGTGCCGAAACCCGTCAGCTTGCCGACCTTGAAGTCGGCGCCACTGAGCAACTGTTTGGCGCTACCGCCCGGGTCATTGCCGGCATAACGGTCGACGAGTTTTTTCCACGGGTCGATGTCGAGTTCCGACAAGACCCCGCGAATACGCAAGCCTTTGACCGTGGGCAACAGCGCATCACCATCACCGAGAAACAACTCGCCACGGCCTTCGTTGAACTTGTCCGGCGGGGCGGCAAAGGTGAAATTCGCCAACTCGCCATAATCGAACCAATACCGCCGCTCGTTACCCTGCAAGGTCATCCGGAACACGCTGTCACGCCCCTGGCTGGCGGGCATGCCGAAAGGGGCCGGCAAGTCCACTGCCACACCCTTGAGGTTGGAGCTGACCATCAACTGGCTGTCGGCCCCATCCAGGTTCAGTTGCAACTGGTAGGGAATGTCGCCGGACACTGGCAACGGCTGGCCGACTTTCAACCAGTCCGTCAGCCGCTTGACCGTGACCTGGCCCTTGGCAGTCACGCGCGTGCTGATATTGCCCGGCTTGCCGTCGGCAAAAATCTGCGCGGTGATGGGCCGGTCAAACGCCTGGGCCGTGATGTTCTGGCCGCTGAGGCCCTTGGCACTGTCGAAACGGAAATCGCCCTTGAGCTGGGTCAGGTCCAGCGTCGGCTCGGCCAGTTGCAGGCGTGCCTTGTCGGTCTTGAAGTCCACCACGATTTTCGGCTCGGTGCCCTTGGCCAGCGGCACATCCAGGTCCAGGCTGCCTTGCAGGTCGCCCTCGCCCTTCCAGCCGGCAAAGGTTGCAGCCGTACCAATCGGCGCTTCCTGCAGGATCTTCAGGCCATCACCCAAGCCACCGGCGAAACCACCGGTGAGCAGCAGATGGCTGTCCTTGCCAGCCGGCGCATGGGGAATATTGACGTAGATATCCTTGACCTTGGTGTCGAGCAACTGGCCCTTGCTGGCGAGGATGCGCACGCCGCTTTCCTCGACAAACACCTCACCCTTGACCTTGCTCACGTGGGGCCAGCCTGGCTGGAACGCCAGCTCGGCGTCATGCACCTTGAAGAACAGGCTGATATTGCGCGAGGCCGGCAATGCATCGTGGTTCAGTGAACCCTGGTATTGGAAGAAGCCCTCGTCGACCGCGCCCTTGAGAATCGCCGTGCGCAGCCATTCATCCAGCGCCGGGCTCAACACCGCCGGCAGGTATTTGGGGGTGAAGCGCCCATCACCATCGACCATGCCGACCCGCAGGTCCATGTAGTCTTCCTGGCTGTGGTCAAAATGCAGGCGGATCAGGAAATCGGCGGCGACCTTGCCTTCTTCGCCCAGCACCTTGATATACGGCGCGATCAGGGTGAAGCCTTCTTTATCCAGTTTCCATGTCAGGCGCGCATTGGCCTGGATGTACTGCCAGGGCTTGGCGAAAATCGGATCGAGGTGCAGGGAGAAGTCCTTGCTGTCCATGCGCAGTTCGCCATGGCCCAGATCACCGCTGATGCTGCCGGACACGTTGCGCGCGGCCGGCGCACCGAAGTAAGCGTCAAAACCGACGCGCTCCAGGTTGGCGGCAAAACTGACTTTTTGATCCGTGGTGTCCTGGGGACGGAAATCCACCAGCACATTGCGCAGCAGCCCCGTGGCCTTCAGGTGTTCGATGGTCTTGGCAAACCCCTCCGGTAACGGTGCCAGGGCATTCAACAGCGGCGTGATGGGGGTCAGGTCCAGGCGGTCGGCTTGCAGCTTCCAGGTTTCCTGATCCTTGTCGGTCGCCAGGCTCTGCTGCAATTGCAGGCGTGATTCCCAGCGGGTCTCCCCGAGGTTCATCGCCAGCGAATCGAACACCACCTTGAGGCCCGTATCACTGCGTTGCAGGTAGGCGTTGAGCGCAAGGTTTTCAATGTGCACCGGCTTGCGCTCGGCATAGCTGCCCTTCACCTGTGGCGAGTTGAGGCGCACCACCGCGTTTTGCACCGCGCCCTTGGCCCAGGTCAGCCAGAATTCGCCGCCGGCTTTGAATTGGCTGAGTTTCCACTGCTGCGTCAACCGGGCCGGAATCCACTTGGCCCAGTCGCTCTGCGGCAGGCTCAAGTAAGCCTGGACTTCACCGTCCTGCCATTGGCTGGCGCGAATGCGTGTACGCAAGCTCAACGCCAGGGGTTGGCCGTCGGGCAGGGTCAGGCGCGCGTCGAGGCGCTGGCGGGTGATGCCGGTGTGCAGGCTCAGGCCGACGTAGGTCAGGGTCAACGGTGGCTGGTCGAAAGGTTGCAGGGTGACCTGGCTGTCGAGCAACGACACGCGCTTGACCATCTGCATGCGCTGCAGCACTTGCTGCGGGTCCAGCGGTTGCTCATCCTGCACCGGCAGGCCTTGCAGCGCCCAGTGGCCGTCCTTGTCTTCCTTGACGCTCAGTTGCAGGCCGCTGACTTCCAGGTGGGCAATGCGCACTTCACGGGCCATCAGGCTGGCCCAGACATCCGGCACCACTTCGACCTGGTCCAGGCGCAAGGCACTGCTGCCCTCGCCCACCATCACGTCGTGGGCCAACAGCACAGGGGCAAAGCCGCTCCAGCGGCCTTCAAGGCTGCCAATGTGCAGGGGCATATCCACCGCGGCCTGGGCCTTGGCTTCGACTTCGGCACGGTATTCGGCCACCAGCGGGGTCAATTCGCGACCCAGGCTCACATACACCGCCGCCAGGACCAGCAACAGCGCACAGAGGCCCAGGCCCCAAC
Source organism: Pseudomonas sp. FP453 (assembly GCF_030687495.1). NCBI lineage: Bacteria > Pseudomonadati > Pseudomonadota > Gammaproteobacteria > Pseudomonadales > Pseudomonadaceae > Pseudomonas > Pseudomonas sp. FP453. The sequence goes on along the minus strand of NZ_CP117435.1, from coordinate 1,018,950 downwards.
GGGTCAAAGCGGCAAAAAAGCGTATCAGACGCTCCATGTCAGGCGACCCTCAAGGCAGTAAAAAGAAAGCGAATGGGGATCAGAGCAGCACCACGTCGTATTGTTCCTGGGAATACATGGTTTCAACCTGGAAACGAATCGTGCGCCCGATAAACCCCTCCAATTCCGCGACGTTGCCGGACTCTTCATCCAACAGTCGGTCGACCACTTTCTGGTTGGCAAGCACTCTATAACCTTCAGCCTGGTAGGCTCGCGCCTCTCGTAAGATTTCCCGGAAAATCTCGTAGCAAACCGTTTCCGGGGTCTTCAACTTGCCGCGCCCCTGGCAACTGCTGCACGGCTCGCACAGCACTTGCTCAAGGCTTTCACGGGTGCGCTTGCGGGTCATCTGCACCAGGCCCAGTTCGGTGATGCCGATGATATTGGTCTTGGCGTGATCACGCTCCAGCTGCTTCTCCAGGGTGCGCAGCACCTGGCGCTGGTGCTCTTCATCTTCCATGTCGATGAAGTCGATGATGATGATGCCGCCCAGGTTGCGCAGGCGCAGCTGGCGGGCAATCGCGGTGGCGGCTTCGAGGTTGGTCTTGAAGATGGTTTCTTCGAGGTTGCGATGCCCGACGAACGCGCCGGTGTTGACGTCGATAGTGGTCATGGCTTCTGCCGGGTCGACCACCAGGTAACCACCGGACTTGAGTGGCACCTTGCGCTCCAGGGCTTTCTGGATTTCATCTTCGACGCCATACAGGTCGAAGATCGGCCGCTCACCAGGGTAGTGTTCCAGGCGATCAGCAATTTCCGGCATCAGCTCGGCAACAAATTGCGTGGTGCGCTGGAAGGTTTCCCGCGAGTCGATGCGAATTTTCTCAATCTTCGGGCTGACGAGGTCACGCAGCGTACGCAGGGCCAGGCCGAGGTCTTCATAGATCACACTCGGCGCGCCGATGGTCTTGATCTGGGCGCCGATCTGGTCCCACAGGCGTCGCAGGTAGCGAATGTCCATGAGGATTTCATCGCCGCCGGCACCTTCGGCTGCCGTGCGCAGGATAAAACCGCCGGCTTCCTTGATGCCTTCGGCGGCCACGCAGTCGCTGACCACCTTCTTCAGGCGCTCACGCTCGCCTTCGTCTTCGATCTTCAGGGAAATGCCGACATGGGCGGTACGCGGCATGTACACCAGGTAACGCGATGGAATCGACAGCTGCGTGGTCAGGCGTGCGCCTTTGGAGCCGATGGGGTCCTTGGTGACTTGCACCACCAGGCTCTGCCCTTCATGCACCAACGCGCTGATGCTTTCCACCGCAGGGCCTTCGCGCAGGGAAATTTCCGAGGCATGGATAAACGCAGCGCGATCCAGGCCGATATCGACGAATGCCGCCTGCATCCCCGGCAGTACGCGTACCACCTTGCCCTTGTAGATATTGCCGACGATCCCGCGCTTCTGGGTGCGCTCGACGTGCACTTCTTGCAGAACACCGTTCTCTACCACCGCCACGCGCGATTCCATCGGCGTGATATTGATCAGAATCTCTTCACTCATGGCTGGGTCTCGTTCAGGCGTTTTCACAATAGTGACCGATCGCTTATGGCTGGGCGCTGGAGTCGGGCGTTCAGCGCGCGGTAAGGTTTTGCCAACAGGGTATGCCGAATTGGTCGAGCAGTTGCGCGGTTTCGCACACCGGCAGGCCTACCACGGCGGAATAGCTGCCATTGAGCCCGGCGACAAACACCGATCCAAGCCCTTGAATAGCATAGCCGCCCGCCTTGTCCTGGGGTTCGCCACTGTGCCAGTAGGTTGTAGCTTCCTCGACAGTAATAGCGCGAAAACGTACACGACTGCTTACACAAACGGTTTCACAACGCGCGCCGTCGGTGAGCGCAATGGCGGTGAGGACTTCATGTTCGCGCCCCGCCAGGGCCATCAACATCGCCAGGGCGTCCGCCTGATCCACCGGTTTGCCGAGGATATTGCCGTCCACGATCACCGCCGTGTCGGCGCCCAGCACGCAGGCACCGGTGGTAGTTTCGAGCGCAGCCAAACCCGCCGCTGCCTTGCCGCGCGCAAGGCGCTCGACGTAGGAAACGGCGGATTCATTTATAAGAGGGGTTTCATCGATGGCGGCGCTGACAGGGGTGAAAGGCACCCCGATCTGGCTCAGCAGTTCACGCCGCCTCGGAGAGCCCGAGGCCAGATATAGCGAATTCATGCAGACGCTCCCTGTAGGGCTCGATAACCAGGCAGAGCCTCGCAATCCATTCAATTGATTTTATAGCGACGACGTAACCCACGCAGGCCAAAACTGATCCATGGCCACAGCAGGGCACTCACCAACGCCGGCAACACCAGCGCCAGGGTTGGCTGGCGATTGCCGGTCAAGGCACTGAGCCACAGCTGAACAAGCTGCGCCAGGCCGAAGATCACCAGGATCACCAGGCACTGCTGCCACATCGGGAACATCCGCAAACGCTGCTGCAACGACAGCACCAGGAACGTGATCAGCGTGAGGATCAACGCGTTCTGGCCCAGCAAGGTGCCATACAGCACATCTTCCGCCAAGCCCAGAAACAGCGCGGTGACCATGCCGATCTTATGCGGCAGGTTCAACGCCCAGAAGGCCAGCAGCAATGCCAGCCACAACGGGCGCAGGATTTCCATGAATTGCGGCAAGGGTGAAACGCTGAGCAGCAAGCCGACCGCGAAGGTCAGCCAGACGATCCAGCCATTGCGCGAATGAGTACCGGCCATTATTCCTCCCTCTGCCGCGTGGTTGCCGGGGCCGTTGCCGCTGGGCGGGCAACCGGGGCAGCAGCAGGCGGTTTAGTCGCCGGTGTTGCTGTGGCAGGCGTTGAAGCCGGTGGCTTGGTGGCCGCTGGTTTGACCGGATGCGCAGCCGGCTTGACTGGCGTCGCAACAGGCGCGGGAACGGGCGCAGGTGTGGCTGGTGTGGCAGCGGCAGGCTTGGGCACGGTTGCCGGGACAATCGGCGCGGCGCCGTTCTGCTTGTCTTCTGCTTCCTGGGCCTGGGCGGCCTCATTGGCGCGCTCTTCCGGCGTGCGATTGTCGCTGAACACCAGCAGCAGGTAGCGGCTGCGGTTCAGGGCGGCCGTCGGCACGGCGCGAACGATGGCAAACGGCTGGCCGGAATCGTGGATCACTTCCTTGACCGTCGCGACCGGATAACCCGCCGGGAACCGCTGACCCAGGCCGGAGCTGACCAGCAGGTCGCCCTCCTTGATATCCGCGGTATCGGCCACATGGCGCAATTCCAGGCGCTCAGGGTTGCCGGTACCACTGGCAATCGCACGCAAGCCGTTACGGTTGACCTGCACCGGAATGCTGTGGGTCGTGTCCGTCAGCAACAATACCCGCGACGTGTAGGGCATCAACTCGACCACCTGGCCCATAAGGCCGCGGGCGTCGAGCACCGGCTGGCCAAGGACCACACCGTCGCGCTCACCCTTGTTGATGATGATGCGATGGGTGAAGGGGTTGGGGTCCATGCCGATCAACTCGGCGACTTCGACCTTCTCGTTGACCAGCGCAGAAGAGTTGAGCAACTCGCGCAGCCGAACGTTCTGCTCGGTGAGGGCCGCAAGCTTTTGCATGCGCCCCTGCAACAGCAGGTTTTCAGTCTTGAGTTTTTCGTTCTCGGCGACCAGTTCGGTGCGGCTGCCAAATTGGCTGGCCACGCCCTGGTAGAGACGTTGCGGCAGGTCGGTGATCCAGTAGGTCTGCATCAACACCAGCGACATCTGGCTGCGCACGGGCTTGAGCAGTGCAAAGCGGGCATCGACCACCATCAGCGCGACCGAAAGCACGACCAGCACCAGCAGGCGCACGCCCAATGAGGGGCCTTTGGCAAAAAGCGGTTTAATAAGCCGCTCCTCCCAGGCAAATGTTTTCTTTATTCATACGGCTTCTAACCGGCCTGGATGCAGATTGAAGAAGATAAACGCCAACAGGCAGCACTGCAAAGTGCTGCCTGTTGGCCAAGCCTGTACCGCTCAACCCAGCTTATTCGCTGGAGAGCAGGTCCATGGTGTGTTTATCCATCATTTCCAGTGCACGACCACCGCCACGGGCTACGCAGGTCAGCGGGTCTTCGGCGACGATCACCGGCAGGCCAGTCTCTTGGGCCAGCAGCTTGTCGAGGTCGCGCAGCAAGGCGCCACCACCGGTCAGCACCAGGCCACGCTCGGCGATGTCGGACGCCAGTTCCGGCGGCGATTGCTCCAGGGCGCTTTTCACTGCCTGAACGATGGTGGCCAGGGACTCTTGCAGAGCTTCCAGCACTTCATTGGAGTTCAGGGTGAAGGCACGTGGAACGCCTTCGGCCAGGTTGCGACCGCGCACATCGACTTCGCGCACTTCGCCGCCCGGGTAAGCGGTACCGATTTCCTGCTTGATGCGCTCCGCGGTGGATTCACCGATCAGGCTGCCGTAGTTGCGGCGCACATAAGTGATGATCGCTTCGTCGAAACGGTCGCCGCCCACACGTACGGATTCGGCATACACCACACCGTTCAGGGAGATCAGGGCGATTTCAGTGGTACCGCCACCGATATCCACCACCATCGAACCGCGGGCTTCTTCAACCGGCAGACCGGCACCGATCGCAGCAGCCATTGGCTCTTCGATCAGGAACACTTCACGGGCACCGGCGCCAAGGGCCGATTCACGGATGGCACGACGCTCCACCTGGGTGGACTTGCACGGAACGCAGATCAGCACACGAGGGCTGGGCTGCAGGAAACTGTTTTCGTGAACCTTGTTGATGAAGTACTGCAGCATCTTCTCGCAGACGCTGAAGTCGGCGATCACGCCGTCTTTCATCGGACGAATGGCAGCAATATTGCCTGGTGTACGGCCGAGCATGCGCTTGGCCTCGGTGCCGACGGCAACGACACTTTTCTGATTACCATGGGTCCGAATGGCCACAACCGATGGCTCATTCAGGACGATACCGCGCTCGCGCACGTAAATAAGGGTGTTGGCAGTGCCCAGGTCAATGGAAAGATCGCTGGAAAACATGCCACGCAGTTTCTTGAACATGGGGAAAGGACCCTAGGCAACGCGTGGGTAAAAAAGTGCGGCAAACTCTAACAACGACAGGGATTTTGGGCAAGGCGCCAATGTGCTAAATTGGCCGACTTTCTACGCACCAACCCCCACAATCGCGGCCATATGACCGTAGAAATGCGGTAGTGTTCCGACAATCTAACACACGGACGCCCTCCGTTCTGTTTTCCACTGGAGAATCCCATGGCGCTTGACCGCTCCGACGTGGAAAAAATCGCTCACCTCGCCCACCTGGGCCTGGCTGAAGCCGATCTTCCACCGATTACCGCAGCCCTGAACAGCATTCTCGGGCTGGTTGACCAAATGCAGGCCGTGAATACCGACGGCATCGAGCCCCTGGCGCACCCGCTGGAAGCCAGCCAGCGCCTGCGCGCAGACGTCGTAACAGAAAGTAATAATCGCGAGGCCTACCAGTCCATCGCGCCAGCGGTCGAAAACGGCCTGTACCTGGTTCCGAAAGTCATCGACTAAAGGGAAAGAGCCTTTCATGCATCACATGACTCTGGCCGAGATCGCCCGCGGTCTCGCCGACAAAAAGTTTTCTTCCGAAGAGCTGACCAAGACCTTGCTGGCGCGTATCGCCGAGCACGATCCCAAGGTCAACAGCTTCATCAGCCTCACCGAAGAGCTGGCCCTGAGCCAGGCCAAGGCCGCCGACGCACGTCGCGCCAACGGTGAAAATGGCGCGTTGCTGGGTGCTCCCATCGGCCACAAGGACTTGTTCTGCACCCAGGGCATTCGCACCAGCTGCGGCTCGAAGATGCTCGACAACTTCAAGGCGCCCTACGACGCCACCGTGGTGTCCAAGCTGGCTGCCGCCGGGGCCGTGACCCTGGGCAAGACCAACATGGACGAATTCGCCATGGGTTCGGCCAACGAATCGAGCTACTACGGCGCGGTGAAAAACCCGTGGAACCTGGAGCACGTGCCGGGCGGTTCGTCCGGCGGCTCGGCTGCAGCCGTGGCGGCGCGCTTCCTGCCGGCGGCCACCGCCACCGACACCGGCGGCTCGATCCGCCAGCCAGCGGCGTTCACCAACCTCACCGGGCTGAAGCCGACCTACGGTCGCGTTTCCCGCTGGGGCATGATCGCCTACGCGTCCAGCCTCGATCAGGGCGGCCCGTTGGCACGCACTGCCGAAGACTGCGCGATTTTGTTACAAGGCATGGCCGGGTTCGATAAACAGGACTCCACCAGCATCGACGAGCCGGTGCCGGACTACAGCGCCAGCCTCAACACCTCGATCAAGGGCCTGCGCATCGGCGTGCCGAAGGAATACTTCAGCGCCGGTCTCGACCCACGCATCGCCGAACGGGTGCACAACAGCGTCAAGGAGCTGGAAAAGCTCGGCGCCGTGATCAAGGAAATCAGCCTGCCGAACAATCAGCACGCGATTCCGGCCTACTACGTGATCGCGCCGGCAGAGGCCTCCTCCAACCTGTCGCGTTTCGACGGCGTGCGCTTCGGCTACCGCTGCGAAAACCCGAAAGACCTCACCGACCTGTACAAACGTTCCCGTGGCGAAGGCTTCGGTGCCGAAGTACAACGCCGCATCATGGTCGGTGCCTACGCCCTGTCGGCCGGCTACTACGACGCGTACTACCTCAAGGCGCAAAAAATCCGTCGCCTGGTGAAGAACGACTTCATGGCGGCCTTTGAAGAAGTCGACGTGATCCTCGGCCCAACCACGCCAAACCCGGCCTGGAAGCTTGGCGCCAAGAATGGCGACCCGGTGGCTGCGTACCTCGAAGACCTGTACACCATCACCGCCAACCTCGCGGGCCTGCCGGGCTTGTCCATGCCTGCCGGTTTCGTCGATGGCCTGCCGGTGGGCGTGCAATTGCTCGCCCCGTATTTCCAGGAAGGCCGCCTGCTCAATGTGGCGCACCAGTACCAGTTGCACACCGACTGGCACACCCGCACCCCTACCGGCTTCTGAGGAGAACACTATGCAATGGGAAGTCGTGATCGGGCTGGAGATTCATACCCAGCTCGCCACCCAATCGAAGATTTTCTCCGGTAGCGCCACCACGTTCGGCTCCGAGCCCAACACCCAGGCCAGCCTGGTCGACCTGGGCATGCCCGGCGTCTTGCCGGTGCTGAACCAGGAAGCGGTGCGCATGGCGGTGATGTTCGGCCTGGCGATTGACGCCGAGATCGGCCAGCACAACGTGTTCGCGCGCAAGAACTACTTCTACCCGGACCTGCCCAAGGGCTACCAGATCAGCCAGATGGAACTGCCGATCGTCGGCAAGGGCCACCTGGACATCCCCCTGGAAGACGGCACCATCAAGCGCGTCGGCGTGACCCGCGCGCACCTGGAAGAAGATGCCGGCAAGAGCCTGCATGAAGAATTCCCGGGCGCCACCGGTATCGACCTCAACCGTGCCGGCACGCCGCTGCTGGAAATCGTTTCCGAGCCGGACATGCGCAGCGCCAAGGAAGCCGTGGCCTACGTCAAGACCATCCACGCGCTGGTGCGCTACCTGGGCATCTGCGACGGCAACATGGCCGAAGGTTCGCTGCGTTGCGACTGCAACGTGTCGATCCGTCCAAAGGGCCAGGCCGAGTACGGCACCCGCTGCGAGATCAAGAACGTCAACTCGTTCCGCTTCATCGAGAAGGCGATCAACAGCGAAGTGCGTCGCCAGATCGAGCTGATCGAAGACGGCGGCAAGGTCATCCAGCAGACCCGCCTGTACGACCCGAACAAAGACGAAACCCGCGCCATGCGCAGCAAGGAGGAAGCCAACGACTACCGTTACTTCCCCGACCCGGACCTGTTGCCGGTGGTTATCGAGGACTCGTTCCTCAATGACGTGCGCGCCACCCTGCCGGAATTGCCGCAGCAGAAACGCGAGCGCTTCCAGGAGCAGTTCGGCCTGTCGGTCTACGATGCCAGCGTCCTGGCCTCCAGCCGCGAACAAGCCAACTACTTCGAAAAAGTCGTGAGCATTGCCGGTGACGCCAAGCTGGCGGCCAACTGGGTGATGGTTGAGCTGGGCAGCCTGTTGAACAAACAGGGCCTGGAAATCGACGAAGCCCCGGTCACGGCCGAGCAACTGGGCGGCATGCTGCTGCGTATCAAGGACAACACCATCTCCGGCAAGATCGCCAAGACCGTGTTCGAAGCCATGGCCGCAGGCGAAGGCAACGCTGACGAGATCATCGAGAAGCGCGGCCTCAAGCAAGTCACCGACAGCGGCGCGATCTCGGCCGTGCTGGATGAAATGCTCGCGGCCAACGCCGAGCAGGTCGAGCAATACCGCGCGGCCGACGAAGCCAAGCGCGGCAAGATGTTCGGCTTCTTTGTGGGCCAGGCGATGAAAGCCTCCAAAGGCAAGGCCAACCCGCAACAGGTGAACGAATTGCTGAAAAGCAAGCTCGAAGGCTGAGCACATGTAGGACCCGGCTTCTGTGGGAGCCGGGCTTGCCCGCGATAGCGGTGTGTCAGCCACCACCGCCATCGCAGGCAAGCCAGCTCCCACATTAGCCAGTTCCCACATTTGATACGGGGATACCTTGCATGAAGCGTCTACTCGGCCTCCTGGCTCTTTTTTCCCTGCTGGCCGGCTGCGCCAGCGGCCTCGTCAACCCCAACGGCTACGACGAAACCGGCACCGCCTCCTACTACGGCGCCAAGCACCACGGCAAAAAAACCGCCAGCGGTGAACCCTTCAACCAGAACGCCCTGACCGCCGCCCACCGGCAATTGCCGTTCGGCACCCAGGTCAAGGTGACCAATCTCAACAACGACAAATCCGTGGTGGTGCGCATCAATGATCGCGGCCCGCATACCCGTGGGCGCTTGATCGACCTTTCCCGCAAGGCTGCCGAGCAGCTCGGCATGCTCAGCAGCGGCACCGCGCGGGTGCGCGTGCAAGCCCTGAGCAACTGACACGGAGCCCTGGCCATTTTCGGATTAACTGCCCTCTCGCCCTGGAGCCTGCTGGAACTGGTCAGCGGCTTGCTTTTACTGATTACCGGCGCGGAAATCCTGGTGCGTGCCGCCGTGCGCCTGGCCGCCAGCCTCAAGGTGCGGCCGCTTATCATCGGCTTGACCATCGTCGCCTTTGGCAGCAGCGCGCCGCAAATGACCGTCAGCCTGCAAGCGACCCTGGCCGGCAATACCGATATCGCCGTGGGCAGCGTGATCGGCAGCAGCATCTTCAACATCCTGGTGACCCTGGGCCTGTCGGCGCTGATTATTCCGCTGCGCGTCTCGCGCCAGCTGGTGCGCCTGGATATCCCGGTGATGATCATCGCGGGCTTGCTGGTGTTTACCCTGGCCGCCAATGAAACGCTCACGCCCGCCGACGGCTTGCTGCTGCTGGTGGCCCTGCTCGCCTACCTCGGCGTGTTGCACTACCAGACCCGCCACTCCCGCCGCCCGCGCACCCTGGACACGGTGGCCAAGGCGCCCTGGCTGAGCAGTGTGTTGCTGTTGCTGGGTGGGTTCATGGTGCTGGTGCTGGCCGGGCACTTGCTGCTGGGCGCGGCGGTGGATGTGGCCGGCGATCTGGGGCTGTCGGAGCGCGTGATCGGCCTGACGCTGATCGGCGTCGGCACTTCCCTGCCGTGCCTGGCCACCTCGCTGATCGCCGCCCTGCGCGGCGAACGGGACATCGCCGTGGGCAACGTGATCGGCAGCAACCTGTTCAACCTGCTCGGCGTGCTGGGATTTACCGCGCTGGTGGCGCCGACGCCGCTGTCGGTCTCGCCCAATGCCCTGGACTTCGACCTGCCGGTGATGCTCGCCGCCTTGGTGTTGTGCCTGCCGGTGTTCTACACCGGCTACCGCGTGACCCGCGCCGAAGGCCTGGTGCTGCTGGGACTTTATCTGGCGTACGGGCTGCATGTGATGTCATTCACCACCGGCATGCCCCTGGCCACCAAGCTTGAACACCTGATGCTCTATTACGTCCTGCCAGTGCTGGTGGCTTTTCTGTTGTTCAGCACGCTGCGAGCCTGGCGCCGCCAACAGAAGAGGGAATCGCAATGACCGATCAGAAGAAGTCCGGGGTTGAGATGCGTCGCCAGGTCATGGGCGATGTGTTCGTTGACCGCGCCCTGGGCAATGCCACCGCGTTCACCCAGCCGTTGCAGGATTTCGTCAATGAACACGCGTGGGGCGGTGTATGGAACCGCGAAGGTTTGCCGCTGAAGACCCGCAGCCTGATCACCCTCGCCGCCCTCACTGCACTCAAGTGCCCGCAGGAACTCAAGGGCCACGTGCGCGGCGCGTTGAACAATGGCTGTACCGTGGAGGAAATTCGCGAGGCGCTGCTGCATTGTGCGGTGTATGCCGGTGTGCCGGCGGCGATTGATGCGTTTCGCGCGGCGCAGGAAGTGATTGAGGCGTATCAGGCGGATCAGCAGTGACTGTCAGATAGCTATCGCAGGCAAGCCAGCTCCCACACTTGAATTGTGAACACTTTCAAAATGTGGGAGCTGGCTTGCCTGCGATTGGCCCTCACAGACACCACAAAACTCAGATCCATCCCCCCGCCTGCAACACAAAAATCCCGATATTCGTGGTCACCGCCGCCAACAACGTCGTGATCACAATAATCGCCGCCGCCAGCTCATGATTACCCTCGGCCGCCCTGGCCATCACAAAACTCGCCGCCGCCGTCGGTGCGCCGAAGTACAGGAACAGAATCCCCAACTCCGGCCCGCGGAACCCCAGCAGCCAGGCGCCCAGCGTGGCCACCAGGGGCAACCCGATCATCTTCACCAGGCTCGCACTCAAGGCCATGCCGCCGCTTTTGCGCAATGCCGCCAGCGACAAGGTGCCACCAATGCAGATCAGCGCCAGCGGCAAGGTCATGTCCGCCAGGTAGCGCCCCGACGACTCCAGCCAACCGGGCAAGCCGATCTGGAACACCGCGAACGGCGTGGCGACAATCACGCTGATGATCAACGGGTTGGCCACCACGCTTTTGCAGATGCTCCACGGATCGGACTTGATCACCGGGCTGTACACCGCCAGCACAATGGTCGAGAGGGTGTTGTAGAACAGGATCACCAGCGCGGCGAGGATCGCGCCGAGGGAGATGCCGTAATCACCGTACATGCTCGCCGCCAGTGCCAGGCCGATCACGCCGTTGTTGCCGCGAAACGCGCCTTGGGTGTAGATGCCGCGGTCTTCACGCGGGCAACGCCAGATCGCCCAGCCCCAGGCCAACGCGAAGCTGAGCAAGGTGGCGACGGCGAAGTAGATCAGCAAGCCTGGCTTGAGCGCCGAGTGCAGGTCGGCATGCAGGATGCCCAGGAACAGCAGCGCCGGCATGGTGACGTTGAACACCAGGGACGACGCCGTGTGGATGAAGTTGTCGTTGATCCAATCGATGCGCTTGAGCAGCACACCAAGAAACAGCATGGCAAACACCGGCGCGGTGATGGACAGGGTGGTGAGGAAGATTGCCAGCATGCCGGGGAGAACCTTGGTGAGCGTCGTTAGGTGGCTAATGATAAGCCATGCTGACCTGTAGCGCCTGTCAAGACGCCTTCGCGGGCAAGCCCGCTCCCACATTTTTGATTTGTGAATGCCTTCAAATGTGGGAGCTGGCTTGCCTGCTCCCACAGAGTCCGCGTCCACTTCAGGTGATGGGCGCCGGGTTGAACAGGGTGATGTCGTTATGCAGCTTATGCCGCTCCGCCCAGGTCTGCTTCTTGCCACTGGCCACATCCAGGTAGAAGTGGAACAACTCCCACCCCAACTCCTCAATGCTCGCACGCCCGGTAGCGATGCGTCCGGCGTCGATATCAATGAGATCAGGCCAGCGCTGCGCCAACTCCGTACGCGTCGACACCTTCACCACCGGCGCCATCGCCAGCCCATACGGCGTGCCACGCCCGGTGGTGAACACATGCAGGTTCATCCCCGCCGCCAACTGCAAGGTGCCGCACACAAAGTCACTGGCCGGCGTGGCGCAAAAGATCAGGCCCTTGCCCTTGAAACGCTCGCCCGGGCCGAGCACGCCGTTGATCGCGCTGCTGCCGGACTTGACGATGGAGCCCAAGGACTTCTCGACAATGTTCGACAACCCGCCCTTCTTGTTGCCCGGCGTAGTGTTGGCACTGCGATCGGCCTCGCCCTTGGCCAGGTAACGGTCGTACCAGTCCATTTCCCTGACAAGCTCCTGGGCGACTTCCTTGCTCTCGGCGCGTGAAGTCAGCAGGTAGATCGCATCGCGGACTTCAGTCACTTCGGAAAACATCACCGTCGCCCCGGCCCGCAGCAGCAAATCCGAGGCATAACCCAGCGCCGGGTTGGCGGTGATGCCGGAAAACGCATCACTGCCGCCGCACTGCATGCCCAGGATCAGCTCCGACGCCGGCACGGTTTCGCGACGGCGCTGGTCGAGCTTCTTCAAGCGCGTCTCGGCCAGTTCCATGATCTGTTCGATCATCTCGGTGAAGCCGTGGCTGGAGTCCTGCAATCGATACAACCACGGCTCGCTCAGGTCCACCGAGCTGTCGTTGTCGTGCATCACCTGCCCGGCCTGCAATTTCTCGCAGCCCAGGCTGATCACCAGGGCTTCGCCGCCCAGGTTCGGGTTGCGTGCCAGGTTGCGCACCGTGCGGATCGGGATGTAGGCATCCGTCGCGGTAATGGCCACGCCGCAGCCGTAACTGTGGGTCAGCGCCACCACGTCATCGACATGGGGGTACTTGGGCAGCAGTTCGTCCTTGATACGCTTGACGGCATGGTCCAGCACCCCCGTGACGCACTGCACCGTGGTGGTGATGCCGAGGATATTGCGCGTGCCCACGGTGCCGTCGGCATTGCGATAACCCTCGAAGGTAAACCCCTCCAACGGCGCCTGGGTTTGCGGCACCTCGGTGGACAGCGGCAAGCTGTCCAGCGGTGGCGCAGTGGGCATGCGCAGTTGATCTTCCTGGACCCAACTGCCGCGCGGAATCGGCGCCAAGGCGTAACCGATGGTCTGGCCGTAGCGAATAATCTGACCGCCCTCGGGGATATCTTCGAGGGTCACCTTTGTGGCTCTGGGGGATGAAATCCACGGTCACCAGGCCGTCCGGGAACTCGGTCCCGGCCGGAACGCCCTGGTCGTTCACCACGATCACTACGTTGTCGCGCTCGTGCAAACGAATGGAGCGCGGCGAGTCGGCATGTTCAATCAACTGCATTACATCGCCCCTCAGGAGTGCGCTTCGGTAAGTTGGGTCAGCTCTGGGCCCTTGGTTGGCGGCTCTTTGAGCACCACGCGCTTGATCGGGCCAACGATGACCAGGTAGCTGAACACCGCCACCAAGCGCGTTGGCGCCGACGAACACCAAGGCCCATTTGAACGAGCCGGTGGTGCTGATGATGTAGCCGATGACGATCGGCGTGGTGATCGACGCGAGGTTACCGAAGGTGTTGAACAAGCCGCCACTGAGGCCGGCGATTTGTTTCGGCGACGTGTCGGACACCACCGCCCAACCCAGTGCGCCAACGCCTTTACCGAAGAAGGCCAGGGCCATGAAGCCCACTACCATCCATTCGATATCCACGTAGTTGCAGGCCACGATGCTGCTGGAAATCAGCAGGCCACCGATGATCGGCGCCTTGCGGGCGAAGGTCAGCGAATGGCCCTTGCGCAGCAGGTAGTCGGAAATCACCCCGCCGAGCACGCCGCCGATAAAGCCGCAGATCGCCGGCAACGAGGCGATGAAACCGGCCTTGAGGATGGTCATGCCACGGTCCTGCACCAGGTACACCGGGAACCAGGTCAGGAAGAAGTAGGTGATGCCATTGATGCAGTACTGGCCCAGGTACACGCCGAGCATCATGCGGTTGGTCAGCAACTGACGGATGTAATCCCACTTCGGACCGTCAGTTTTTTTACCTTTGCCCTTGTCCTGGTCCATATCCACCATCGCGCCATTGGCGGCAATGTGGTTGAACTCGGCTTCGTTGATCAGCGGGTGCTGGCGCGGGCTGTGGATAACTTTCAGCCAGATCAGCGAGAAGATGATGCCGATCACGCCCATCACGATAAACACGTGCTGCCAGCCGAAGCTGTAGACGATCCAGCCCATCAGCGGTGCAAACAACACCGTGGCGAAGTATTGCGCCGAGTTGAAGATCGCCGAAGCCGTGCCGCGCTCGGCCGTAGGAAACCACGCCGCGACAATACGGGCGTTTCCGGGAAACGACGGCGCTTCGGCCAGGCCCACCATGAAGCGCAGCATAAACAGCGCAACGACAGCGGTGGAGACACCGAACTCACCGACATAGCCTTGCAGCACGGTGAACAGTGACCAGGTGAAGATGCTCAGGGCATAGACTTTTTTCGAGCCGAACCGGTCCAGCAACCAGCCGCCGGGAATTTGCCCGGCCACGTAGGCCCAACCGAATGCAGAGAAGATGTAACCGAGGGTGACCGCGTCGATGCCGAGGTCTTTTTGCAGGCTGGAGCCCGCGATGGCGATGGTGGCCCGGTCGGCGTAGTTGATCGTGGTCACCAGGAACAGCATGAGCAATATCAAATAGCGGACGTGGGTCGGCTTGGTCGCTTGCATAAAGAAGTACTCCCACTAATTATTTTTTTTGCGGGTAATTATTTGTTGTTGCCACTGAGGACCGCTCTATGTGAGAGCTGGCTTGCCTGCGATAGCATCACCGAGGTGCTTGCATCGCAGGCAAGCCAGCTCCCACACAGGAACCGGTGCCTACAGGTGTTGCGTGTTACGAACCGATGTAGCTGGTCTTCACCACGGTGTAGAACTCTTGCGCATAGCGACCTTGCTCACGCGAACCATAGGATGAGCCCTTACGGCCACCGAATGGAACGTGATAATCCACACCGGCGGTCGGCAGATTGACCATCACCATCCCGGCCTGGGAGTGGCGCTTGAAGTGGTTGGCGTATTTCAGCGACGTAGTGGCAATGCCCGCCGACAAACCGAACTCGGTGTCGTTGGCCATGGCCAGTGCCGCTTCGTAGTCCGCCACGCGCACCACGTTGGCCACCGGCCCGAAGATCTCCTCGCGGCTGATGCGCATGGCGGCTTCGCTGTCGGCAAACAGCGTCGGCGCCAGGAAGTAACCTTCGGTGTCGCAGGTCACCAGGCCACCACCGCTCACCAGCCGCGCGCCTTCGCTTTGGCCGATGTCGATGTACTTCAAGTCCTGATCCAACTGGGCCTGGGAAACCACCGGGCCGATGTCGGTGCCGCTGTGCAACGCATGGCCGACCTTGATCGATTTCATGCGCTCAGCCATCGCCGCGACGAACTGGTCGTGAATCCCGGCGGTGACGATCAGGCGACTGGAGGCGGTGCAACGCTGGCCGGTGGAGTAGAACGCGCTCTGCACCGACAGCTCGACGGCCTGCTTGAGGTCGGCGTCGTCGAGGATGATCTGCGGGTTCTTGCCACCCATTTCCAACTGCACTTTGGCCTGGCGCGACACGCAGCTGACGGCGATCTGACGACCGACGCCAACGGAGCCGGTGAAGCTGATGCCATCGACTTTCGGGCTGTTGACCAGCACATCGCCGACCACACGACCGCTGCCCATCACCAGGTTGAACACGCCAGCCGGGAAGCCGGCGCGGGAGATGATTTCCGCCAGCGCCCAGGCACAGCCCGGCACCAGTTCGGCCGGTTTGATCACCACACAGTTGCCGTAGGCCAGGGCCGGGGCGATCTTCCACGCGGGGATCGCAATCGGGAAGTTCCACGGGGTGATCAGGCCGACCACGCCGAGGGCTTCGCGGGTCACTTCCACATTGACGCCGGGGCGCACCGACGGCACGTAGTCGCCGGACAAGCGCAGGCATTCACCGGCAAAGAACTTGAAGATATTGCCGGCGCGGGTCACTTCGCCGATGGCTTCGGGCAGGGTCTTGCCCTCTTCCCGGGCCAGCAAGGTGCCGAGCTCTTCGCGGCGGGCGAGGATTTCGCTGCCGACTTTATCCAGGGCATCGTGGCGCGCCTGAATCCCGGAGGTGGACCAGGCCGGGAACGCGGCGCGTGCCGCCTCGATGGCGGCGTTGACTTGGCCGACATCGGCCTTGGCGTATTCGCCAATCACATCGGACAAGTCCGACGGATTGAGGTTGACGCAATAGTCGGCACCGGCCACCCATTGGCCGTTGATGTAGTTTTCAAAACGCTGGGCTTGGGACACGAATCTTCTCCTGACGCAAAAGGCCGCTGATCTCTCAGCGGCCTTGTAGATAAGTTATTGCGCGCCTTGCTTGTCGATCAGCGCGGCCAGGGCTTCGTATTCTTCCGGCAGCAGGTCGGTCAGCGGAGTGCGCACCGGGCCTGCGTCGTAGCCGACGATTTTGGCACCCGCCTTGACGATGCTCACGGCATAGCCGGCCTTGCGGTTGCGGATGTCCAGGTACGGCAGGAAGAAGTCGTCGATGATCTTGTCGACGGTGGCGTGATCTTCGCGGGCAATGGCGTGGTAGAAATCCATCGCGGTTTTCGGGATGAAGTTGAACACCGCCGAGGAGTACACCGGCACACCCAGGGCCTTGTAGGCAGCGGCGTAAACCTCTGCAGTCGGCAGGCCGCCGAGGTAGCTGAAACGGTCACCGAGGCGACGGCGGATCGAGACCATCAGCTCGATATCGCCCAAGCCATCCTTGTAGCCGATCAGGTTCGGGCAGCGCTCGGCCAGGCGTTCCAGCAGTGGCGCGGTGAGGCGGCAGACGTTGCGGTTGTACACCACCACACCGATCTTCACCGATTTGCACACCGCTTCAACGTGGGCGGCAACCCCGTCCTGGCTGGCTTCGGTGAGGTAGTGCGGCAGCAGCAACAGGCCTTTGGCACCCAGGCGCTCGGCCTCTTGGGCGTACTCGATGGCCTGGCGGGTCGAACCGCCCACACCGGCGAGGATGGGCACGCTGGTGGCGCAGGTATCAACAGCGGTCTTCACCACTTGGGAGTATTCGCTGGCGGCGAGGGAGAAAAACTCACCGGTCCCGCCGGCGGCGAACAAGGCGCTGGCGCCGTAAGGAGCCAGCCATTCCAGGCGCTTGATGTAGCCCGCCTGGTGGAAGTCACCCTGCGCATTGAAATCGGTCACGGGGAAAGACAGCAAACCGTGGGAGAGGATGGACTTCAGTTCTTGTGGATTCATTATTCGAACACCCTGGGCGAAGACTTTCTGTCGAAAGGTTGTTGTTGGTTTTGGTGATGTCGTACGTCATCGTACAACTATAAAAAGATTCGTCAACTGCAATTCGTCGAGGTGCGTCCAGGGTTCGCTGTATGACCTGGCTTCTTGACGTAGGAAATTATTCCTCTATGCTGGCAATAACTGTATAAACATACAGTCATTAAGGAAGATTCCTACGACATAGCAAGGAGCTAACATGTCAGGTCTTGAACTCGCAGCACCCGCAAAAAACCAACCGATCCTGCGCTTCGAAGGCGGCGAGCACACCGCCATCGGCGACGACACCCTGTTGCGTTTCGCCAACGACGCCCCCGCAATCCCCGCCCGCCAAGTCGAGCTGCACCTGCCCAACGGCCTGGCGCTGACCTACGGCCAGGTGATTGCCCTGGGCGGCGACTTCTACGGCGTTCCCGGCCAACCCATCAGCGATGGCGCGTCGCCTGCCGACCGTGTGCAACGTTTTACTGCCGCGTTCAATTCGCTGGCGGTTCTGCCGGCGTCGCGGGAAGAAGCGCGCAAGATCCTCGCGGTGATGCAAAAGGAGATCAACGCGGTCAACCAGGCGATCAGGGACGGCAAGCAAGCCCATGAAGCCTACGACGCGCTGGGTGATACGTTGTCCGAGGAGTGGAACCGCATCACCGGTGGCGGCAGTGCAGTTTCGGCGCTGGTGCCATTGGGGCGCTACTTGAAACTGGCGGCGGACAATGCCGACCACTTTGGTGAATGGGCACTGTCGGCGTATCTGGCCGGGCATACGGCGGCCCTGCAACAGGCCGTGGTGGCGCATCAAACCGGTACCGACCAGGCGCTGGAACTGGCGTATGCCATGAATAGCTTTGCTGATCACTTTTTGACCGACCTGTTTTCCGCCGGACACTTGCGGGTGCCACGCAAACAGTTGGCAGCGGTGGTGACGCCGGGGGAACTGGGCTCGCTGATCAGCCGCTTCATGCACGATGAGGACAGCAAGTTCGGGCTCAAGGTGCGCAACGCCCTGGGGGATCAATGGCATGTCTATGGGGATAAACGCTACTTCGATGCCATCGATGCGGACAATCGGGTGCAGGTCAAGCGTGCGGTACAGGCTTCGGCGGATGAAATCTTCGAAACCTTTATCAGCGGCGTGGCGCCCTCCCCGGCCAACTTCAAGGCACCGCTGCATGTGCCGGACTTGAATGCCGCGCAAAACCCGGCGAACAACTTTTCGCCGCTGTTCAAGATGGACGGAGACAAGGTGCTGCGGCGCAAGGAAGTGAATGACTTGAACGACAAGCGCTGGACGGATGATTGGTGGGGGTGGAGTACGTATCTGCTGCTCAAGGACTACAAGCCGAACCAGCCAGCCTGACCCTGATGATGATCGTTCCCACGCTCTGCGTGGGAACGCATCCAACGACGCTCCGCGTCACCTTGCGCTATCAGGACGCGGAGCGTCCGGGGCGGCGTTACCACGCAGAGCGTGGGAGCGATCAAAAGGCACCCGGGGAGCCACTCGTCGATACTGTCAATTCTGACAGTATCGCCCAATTTCAGATCGTCCTAACGTTGCCACGGGCTCTCCAGTGTTCAGCCAAGTATGGCTAAGCCGCGTAAGCATCTGGAGAGGCAGCATTGTTTTAACAATCAATGAGGTGCAACGATGGCGAGCAAAGTAAAACTCACTTTTAAGGTCGACGGCATCAACCAGCCCCAAACCCAAGAGGGTTGCGTTGACGTCAGCGAAATCATCGCGGTAGGCGACATTGTCGATCAGAACGGCACTCTCTTCCGTGTAAAAAGCAAAACGTTCGTCATGGAGGATGACGTCGTAGTCGGTATTGTGTACGACATGGAACACGCCTGAAATCCCCTCGTTACTATCGCTGCGATTCTGCCTCTTCATGGGCATGGCGCAGCCGCTCGCGGCTGTTGGTCAGGTGCAGGCGCATGGCTGCCCGTGCCGCATCCGAATCCTTACGGGCAATCGCCTCGTAGATCTCTTCATGCTCACGGCTCAAGCGCCCCATGTAGTGCTGCTGGTCATCATGGGCCAGGCGTGCCGAATTCAGGCGCGTGCGCGGAATGATGCTGGTGCCCAGGTGGGTCATGATGTCGGTGAAGTAGCGGTTGCCGGTGGACAGGGCGATTTCCAGGTGAAAGGCAAAGTCGGACGCCACCGCATCGCCGGCATGGGCTGCGCTTTCATTCAGGGCGTCGAGGGCGGCGCGCATGGTCGCCAGTTGTTCGTCGGTGCGGCGCAGTGCAGCCAACCCTGCGGACTCGACTTCCAGGCTGATGCGCAATTCGAGGATCGCCAACACATCCCGCAACGTGACCACGGTGGCCGGGTCGATACGGAAGCCGCTCGGGCTTGGTGTATCCAGCACAAAGGTGCCGATGCCGTGACGAGTCTCCACCTGGCCTGCCGCCTGCAAGCGCGAGATGGCCTCACGTACGACGGTGCGGCTGACCCCATGGGCTTCCATGATCGCCGACTCGGTGGGCAGCTTGTCACCGCGCTTGAGTTCGCCGTCGCGGATCTGCTCGGACAACACCGTGACCAATTCCTGGGCAAGGCTGCGGCGCTTGCGGGGAAGACGAGGGGCGGTGTTGGTGTTTTCCATGATGAATCATCTTTCTCGGCGAACTTGAGCAGGCATCATAGCCCATGGCGGTTGTACGATCACCGTCCGTAGGCGACTTTCATCCATATCCTCGGCGCAAAAAAATGCCCCGGCACAGGCCGAGGCATTTTTCAGGCGCGCCCGAGGGCAACCGCCGTTTACTTCACCACTTTCAGGCTCGGCCGGCCGCTAGGGCGCGGTGGCTCGGCATCCGGTGGCAGATCACCGTCGTCATCGCCGTCGATCGATTCGTCACCGTCGAACGGCGACTCCAGATCAAACACCATGCCTTGGCCGTTCTCCCGGGCGTAGATCCCGAGAATGGCGCCAATCGGCACGAACAGCGTATGCGGCACACCGCCGAAACGCCCTTCGAAGCTCACCGCTTCGTTGTCCATGTGCAGGTGGCGCACGGCACTGGGCGATACGTTCAACACAATCTGCCCGTCACTGGCAAAACCCTGCGGTACCTGAACCGCAGGAAATTCGGAATTGACCAGCATGTGCGGGGTGCAATCGTTGTCCACAATCCACTCATAGAGCGCGCGGACCAGGTAAGGTCGACTGGAGTTCATCAGCGGCTCCTTAAGCCTTAGCGCATATCGCGTTCGACACCAGACAGACTCGCCTGGAAAGCCTCACGCGCAAACTGGCGCTCCATGTAATCAAGCAGCGGCTTGGCTGGCCGCGGCAGTTCAATACCGAGAATCGGCAAGCGCCAGAGTATCGGTAATAGGCAGCAATCCACCAAGCTTTGTTCCTCACTGAGGAAAAAAGGTTTATCGGCGAACAACGGCGAAACACCGGTCAGGCTCTCGCGCAATTCCTTACGCGCCACGACACGGGCCGCCTCTTTGCTACGCGAATCCAGAATCACATCCACCAGCCCGCACCAGTCACGCTGGATCCGATGGATCAGCAGGCGGCTGTTGGCACGCGCCACCGGATACACCGGCAGCAAAGGTGGATGCGGATAACGCTCATCCAGGTATTCCATCACCACGGTCGACTCCCACAACGCCAGGTCACGATCGACCAGGGTGGGCAAGCTGCCGTAGGGGTTCACTTCGATCAGTTTCGGCGGCTGACGGCCCGCCTCCACACTGATGATCTCGGCGCTGACACCCTTCTCTGCGAGCACGATACGTACTCGGTGGGAATAGTGGTCGGCGGGGTCGGAGTAACAGGCCAACCGATTGGTCACGCCCATGGCGGTCCTCCTCGCTTGTTGAAATTATCGAAAGCTCAAAAACGAGCGCGCCCAGGGAGCATCTCTGTAACGACCGGTTCAAACAGGTCGCTACGTATTCAGAGATGCCGCTGGGCGCGCAAGATTAACAGCAATTGCTTACGGTTGGATCAATGCACATCCTTCCAGTATTCGCGTTTGAGCAGATAGGCGAATACAAAGAAGAAAGCCAGGTACAGCAAGACGTAGGTACCGATGCGCTGGTGCTGCAGTTTGACCGGGTTGGCCGAGTAGGCCAGGAAGGTCACGAGATTTTTCACTTTCTCGTCGAACTGCTCTTCGTTCAGCGCGCCGGTCTTGGGCACGATGGTCAGTTGATCGCACGCTTCGTGAGTCAAAGGCGTACCGGTCAACGGGTCATATTGCTTCTTGCCGTCTTCGACGACCTGAACCTGCTTGCATCCTACCACTTGGCGACCCTGCAGGCCGACCAGAACGTTAGGCATGCCGACGTTCGGGAAGACCTTGTTGTTCACGCCGTAAGGGCGCGCCGGGTCTTCGTAGAAGGATTTCAGGTAGCCGTAGAGCCAGTCGGTGCCACGTACGCGTGCCACCAGGGTCAGGTCGGGCGGTGCAGCACCGAACCAGGCCTTGGCGTCGGCAGGCTTCATGCCGATGTTCATGTGGTCGCCGATCTTGGCGCCGGTGAACACCAGTTTCTCCAGCATCACTTCGTGAGGGATACCGAGGTCATCGGCAACCCGCTCATAACGCTGGAACTTGGCACTGTGGCAGCCCATGCAGTAGTTGGCGAACGTCCGCGCGCCGTCTTGCAGGGCGGCTTTGTCCGACACGTCGATATCGACTTTTTCCAGCTCCGGGCCGCCGTGTTCGGCAGCGAAGGACAGCAGCGGCAGGGCCGCAAGCATCAATGCAACGAATAATTTTTTCATCAGCCAGTCACCCTTTCCGGTACCGGTTTGGTCTTCTCGAGCCGGGTGTAGAACGGCATCAGAATGAAGTAGGCGAAATACAGGAAGGTGCACACCTGCGACAGCAACGTACGCTCAGGGGTTGGCGCCAATACGCCCAACACGCCCAGGATCACGAAGGCAATGCAGAACACCCACAGCCAGATCTTGCTCAGCCAGCCCTTGTAGCGCATGGACTTGACCGGGCTACGGTCGAGCCACGGCAACACGAACAGCACGGCGATGGCCGCACCCATGGCGATCACGCCCATGAGCTTGTCGGGGATCGCGCGCAAGATCGCGTAGAACGGCGTGAAGTACCAGACCGGGGCAATGTGCTCTGGTGTCTTGAAGGCGTTGGCCTGTTCGAAGTTAGGTTTCTCGAGGAAATACCCCCCCATCTCCGGGAAAAAGAACACGATCGAGCAGAACACGAACAGGAACACGACCACGCCGACAATGTCCTTGACGGTGTAGTACGGGTGGAACGGAATGCCATCCAGCGGGATGCCGTTCTCGTCCTTGTGCTTCTTGATGTCCACGCCATCCGGGTTGTTCGAACCCACTTCGTGCAGCGCCAGGATGTGCAGCACCACCAGGCCGAGGATCACGATGGGCAAGGCCACCACGTGCAACGCAAAGAAGCGGTTCAGGGTGATGCCGGAGATCAGGTAGTCACCACGGATCCACTGGGTCAGGTCGTTGCCGATCACCGGGATCGCACCAAACAGCGAGATGATCACCTGGGCGCCCCAGTACGACATCTGGCCCCACGGCAGCAGGTAACCCATGAAGGCTTCGGCCATCAGCGCCAGGTAGATCAGCATGCCGAACACCCACACCAGCTCACGAGGCTTCTGGTACGAGCCGTAGAGCAGGCCGCGGAACATGTGCATGTAGACGACGATAAAGAACGCGGAGGCGCCGGTGGAGTGCAGCAGGCGCAGGATCGAGCCGTACTCGACGTCACGCATGATGTATTCGACGGAGGCGAACGCTTCTTCTGCCGACGGCGTGTAGCTCATGGTCAGCCAGACGCCGGTGACGATCTGGTTGACCAGCACCAGCAGTGCCAGCGAACCGAAGAAGTAGAAGAAGTTGAAGTTTTTTGGTGCGTAATATTTGCTGAGATGGTCTTCCCACATTTTGGTGGCGGGGAAGCGCGCATCCACCCAATCCATGAACTTGCTCATCACGCGTTCTCCTTATCGAGGCCAATGACAATGAGGTCGTCAGTTTCGTAGGTATGCGGAGGCACGGGCAGGTTCAGGGGAGCAGGTTGGGACTTGTAGACGCGACCGGCGAGGTCGTAGTGCGAGCCGTGGCAAGGGCAGAAATAACCACCGACCCAATCCTTGCCCAGATCGACCGGAGCAACTTCCGGGCGGAAGGTAGGCGAGCAACCCAGGTGGGTACAAAGACCGACCAGCAGCAGAATTTCTGGCTTGATCGAACGCGCTTCGTTTTTGGCGTAGGCGGGTTGGTCGGACTTCTCAGACATAGGGTCAGATAACTGGCCTTCGATCTTTTTGAGATTCCCCAGGATTTCCTCGGTACGACGAACAATGAAGACCGGCTGGCCGCGCCACTCAGCAATCATCTGCTGGCCTGGCTCGATCTTGCTGATATTCACCTTCACCGGTGCACCTGCGGCTTTCGCCTTGGCACTGGGAAACCATGACCCCACGAACGGGACCGCAGCCCCCACCGCTCCTGCAGCACCCACCACGGATGTGGCTGCTACCAAGAAGCGACGCCGGCCTGCATTCACGCCGTCATTGCTCATTCAGTCCTCTCCCATCAGCTTTTTGGCCTGTTAAATCAGGCGTCTACTAAGTGTTGAATCTTTACTTATAAAAATTTTGCCGAATGGTAATGAAAAGCCCCACGGTTGACAAGGTAATTGCCCAGGGCTCAGCCTCCAGGCCTTGTAGTATAGGGGGTCTACGGATGTGGCAAGTTGTCACGCACAAATTTGTGCATAAATCGCAGGCAATAAAAAACGCCCAGCTCCGTGAGGAGACTGGGCGTTTTTGTGGAACGTAAAGCGAATTAACGCTTCGAGTACTGCGGACGCTTACGCGCTTTACGCAGACCGACTTTCTTACGTTCAACTTCACGGGCATCGCGAGTCACGAAGCCGGCTTTGCGCAGAGCGCCACGCAGGGTTTCGTCGTACTGCATCAGAGCGCGAGTGATACCGTGGCGGATTGCGCCAGCTTGACCACTTACACCGCCACCGATAACGGTGACGTAGATGTCGAACTTCTCAACGGTCTCGGTCAGTTCCAGCGGCTGACGAACTACCATGCGGGCAGTTTCGCGACCGAAGAAGTTTTCCAGAGTGCGGTTGTTGATCGAGATGTTACCAGTGCCCGGACGCAGGAAAACGCGTGCGGTTGCGGTTTTGCGACGGCCAGTGCCGTAATTTTGAGTCGCCGACATAATGAACTATTCCGTTAAAACTTCAGTTCTTGGGGCTGCTGAGCAGCATGAGGGTGTACAGCGCCCGCATAGACTTTCAGCTTGCGAAACATATCGCGACCCAGTGGGCCCTTAGGCAGCATACCTTTGACCGCGATTTCGATCGGGGCTTCAGGCTTCTTGGAGATCAGGCCTTCGAAGTTCGAAGACTTGATACCGCCTGGGAAACCGGAGTGACGGTAGTACATTTTGTCTTGCGCTTTGTTGCCGGTAACACGTACCTGCTCAGCGTTGATGATCACGATGTAGTCACCGGTGTCAACGTGAGGGGTGTACTCAGGCTTGTGCTTGCCACGCAGACGGCTGGCGACTTCAGTGGCCAGACGACCCAGGGTCTGACCAGCGGCGTCGACGACAAACCAGTCGCGCTGAACTGTTTCCGGTTTTGCAGTAAAAGTTGTCATTCTTTAATAGCCTCAGGGGCCGCCCTGTAAATTAGACGGCGGATCTTACTGAATAGTGCGTACTTTGACAAGTCAAAGGCAGCCGGATACAGACGCTATCGGGGGCTCGGGTCGGCGCGTCCGTTCAACGGCAAGATTCTTCGGCAGGCGGCGCATCACTTCCACTGCAGAAAGAGGTGGGCAATTATGCAGATTGCGAAAAAAAATTCAACCTGCTTTTATGATTGTTTTCCCTGAAGGAGTACCCGATGGATTATCGACAGCTGGGCCGTACGGATCTGAACGTGAGCGCGATAGCCTTGGGCACCATGACCTGGGGCGAGCAGAACAGCGAGGCAGAGGCCTTCGCCCAGATCGAACGGGCCAAGGCCGCGGGGATCAACTTCCTCGACACGGCGGAAATGTACCCGGTGCCGCCCAAGGCCGACACCTATGCCACCACCGAGCGTTACATCGGTAATTACTTCAAAAGCCGTGGCGATCGCGCCGACTGGGTCCTCGCCAGCAAGATCGCCGGCCCCGGCAACACCATCGACTACATCCGCGACGGCCACCTGCGTCACAACCGCAAACACATCGGCCAAGCCCTGGATGCCAGCCTCAAGCGCTTGCAGACCGACTGGATCGACCTCTACCAACTGCACTGGCCGGAGCGCAGCACCAACTTCTTCGGCCAACTGAGCTACAAGCACAAGGACGAAGACAACCTCACCCCGCTGGAGGAAACCCTCGAAGCCCTGGACGAACAGGTAAAGGCCGGCAAGATCCGCCACATCGGCCTGTCCAACGAAACCCCGTGGGGCACCATGAAGTTCCTCGCCCTGGCCGAAGCCCGTGGCTGGCCCCGCGCGGTGTCGATCCAGAACCCGTACAACCTGCTCAACCGCAGCTTTGAAGTGGGCCTGGCGGAAATCGCCATTCGCGAGCAATGCGGCCTGCTGGCCTACTCGCCCCTGGCGTTCGGCATGCTCAGTGGCAAGTACGAAGGCGGCGCACGCCCGGCCAAGGCGCGCCTGACGGAGTACAGCCGCTTCAGCCGCTACTTCAACCCGCAGTCGGAAGCGGCGTGCAGCCGTTACGTGGCACTGGCGCGCGAGCATGGTTTGGACCCGGCGCAGATGGCGTTGGCGTTTGTGACGCAACAGCCGTTTGTGACCAGCAATATCATTGGTGCCACGTCGCTGGAGCAACTGGACAGCAACATTGCCAGTGCCGACCTGAAGCTGTCGAAAGAGGTGTTGGAGGGGATTGAGGCGATTCAGAAGGATCATCCGAATCCTGCGCCTTGATTGATCGGTAGACCGCCATCGCAGGCAAGCCAGCTCCCACATTTTGATGTGTGAACACCGTCAAATGTGGGAGCTGGCTTGCCTGCGATGGGGCCCTCAACAACACCACAAGATCAGAGCGCCCGCGCAATGATCTCCTTCATGATCTCATTGGTCCCCGCATAAATCCGCTGCACCCGCGCATCCGCCCAGGCCCGCGCAATCGGGTATTCCCACATGAAGCCGTAGCCGCCGTGCAGCTGCACGCACTCGTCGAGCACCTTGCATTGCAGGTCCGTGGCCCAGTACTTGGCCATCGCGGCGGTGGGCACATCCAGCTTGCCCTCAAGGTGCAACGCCATGCACTTGTCGACGAACACGCGGCCGATCTGAATCTCGGTGGCCATCTCCGCCAGCTTGAACCGAGTGTTCTGGAAATCCGCAATCGCCTTGCCAAACGCCTTGCGCTCGCGGGTGTATTCGAGGGTCCATTCCAGTGCCGCCTCGGCCGATGACACGGCACCGATGGCCACGGTCAAACGCTCCTGCGGCAGCTCCTGCATCAGGTACGCGAAGCCAGCGCCGGCCTGGCCCAACAGGTTTTCCTTGGGCACGCGCACATCCTGGAAGAATAGCTCGGAAGTGTCCTGCGCCTTCATGCCGACCTTCTCCAGGCGCTTGCCCTTGGCGAAGCCCGGCGTGTCGGCTTCCACCAGAAACAGGCTGGTGCCCTTGGCGCCGGCCTTGGGATCGGTCTTGGCGACAACGATCACCAAGTCGGCCAGGTAACCGTTGGTGATAAAGGTCTTGGAGCCGTTGATCACGTACTCGTCACCCTCCAGCACGGCGCTGGTCTTGACCCCTTGCAGGTCGGAACCGGCACCCGGTTCGGTCATCGCAATGGCCGTGACCATCTCGCCGGAGATCAACTTGGGCAGGTACTTGTGCTTCAGCGCTTCACTGCCGTAATGCAGGATGTACGGCGCCACGATGTCCGAATGCAGGGAAAAGCCGATGCCGGTCAAGCCCAGGCGGCTGACCTCTTCGATCACCACCGCGCTGTAGAGAAAGTCCGCGCCCAGGCCGCCGTATGCCTCCGGCAGATGGGAACACAACATCCCCGCCTCCCCCGCCTTGCGCCACAAGTCGCGGTCGATATAACCCTGTTTCTCCCATTGCCCGTGGAACGGCGCGGCGTGTTTTTCAAGGAAGGTGCGCACGCTCTCGCGAAAGAGTTCGTGTTCCGGGCTGTACAAGGTTCTGGGGATCATGGCTCACCTGCGGGGGATTGTCGGACAAAAACAAGCCCACAGAGACTATGCCGCGAAGGCAGCACAGGACACTGGACACATGCGACAAAAAATAAGACGATCCAGCCGTCTGGTGACCACTTTCCCCTATAAGAATAAATGAAATTATGTCTAACCAAATCTCCACGCCCTTGCGGCGCGTCAGCATTTTGGCCATTGATCGGGTATTTGCTTCCACCCTCATGCAAGCCAAGGATTTCTTCCACCTCGCGAGCCTGCGTTACGGCAAGCAACAAGGCCTGGGCCTGACCCCGGCGTTCGAAACGCGCCTGGTCAGCCCCGACGGGCAATCGGTGCGCAGCTTCAGCGATGTGATCATGCCGGTGGACGGCGGCCTCGAAGACGCCGACATCATCGTGCTACCCGCCTTCTGGGACGACTTCGACGCCCTCTGCACCCGCTACCCGCAAGTGCTGCCATGGCTGCGCGCCCAACACGCACGCGGCGCCGTGCTCTGCGGCGAAGCAACCGGGGTGTTCTGGCTGGCCGAAGCCGGCTTGCTTGACGGCAAGGAGGCGACCACCTACTGGCGCTTCTTCAACGCCTTCAGCGAACGCTTCCCGCGGGTCCAGCTCAACCAGGACAAGCACCTCACCGACGCCGACAACCTGTACTGCGCCGGCGGCACCACCTCGGCGTGCGACCTCTACATCTACCTGATCGAACGCTTCTGCGGCGCCAACATCGCCCAGGCCGTGGCCCGCGACATTCTTTACGAAGTGCAACGCAGCTACGCGCCGGGACGCATCGGTTTTGGTGGGCAAAAGCTGCACCAGGACGTGATCATCCTGCAGATCCAGCATTGGCTCGAAGAGCACTTCGCCGACAAGTTCCGCTTCGAAGACGTCGCCCGCGAACACGGCATGAGCATCCGCAATTTCATGCGGCGCTTCCAGACGGCGACCGGTGACAAGCCGCTGCACTATCTGCAACGCCTGCGTATCGAGACGGCCAAGGGCCTGCTCTCGGGCAGCCGCAAGAGCATCAAGACCATCAGTTATGAGGTGGGGTATGACGATGCGAGTTTCTTTGCGCGGTTGTTCAGGCAGCACACCGAGCTGTCGCCGAACCAGTATCGCCAGCAGTTCCAGCAAGCCGCATAACCCGAGACAAACACAAACCTAATGTGGGAGCTGGCTTGCCTGCGATAGCGGTGTACCAGCCAGCAGATGAGCTGGCTGACAGACCGCTATCGCAGGCAAGCCAGCTCCCACATTTTGATCTACTTCGTCTTTAAGGTTTGTGCCCGCGCGCGAGGAACTCGTGGGACTGCATTTCCAGCAAACGGCTGAGGGTGCGCTGGAATTCGAAGGTCAATCGCCCCCCGGTATACAGATCCTTCAGCTCCACTTCCGCCGAGATGATCAGCTTCACGTTACGGTCGTAGAACTCATCGACCATGTTGATAAACCGCCGCGCGATGTCGTCGGTGGTCACGCTCATCTGCTCCACGCCGCTCAAGATCACCGCATGGAAAATCTTGCCCAGCTCGATGTAGTCGTTCTGGCTGCGCGGGCCGTCGCACAGGGCGCGGAAGTCGAACCACGCCACGTCATCGCAGGTACGCAGCGCAATGATTTCGCGGTTTTCGATCATCAGCTTGTCGTTTTCCACCGCCTGGGTGCATTCCGGCGTGAGGGCACGGAAGCTCTTGCGCAGGCTTTCGTGCGCCGCTTCGTTGAGCGGGAAGTGGAACAGCTCCGCTTGCTCCAGGTGACGCAGGCGGTAGTCGACGCCGCTGTCGACGTTGACGATCTCGGTGTTCTGCTTGATCAGCGCGATGGCCGGCAGGAAGCGCGCGCGTTGCAGGCCGTCCTTGTACAGGCCGTCGGGCACGATGTTCGAAGTGGCCACCAGGGTCACGCCGTTCTTGAACAGCTCTTCCATCAGGGTGCCGAGGATCATGGCGTCGGTGATGTCGGAGACGAAGAATTCATCGAAACAGATCACCCGCGCTTCGTCGGAGAAACGCTTGGCGATGATGGTCAGCGGGTTTTTCTCGCCCGGCAGGGTCTTCATCTCTTCGTGCACGCGCTTCATGAAGCGGTGGAAGTGGGTGCGGACCTTTTCCTTGAACGGCAGCGCTTCAAAGAAGGTGTTCTACCAGGTAAGTCTTGCCGCGGCCGACGCCGCCCCAGAAGTACAGGCCTTTGACCGGCGTGTGGTCTTTCTTGCCAAACAGCTTGCTGAACATCCCCGGCTTGCTTTGCGAGGCGGCGACGAGGTCGTCGTACAGGCGCTGCAAGTGACGCACCGCCGTTTCCTGGGCAGCGTCATGAAAGAATTCAGGGCGTTTCAGATCAGCTTGATATCGTTCTAGGGGCGTCATAATTTCGTTAGCAAGGCAACAAAAACGGGCCGTCACTGTAACGACGGCCCTGATTAATGGCAATCAACCCTTGGTCGGGTCAATCTTCGATTGGCGTCAACGCAACGCGCAGGGCGGCGATTCCAGCGTCGCGCTCGGCGGCATCTGCGTAGATTGCCGTGCTCTCGGCGACGCATTCGCCGTCGAGCCAGACATTGAAGCCATACGCTTCGCTACGAATGTCCAAAGTTTGACCCGATTGCAATTGCTTGGTCACGGCACCGGCGGCCTTGCCGTCAGCGAAGTTGCGCGACAGCAGCAGTTGCTCGCCATCGGCAGCCAGCAGGCGGAAGCGGAAGCTGCCGTCGTCTTCGCGAAAGCTCACAAAACGTGCGGCCTTCGCAGCTTTTTTCTTGGCCGCAACCGGCGCAGCAGCCTGCTCGACGAACGAACGCAAGCCAACCGCCTCACGCAGCTCGGCGAGGAATGGCGCCGCCACGGCGCGGGCCTTCTTGGCGCCGATCAGCAGCAGGTCTTCCATGTCCGACGGGCGCGACATCAGTTGATGGTAACGCTCGCGGGCTTCGCCCAATTGACCGTCCAGCAGCTGGAACAGACGGTTCTTCGCCTCGCCCCAGCCCAGGCCTTGCAGCAGCTCGGCACGGAACTCTTCTTCCTGGGCCTTGCTGGCGAATGCCTGGAACAAGGTAAACAGGTGGGAATTGTCCGGGTCCTTGGCTTCGCCCGGCGCGCGGGAATCGGTGACGATGCGCGAGATCGCGTCCTTCATGTCCTTGGCGCTGGTGAACAACGGGATGGTGTTGTCGTAGCTCTTGGACATCTTGCGGCCATCCAGGCCCGGCAAGGTGGCGACGCTTTCTTCGATCAGCGCTTCGGGCATGGTGAAGAACTCTTTACCGTTGCCAAACAGGTGGTTGAAACGCTGGCCGATGTCGCGGGCCATTTCCACGTGCTGGATCTGGTCGCGACCCACCGGCACCTTGTGCGCGTTGAACATCAGGATGTCCGCCGCCATCAGCACCGGGTAGCTGTACAGGCCCATGGTGATGCCCGCATCCGGGTCTTCGCCGGTTTCCACGTTCTTGTCCACCGACGCCTTGTACGCATGGGCGCGGT
Organism: Pseudomonas sp. FP453; assembly: GCF_030687495.1. Taxonomy (NCBI): domain Bacteria; kingdom Pseudomonadati; phylum Pseudomonadota; class Gammaproteobacteria; order Pseudomonadales; family Pseudomonadaceae; genus Pseudomonas; species Pseudomonas sp. FP453. The sequence goes on along the minus strand of NZ_CP117435.1, from coordinate 988,045 downwards.
TGAGCAGGCCCTTGGCGGCAACGCAGGTGAGCAGCCAGGTCAGCTCGGGGATTTCCGGGATGTCCGACTGGCGATAGAACGTCACCCGGTTCACATCCAGGCCACCGGCCAGCCAGGTCGCGGCGATTTCCATGCGCGAGCGCTGGATGCGCTGCGGGTCATCGCACTTGATCAGGGCGTGGTAGTCGGCCAGGAAGTAGAAGGAGTCGGCATTGGCGTCCTGGCTGGCGAGGATCGCCGGGCGGATCGCACCGGCGTAGTTGCCCAGGTGCGGCGTGCCGGTGGTGGTGATGCCGGTGAGGATACGGGTACGAGTCGTCATGGGTAATCGCTTATCAGACTGCTATCAATTCGAGAGGCGCGGCAGCACCAGATCCTTGAGATCGGTGAGCTTGCCATGAAAAAAGTGCCCGCATTCTGCCACTTTCAGCAGCTCATGGGGGCGATTCAGGGCGGCGGACCAGTCGTAGACGGTCTGCGGGTCGACCACTTCGTCGGTTTCCGGCTGGATCAGGGTCAGCGGGCAGCCCAACGGCAGCAGGTCGGTGTCGCGCAGGCGCATCACCGCCGCGGCGACCATGAACAGGTGCGCGAGCTGCTCGCCCTTGGCTTCCAGGCGGCCGCCGAGGCTGGCGGCCACGTAGCCACCAAAGGAGAAACCGAGCAGGGTCATCGGCAGGTCGGGGTGTTTTTCCCGCAGCCAGGTGGCGGCCGCTTCGGCGTCGTCCACTTCACCGGTGCTCATGTCGTGGGTGCCGGCACTCGCGCCGACGCCACGGTAATTGAAGCGCAACGTAATCAAACCAGCATCGCGGGCGGTGCGTTGCAGGGTCGAGACGACTTTATTGAGCATGGTGCCACCCTGCACCGGGTTGGGGTGGCAGATCAGCGCCAGGCCCCGTGGTTCGGGGTGATCCAGGTACAGGGCTTCCAGTTGGCCCACCGGGCCTTCGATCAAAACGGGGGTTTCACGCATGAGCAAGAGATGAACTCCGTGACCTCTCAATGGGTCGACTCGTCTAGCTAAAAGTCTGTGCTTGGCATCATTGCGAGCTTAATCGCGGTATACAGCGCAGGTTTGAGCCGTTAACGTAAAGCAAAGCCGTTTATAGAGGAAGGACTCGTGGAACACTCGCTCTTAGTTTGGTTGTTGCCGACTCTTGCCCTGGTTGCCGGTGTCGCCATTGGATTCCTGGTTGCTCGCCTGCTGCCGAATGCCGCGCCTAACCGCACGCAGCGTCAGCTGGATGACATTCAGGAACGTTTTGACAGTTATCAGAACGAGGTTGTTACCCACTTCAACAGCACCGCGACCCTGGTCAAGAAGCTCACCCAGAGCTACCAGGAAGTACAAGACCACCTCGCCGATGGCGCCAACCGCCTGGCTCTCGACGACATCACCCGTCAGCGCCTGCTGGCCGCGCTGCATTCCGATGCACCGCAAGCACCACGTGAGCGCCTGACCCCACCCCGGGAAAACCAGGAGCCGCCACGGGACTACGCGCCAAAAACGCCGAACGCCCCAGGCATGCTGGATGAGCATTACGGTTTGAAGAAGTAGGTTTTCTTCAGGCACTAAAAAGCCCGGCTGATCGATGATCAGCCGGGCTTTTTGTTGCCTGCTCATTCTCAAGAACACCGGAGACCCCATGTGGGAGCGGGCTTGTGTGGGAGCTGGCTTGCCTGCGATGCAGGCGCCTCGGTCTGTCAGTTAAACCGCGGCGATGCCATCGCAGGCAAGCCAGCTCCCACATTAATCGAGTACACCCTTAGGCGGGTTGTTGCTCCTGGAGACGCCCGCCCTCGATCCGCACATGCCGCCCATGGAAGCGCTTCAGGCTGCTGCGATGCCCCACGCTGACAATGCTCAATCCCGGCAACTCATCGATCAACGCCTGGTACAACGTCGCCTCATCCTCTTCATCCATCGCCGATGTCGCTTCGTCCATGTACAGCCATTGCGGCGCGAACAACAACGCACGGGCAAACGCCAAACGTTGCTGCTCACCCGGCGAGAGCATGCGTTGCCAGTGGTTCGCTTCATCCAGACGGCCAACCAGATGCGGCAAGCGGCAAGTCTCCAGCACCTGTGCATAACGTTCGGCCGGGTAGGCGCTGTCGTCTTGTGGATAACTCAACACCGCCTTCAACGTACCGATCGGCAGGTAAGGCTTCTGCGGCAAAAACAAATATCGCGCAGCCGGCAAACGAATGCTGCCGTGCCCCGCTGGCCACAGTTGGCCCATCGCACGCAGCAAGGTACTTTTACCGCTGCCGGAACGCCCGCTGAGCATCACGCGCTGGCCGGGCTCTACGCTCATGTCCGCATCGGTCAGCAAGTGGCGACCATCGGCCAGGTCCATGCCGAGGTTTTGCACCACAAGGCGTTCGCCTTCAGGGCGCACGTCAATCGCTGGCGGGCGCTGCTCGTTATCCGTCATGGCCTGCTGAAAACTCAGCAGACGATCACTGGTGGCACGCCACGACGCCAGGTCGGAATACGCGCTGATAAACCAGCTGAAGTTCTCCTGCACGTTGCCGAACGCCGAGTTGATTTGCATCAGCTCGCCCAATTCGATCTTGCCAGTGAAGTAACGCGGCGCGGCGACGATGAACGGGAAGATGATCGCGATCTGGCTGTAACCGGCGGTGAAGAAGGTCAGGCGCTTGGACACTTTCATGATGTCCCAGAAGTTGTGCCAGACCTTGCCGAAGCGCGTGCTCAGGCGCTGTTGTTCATTCGGCTCGCCGTTGTACAGCGCGATGCTCTCGGCGTTCTCACGCACGCGCACCATGGAGAAACGCAGGTCCGCTTCGAAACGTTGCTGTTGGTTGCTCAGGCCGATCAGGCGACGGCCGATCAAATGCGTCAGCCAACTGCCCACGGCGGCGTACAGCAGCGCGCACCAGAACATGTAGCCGGGAATGGTGATGCCAAACACTTCGATACTGCCCGACACGCCCCACAGGATGATCGAGAACGACACCAGGCTGACCACATTGCGCAGCAAGCCAAGGCCGAGGCTCAAGGTGTTGGCGGTAAAGTTGTTGAGGTCTTCGGAAATCCGCTGGTCCGGGTTATCGGTGTAACCGCCCTGCTCCAGCTGGTAGTAGTTCTTGTGGGCGAGCCAGCGGGCGAAGTGCTTTTCGGTGAGCCAGGCACGCCAGCGGATGGTCAACATCTGGGTCAGGTACAGGCGGTACACCGCGCCAAGAATGGCCACGGCGGCGATCCCGCCGAAGTAGCCGATCAGTTGCCAGAACGCAGCCGTGTCCTTGTGTTCAAGGGCGTTGTAGAAGTCCTTGTACCAGTGGTTGATCCACACGGAGATCGCCACGCTGAACAACGACAGGCCGATCACCGCCGCCAGCAACAACCAGGCCTTGCCCTTCTCTTCACTGCGCCAATACGGTGTGATCATCGCCCAGGTTCGGCGGAAGAATTGCCCACGCACCGCGTCGTTGACCGCGGAGTACTCAGCGTTCTGATTCATCGTTCAGGCTCGGTAGGGAAAAGATCACAGGCGTTTGAACCGATCATAGACGATCGGTTCAGGGCGCCGTGGAGCCTGAAGCAGGTTGTTCAGACTTCGTTCAGCGGCGTACCGGACGCTTTTGCAGTTTGCGCTGCAAGGTGCGGCGGTGCATGCCCAGGGCGCGGGCAGTGGCGGAGATGTTGCCTTCGTGTTCGGTGAGCACGCGCTGGATGTGTTCCCACTGCAGGCGGTCCACCGACATCGGGTTTTCCGGCACCAGGGTGTCGAGGTCGGCGTGCTCGGAGAGCAAGGCGGCCAGCACGTCATCTGCATCGGCCGGTTTGCACAGGTAGTTGCAGGCGCCACGCTTGATCGCCTCGACGGCAGTGGCAATGCTGGAGTAACCGGTAAGGATCACCACGCGCATTTCCGGGTCGAGTTCCAGCAGCTTGGGCAGCAGCACCAGGCCGGAGTCGCCGTCCATTTTCAGGTCGAGCGCGGCGTAGTCCGGCAGGTCGGCCTGGGCGATGGTCAGGCCTTCTTCGGCGGAACCGGCGGTGCTCACGCGGAAACCGCGACGGCTCATGGCGCGTGCCATCACGCGGGTAAAGGTCGCGTCGTCATCTACCAGCAACAGGTGCGGCAGTTCTTCGCCTTCGACTTGGATCTCGTCACTCATCGATATCTCCTCGTGCGACACGGGGCAGGCGCAGCTCGGTGAGCGTGCCACCTTCCTCATGACTATAGAGCTTCACTGAGCCGCCCGCGCGGGTCACGCTGGCCTTGCTCAAAAACAGGCCGAGGCCGAAGCCTTTGCCCTTGGTGGTAAAGAACGGTTTGCCGATCTGCTCGGCAATGGCCAGCGGCACGCCGGCGCCGTGGTCGCGAATGCTGATGGTCACGTCTTCCGCATCCCAGTCCAGCTGCACGCCCAGGCCTTCGGGGCAGGCGTCGGCAGCGTTGTTCAGCAGGTTGAGCAACGCCTGGGTCAGGTCGGGCGGCGGCGCCATGCGCGGGACGGTGCCTTGCCCGAGCAGGTGGAAGCGGTAGCTGGCTTCAGGGCGCATCAGGTGCCAGCGGTTCAGGGCTTCGTCGAGCCACTGGGTCACGTCCTGCATCTCCACCGCCAGGCGGCGGTTGGCTTCGGCGGCACGCACCAGTTGCTGCAAGGTCTGTTTGCACTGCTTGACCTGTTCCTGCAACACGCCGAGGTCTTCCTGCAGCGCCGGGTCGTGGTGGTCCTGGATGATTTCCTTGAGCAGTACGCTCATGGTCGCCAACGGCGTGCCCAACTCATGGGCAGCGCCGGCGGCCTGGGTGGCGACGGCCAGCAATTGCTGGTCGCGCAGGCCTTCTTCACGACGGATGGCGCGCAGTTCTTCCTGGCGGCGCAGCTCTTCGGCCATGCGCGCGGCGAAAAAGGTAATGACGGCAGCGGACAAGGCGAAGCTCAGCCACATCCCGTAGATCTGCAGGTTTTCCCGGGCGATGGGGAACGTTTGCAGCGGATAGAACCGCGCCAGCAACAAGGTGTAGAGGGTCAGGGCGATACCCGACAACGCCACCGAATAGCGCCACGGCAAGGTCACCGCTGCGATGGTCAACGGCACCAGGTAATACGACACGAACGGGTTGGTGGAGCCACCGGAAAAATACAGCAACACACTGTGGATAAACAGGTCGCACGCCAATTGCAGGGCGTATTCCAACTCGGTCACCGGCCAGGTGGTGCGCAAGCGGATCGCGGTAAACACACACAGCACGGTGGAGAAACCCAGGGTCACGCCCAATTGCAGCCACGGCAGCGGCAGCAGGTCGAACCAATAGGCGAGCCCGACGGAGCCAGCCTGTGCGGCAAGGACCAGGGTGCGAATGAACGTCAGGCGCCAGAGGTTCTGGCGGGTGGCGGAAGTCAGTTTTACGGCGGCGAGCATGAGCTCTCCCGTTGAGCGCTGCAGGCGGATCGGCAGGAGTATAAACGAAGCCGACCGGCTGGCACGGCGCGTGTGGCTCTTTGCCGCAGGCCGGGGAAAATACCGTTCGTCGGCATCGGCAAAACTTGTAGGTAATGTGTAAACCCGAAGAACCCGATGCCACCGTCTACAGTCTTACCGAACACGAACACCCTAAGGAGCTCTCATGTCTCGTTTCACTCGTAGTGCAGCTGTTATCACCCTCGGCGTCGCCACCCTTGCCAGCCTTCCTGCCCTGGCCGCCGAAGGCCTGAACTACAACCAGATTTCCCTGCGCGCCGAGGCCAGCCAGGAGGTGGCCCGCGACAAGATGATCGTGACCCTCTACACCGAGTCCCAGAACAGCGACCCGGCCAAGCTTGCCGCCGAAATCACCACCACCATGAACAAGGCGCTGGCCCAGTCTCGCGAAGTCAAGGGCGTGACCCTGCGCCAGGGCAGCCGCAACAGCTACCCGATCTACGACAACAAGAACCAGAAGATCACCGGCTGGCGCGAGCGCGCCGAACTGCGCCTGGAAAGTGCGGACTTCCCGGCGCTGTCCAAGCTCACCGGCGAACTGCTCAACACCCTGAAAATGGACAGCATGGACTTCGCCATCGCCGACGCCACCCGCAAGGCCAGTGAAGATGCGTTGCTCAAGGATGCCGTGGCCGCGTTCAAGGCCCGTGCACAACTGGCGACCGATGCGCTGGGCGGCAAGGGCTACAAGATCGTCAACCTGAACTTCAACACCAACGGTTATCCACAACCCTACGCCCGTGGCGGCATGATGATGAAGGCCGCTGCCATGGATTCGGCGCCGACGCCGGAAGTGGAAGCCGGTACCAGCCAGGTCACCATGAGCGCTGACGGTGTGATTGAAGTGCTGCAATAAACTATTCGTTATGACAAAACGGCACAGCCCATAAAGGCTTGTGCCGTTTTTTTTGCTCACCCCCCTCAGCAATCGCACGCAAGGCGTTCTCGGATGCTATTGACTCAGCGCAAAACGGCCGAGCATCGGCAATGTTTAGTAGGCATTGAAGTGGAACGCCCCATACACACTCAGCCACTCAATGCTGCCATCAGATCAACCCGGACAGAGCAAAGCCACTACAACACTTAACTTAAAACAACCAGACACTTAGTTGCACTTTTAATGCGGCGCTAGTCAGCAATTCAACCCGCTATTTTATCCAGGGATCGGCGAGCCGATATCGGCCATAGTTCGTGCAGTATGGGCTTTACCCAGGCACCTCTCGATTGGCGAATTGTTATTTGTCCCCCACGATAAAGCGAGTTAATTATGAGTATAACGTCGGCCACCTCATCGAATTTCATAACAACAATGACCCCCCTTGCACCGGCGAATGACGCGAGTGAAATGGCGAACGCCGAAAACAAGAAAACCGACCAAAAACCCACGACCGAAGTCCCTTCTTCCAATAACAGCGCCAGTACCTACACGACGACAATCTACGGAACACCTACCGCTCCGGCGCCCGGCACGGGCTATACCAAAGAAGAACGAGAACAACATATCGACGCCTATGCCAATCGCGTCAAGACGCTGATCGGAGACATAGAGAGTGATCGAGAGGGCAAACGAAATATCAAGTTCCAGAACGCGCGCCAGTTCATGGAGCCCGCGGGTTATTTTAGCGGTGGATTATTGGCGGCCGGCCATGACCCGCACGAACAATTCAAAGTAAAGTTCAGCACGTACACCGGCATGGGAAAACCCGATGTACTGACCGGCACCGAGATTCGTACCTACTTTGCATGGGAAATAGCAGCGGGAGCCCTTGAGCACGACAAGGTGCAGCGAGGTGGCCCGATCAATTTCCAATCCATGAGCATCGAAAAAAAGAGCCGTGGAAAAATCAACGAGCTGGAGTCGCTTGGCCATAAACTCCAGGATCACTGGGAAAAAGATATAGCCACGCCGATGCGGGATGCGTCAGGTGAAGTGGCGCAACGTTCAGGAAAAGCAGATGCCTACGTTACTCGAGGCACCCTGCAAAGTCTCTTCAACAACAAAGACAGCTTTGAAAAACTGAGTGGTGAAGCCAAAGAAGCGATCAAACGCACATTGGAACATAATGGCCAGGTCATTATCCCCAACATCTATGGCTACCCACTCTCAGGGTATGCATTCATCCCCTACACCCCCTACGACGGCAACTATGAAAACCGCCCGAATCAAGGGTTGATGATTGATTTAAGAAATGGCGCGGCCCATGAGATAAAAGGTGACGACGACTTTGCCAACTGGGCAAAGAACAACCAGAACACTTTACACACGCGCTTCAACGCCAGCGACCGACAAGGCGGAAAAGACGCGCATTGGCCGAAGGCGGGAGATGTTCTAGACACCCTGATCAGAGGCAAGAATGCCACTTACCCTGGGTATCAAAACCTCTTCAAAGATCAAGCCATCCCCGTCAGGGAGACATTTAATTACACCAGGGCACGCGGCGATCATTATCAGTTGAAGTTTGGCAACCTGGACAACGGCATTGCCTCCAAATATCAGGAGCAGAACGCCACCAACGCAGTATGGGCCGATCAGACCGAAGTATTTGGTTCCTCACAACAAAACTGGAAGGCCGCGAAAGACTTCTGGGGCAATACCTTCGGTTACGTGCCCGTGGTGGGCAACGCGGGCAACATTGTCTTCGGCATACACGATGGGATTTATGGAAAAACCGCAGAGGATCGTATTGGCGGCAGTTCCGGGGCGGTGATATCAGCGCTGCAATTGGCGCACGAACTAGCAACCGCCGGAGGAGCAGGAACGGAGGAACCGCCCGCCGCCGCGCTCGCCCCTGATCTCAGAGACGTCAGTTGGCGGTACAACTCGCCATCCAGTGACTTTGAGTTGGTACGGGCACCCAAAGCGCCACCCGCCAGTGAGGAGGTTCCCACCATCACCGAAGAATCCCAGCCAGGAACATCCAGGGGCACATACCCTGCCAATACAGACGTATCACAACCCTTGCCGAGGTCGCCGTCACTCATTCCCATGGCGCAATATGCGGTTGCCGACGGTGAGGAGCTGATACGGAACGCTACCCGAAATGCATCGGGGGTCTATCGAATGACCGATAGCAAGGGAGTATTTCGCCAGTTCGTGCGCGTGACCGATGAGACGGGCACCCACAAGGTCTTTGAAATATCCGGCAGCTACCGATCGGGCAACTCATTTGCCAAGATCATCGATCCAAATACCGGCAAGGGAGTGATGGTGGTAACGCCTGGACGTGATGGCGAATGGACACGTGCGCCGGGCGATGGCGGTGCATGGTGGAACCGGGCATCACCTTCAACAGCAGACGTTGAACTCACAAGGCCGCGACAACTTTCAGATGAGTTCCTTGATGTCGATGGCAAAAAAATGAAGGGCGCTGAAATACTGGATAAATACCTCAAGACTGATGGCTACGATTACACATACGGTGTCACGCTGAACGAAGAAGGTGAAATCGCACCGCAAGTTTCCTGGACGTTTGAAGAAAACCCTGCCGACGCCACGCCGCCACCACCGGCTAACGTTTCGACATTCGGCACCAGCGAATACAGCAGCCAGTTTATCGATGACCTGCATCGCGACAAGTTCACAATAGAAGGTCCTGGGAACGCCAAGCTGGCGCTCGACATCGGCAGCCAGATAATCGAACTTCAGCAAAAAAAAGGCGCTCTGTTATCAAACGAAGAGCTTCGTCAGCTGAAACAAAAAAGTATCGAGGAAATTGAGAAAATCATTCCTGAACCGGAGTTGAGAGCTCGAATTTCCGAACTTGCCAACCAATGGGCGCTTGGTCCCGCTGCGGGTGAGTTTGCGACACCCCGCTTTAAGGGAACGGTCCTTGGCAGCGGACGCAATACACACTACTACATCAAATATGACCCAGCAGATGCCGCGACCACTGTCACGGCCAAGATCGACTTTATAGCGAGCAAACTGTCCGAAGACCGCCTTGATCTTGAACCCGTTACCGACATAAAGGTGAATGCATCAAGAACATTTACCATACGCGAAAGTAACGAGTTGGACGGCGCCGGTTATACCGTTGACCCCTCTACGCCAACGCGCATGGAAATCAAGCCTACACCGGATGAATAAGCGCTAACCCTCTATCTGCCCTCAATGAACGGCGGTACCCTCGGTACCGCCGTTTTCGTTTGCGTAGCCTGCGCAGGGCTGCCATTTCAGGGGTCTCCATGGAAAGAATCACCTTCAAACCGCTGCTCCTCGCCGCCAGCCTCCTCGCTTGCATGCCGATGGCCCAAGCCACCACCACCCTGGTCTACTGCTCCGAAGCCAGCCCCGCCGGTTTCGACCCCAGCCAGTACACCAGCGGTACCGATTTCGATGCCTCGGCCGAAACCGTGTTCAACCGCCTGACGCAATTCAAGCGCGGCGGCACCGAAGTGGAGCCCGGCCTGGCGACTAGCTGGGACGTATCCAAAGACGGCCTGATCTACACCTTCCATCTGCGCGACGGCGTCAAATTCCACACCACCGACTTCTTCACGCCTACCCGCGATTTCAACGCGGATGATGTGCTGTTCACCTTCAACCGCCTGCTGGATGCCGACAGCCCGTTTCGCAAGGCCTACCCGTCCGAGTCGCCGTACTTCACCGACATGGGCCTGAACACCACGATCAAGGGCGTCGAAAAACTCGACGAGCACACCGTGCGTTTCAACCTGAACAATGTCGATGCGTCATTTGTGCAGAACCTGGCCATGAGCTTTGCCTCGGTGCAGTCCGCCGAGTACGCCGCCCAATTGCTGAAGCAGGGCAAAGCCGAAGAGATCAACCAGAAGCCGGTCGGCACCGGGCCGTTCGTGTTCAAGCGCTACCAGAAAGACTCGCAGATTCGCTACGTGGCCAATAAGCAGTATTGGAAGCCCGACGATGTGAAACTCGACAACCTGGTGTTCGCCATCACCCCGGACGCCGCGTCGCGCCTGCAAAAGCTCAAGGCCGGCGAGTGCCAGGTCAGCGGTTACCCGCGCCCGTCCGACATCGAAGTGATGAAGCAGGACCCCAACCTGCGCGTGCTGCAACAGGCGGGTTTCAACCTGGGCTTTCTGGCCTACAACGTGACCCATCCGCCGCTGGACCAACTCAAGGTGCGCCAGGCCCTGGACATGGCCATCGACAAGCCTGCGATCATCAAGGCCGTGTACCAGAGTGCCGGGCAATTGGCGCAGAACGCGTTGCCGCCAGCGCAGTGGTCTTATGACCCGAATATCAAGGATGCACCCTACGATCCCGCCAAGGCCAAGGCGCTACTAAAAGAAGCAGGCGTCGCACCAGGTACCACGATCAACCTGTGGGCCATGACGGTCCAGCGTGCGTCCAATCCGAATGCGCGAATGTCGGCACAAATGATTCAGCAGGATTGGGCAAAAGTCGGCATCAAGGCCAACATCGTCAGCTATGAATGGGGCGAATACATCAAGCGCGCCAAAAATGGCGAGCACGACGCGATGATTTACGGCTGGACCGGTGATAACGGCGACCCGGATAACTGGCTCGGCGTGCTCTACAGTTGTGCTGCGGTCAAGGGCAGCAACTACGCCAAATGGTGTAACCCTGACTACGACAAACTGGTGCAGCAGGCCAAGGTCAGCAGTGACCGCGAGCAACGTATCAAGTGGTATCAACAGGCGCAGAAAATCCTTAAGGAACAAGTACCTATAACGCCTATTGCGAACTCGACGGTTTTCCAGCCCCTGCGCAAAGAAGTCCACGACTTCAAGATCAGCCCGTTCGGGCTCACGCCCTTCTACGGCGTCAGTCTAGATAAGTAACAGCACCGCCCCAACCGAGTGCGCTAGACGCCTCGGTTGGTCATTTTTGGTGCGCCTGATGCACCGAAAAAACCCTCAAAATGTACTCAATTGTGTAGAAACTTTCATAATTGCGACATTCCTGTACGTTCGTACCACTGTTTAAGCCTCCTAACGGTTCTGCATCTTGCAATGGGTATGGCCCCTGCATAAGTATCCGCAGGCCGACTCACGAGGTCGCCCTCACCACCAAAAATGACAACAAATCATGAGGCCAACATGCTTAAACACGCAGTCATTCCGTTAATTGTTAGCGCTGGCCTTATGGCCGCAGCCCCTTTCGCCCAAGCGGCGACTAACCTGGTGTTCTGCTCCGAAGGGAGCCCGGCCGGTTTTGATCCAGGCCAGTACACCACCGGAACAGACTTCGATGCTTCGGCAGAGACCATGTTCAACCGTCTTACCCAGTTCGAGCGCGGCGGCACCGCTGTGATTCCTGGGCTGGCCACCAAGTGGGACGTGTCCCCGGACGGCCTCACGTACACCTTCACCCTGCGCGACGGCGTCAAGTTCCACACCACCTCGTACTTCAAGCCGACCCGTACCTTCAATGCCGATGACGTGCTGTTCACGTTCAACCGCATGATCAACAAGGACGATCCGTTCCGCAAAGCCTACCCCACCGAGTTCCCGTACTTCACGGACATGGGGATGGACACCAACATCAAGAACATCGAGAAAGTCGATGACCACACCGTCAAGTTCACCCTTGGCACCGTGGACGCGGCGTTCATCCAGAACCTGGCCATGAGCTTCGCCTCTATCCAGTCGGCGGAATACGCCGCCCAGCTGTTGAAAGAAGGCAAGGCCCAGGACATCAACCAGAAGCCGATCGGCACTGGCCCGTTCGTGTTCAAGAGCTACCAGAAAGATTCGAACATCCGCTACACCGGCAACAAGGATTACTGGAAACCTGAGGACGTGAAGATCGACAACCTGATCTTCGCTATCACCACCGACCCGTCGGTGCGTATCCAGAAGCTGAAGAAAAACGAATGCCAGGTCACCCTGTTCCCACGTCCGGCCGACCTCAAGGCGCTGGGCGAAGACAAGGACCTGAAACTGCCGCACCAGGCCGGTTTCAACCTGGGCTACATCGCCTACAACGTGATGCCAGTGCTCAAGGGCCAGACCGCCGCCAACCCACTGTCCGACCTGCGCGTACGTGAAGCGTTGGACATGTCGGTAAACAAACAGCAGATCATCGACTCCGTCTACCAGGGCGCCGGCCAACTGGCCGTCAACGCCATGCCGCCGACCCAGTGGTCCTACGACACCACCATCAAGGATGTCCCGCATGACGTGACCAAAGCCAAGGCTTTGCTCAAGGAAGCAGGCGTCAAGGAAGGCACCGAGATCACCCTGTGGGCGATGCCGGTCCAGCGTCCGTATAACCCCAACGCCAAGCTGATGGCCGAGATGCTGCAGAACGACTGGAAACAGATCGGCCTGAAGGTCAACATCGTCAGCTACGAGTGGGGCGAGTACATCAAGCGTTCCAAAGGCGGCGAGAACCAGGCCATGATCATTGGCTGGAGCGGCGACAATGGTGACCCGGACAACTGGCTGAACGTGCTGTTCGGCTGCGATTCGCTGGCCGGCAACAACTTCTCCAAATGGTGTGACAAGAAATTCGACGACACCGTGAAAGAAGCCAAGGCTACTTCGGATGTCGCCAAACGCACCGAGCTGTACAAGCAGGCGCAACATATCCTCAAAGATGCTGTCCCGATGACACCTATCGCGCACTCGACGGTGTATCAACCCATGCGCAACACCGTGCAGGACTTCAAGATCAGCCCGTTTGGCTTGAACTCCTTCTACGGCGTGAGCGTCAGCGGCAAATAAGGGTCATTGGCGGCGACGTTTCATAACGTCGCCGTTATTGCATCCGCCCAAGATGTAGGAAACAGACCACAGCCGAAGCCGTTGCCGTCCTACAGCAACAAACTTCGACCTGCGCCTCCGTTACCTACAACGACAGTCAGATTTCGTGCATTTACTGCGAAGTCCGCGACCCATAACGTCGCAGGGCCGCAGAAGCCTCAATCTGACAGGGCACTTGCCGTGTGGGGTCAGCGATGCATCCCGGTCCTGAAAGACCGGGTGATTGCTCGCTGACGACAACAACAAACAAGGATCGGGATCGTCATGCGCCATACCACTGTTCTATCCGCACTATTTGCCACCAGCCTGCTGGCGGTGGCCACGATGGGCCACGCCGCCGACAAGAAGAGCCTGGTGTTCTGCTCCGAAGGCAGCCCGGCTGGTTTTGACACCGCGCAATACACCACCGCCACCGACAACGATGCAGCCGAACCGCTGTACAACCGCCTGGTCGAGTTTGAAAAAGGTGAGACCAACGTAGTACCGGCTCTGGCAACCAAGTGGGATATTTCGCCAGACGGCCTGACCTACACCTTTCACCTGCGTGAAGGGGTGAAGTTCCACAGCAACAAGGAATTCAAGCCGACGCGCGACTTCAATGCCGACGACGTGCTGTTCACCTTCAACCGCATGCTTGACCCCGAACACCCGTTCCGTAAGGCCTACCCCACCGAGTTTCCGTACTTCAACGGGATGAGCCTGAACAAGAACATCGCCAAGGTCGAGAAAACCGGCCCGCACACCGTGGTGATGACCTTGAACACGGTGGACGCCGCGTTCGTGCAAAACATCGCCATGAGCTTCGCCGCGATCCTGTCGGCCGAGTACGCCGACCAATTGCTCAAGAGCGGCAAGCCCAGCGACATCAACCAGAAGCCGATCGGCACTGGCCCGTTCGTGTTCCAGCGCTACCAGAAAGACTCGCAGATCCGCTACGCGCCGAACAAACAGTACTGGGACCCGAGCAAGGTCCAGCTGGACCAACTGATCTTCGCCATCAACACCGACGCTTCGGTGCGTGTGCAAAAGCTCAAGGCCGGCGAATGCCAAGTAACCCTGCACCCGCGCCCAGCCGACGTTGACGCCCTCAAGGCCGACCCGAACCTGCAACTGCTGACCAAGCCGGGCTTCAACCTCGGCTATATCGCCTACAACGTGCGCCACAAGCCCTTCGACCAGCTCGAAGTGCGCCAGGCGCTGGACATGGCGGTGAACAAGCAAAGCATCCTGAACGCGGTGTACCAGGGCGCCGGGCAACTGGCAGTCAACGCCATGCCACCGACGCAATGGTCCTACGACGACACCATCAAGGATGCCGCCTACAACCCGGAAAAAGCCAAGGAACTGCTCAAGGCTGCCGGCGTGAAAGAAGGCACCGAAATCACCCTGTGGGCGATGCCCGTACAACGCCCCTACAACCCCAACGCCAAGCTGATGGCAGAAATGCTGCAGAACGATTGGGCCAAGATCGGCCTGAAAGTGAAGATCGTCAGCTACGAGTGGGGCGAATACATCAAGCGCACCAAGAACGGTGAGCACGATGTGAGCTTGATCGGCTGGACCGGCGACAACGGTGACCCGGACAACTGGCTGGGCACCCTCTATAGCTGCGACGCCATCGGCGGGAACAACTACTCCATGTGGTGTGACCCGACGTACGACAAGCTGATCAAGCAAGCCAAGGTCGTCACCGACCGCGAACAACGGACTGTTCTGTACAAACAGGCGCAGCAACTGCTCAAGCAGCAGGTGCCGATCACGCCAGTCGCCCACTCGACGGTCAACCAGCCGTTAAGCGCCAAAGTCGAAGGTTTCAAAGTGAGCCCCTTCGGCCGCAACGTGTTCTCGGGCGTCAGTATCACCCCATAAAAAGATAACCGGATGGCGCAGAGCGAAATTGGCTCTGCGGAAAACGTGCAGCCTTATTTCGGCAATTCCCTTAAGGCAAACGTTTGCAAAGGCTTGAACGAGTTACAACCCAAATAGCCGGATCACCTAATAAGACCGGCAAAAAAAAAGAGAACCAAAGGAGCTTCACCCATGAAACTGAGCAGCAAAGCGCTTCTGGCCCTGGCCATCAGCACCATCACGGCAACCGCCTACGCTGAAACCCAAAGCCAGGACTTCGTTCCCACTACCCTGGCCGGCACCAGCGCCCAAAGCGAGGCCAAAGGCTTTATCGACGGCCAAAGCCTGGGCGGCACCACGCGTAACTGGTACTCCAACGAAATGTTCCGTCGCGACACGCGCATCGGCTACTTCAAGAACGAAGGCGACATCAACAAGACCCGCGTTTCCCGCCGTTACAACTGGGACCAGGGCACCATCCTCAACTACACCTCGGGCTTTACCCAAGGCACCGTTGGCGTGAGCACCGAAGTTGCGGCCTACAACGTGATCTCACTGATCCGTAACCGGGACGACATCGCCGGCGGCTCCAACCGCACCCTGGCCCACTCCTACGGTGACGCCGTAGACCAGTGGAGCAAACTGGGCCTGGCCAACGTCAAGTTCCGCGTGTCCAACACCACCCTGACCGCCGGTCGCCAGAACTTCAGCAGCGGCATCGTCGATACCATCGGCAACCGTGCCCTGCCGTCGAGCTTTGAAGGTGTGAGCTTCAACAGCGAAGAATTCACCAACCTGTCGTTCCAGGGCGGCGTGTTTGACCGCGTTTCGCCACGTACCGAGCAGAGCCTGTCGAAGTTCCGCAGCGAGTACAACAGCAAAGGCGCCGATGGCGTCGAGACCGACAAGGTCTACACCCTGGGTGCCAACTACCAGCCGTTCAAGAGCCTGAAAACAAGCTTCTTCGGCGCGAACGTCAAGGACTTCTGGAACCAGTACTACTTCGGCGCCACCCACGAGCTGGGCGACAGCTCGGTGCTGGGCCTGACCACCGGCTTCAACTACTACAAAACCGTCGATGAAGGCAAAAAGCTGATGGGGGATATCGACAACGATACCTTCTCCCTGTCCCTGGGCCTGACTCACCAGGCTCACAGCCTGACCTTCTCCTACCAGCAAGTGAACGGTAACGAGTACTTCGACTACCTGCACGAAACCAACGGTATCTACCTGGCCAACTCCCTGACGTCGGACTTCAACGGCCCGAACGAGAAGTCCTTCCAGGTTGCCTACGGTATCAACATGGCCGAATACGGCGTGCCGGGCCTGAAGTTCAACATCTACTCGGCTCGCGGCTGGGGCATCGACGGTACGCACTACACCGGCAACCGTGGCGTAGAAGGCAAAGGCTATGACGGTGTCCAGTCGCAGGACGGCGAACACCACTACGAGTACGGTATCGGCACGTCCTACGCGGTACAGAGTGGTCCATTGAAGGCCACCACCATCCGCGCGACCTATGTCGCTCACCGCGCGACCAAGGAACAGTCTGACGGCAACCTGAACGAATTCCGTCTGGTTACCACCATCCCGTTCAACATTCTTTAATCCGCGCCAGGTAGACGGCGGGCTCAGGACGAGCCCGCCGTCTACGCTTGTCTGGTCTCATAGATTGTTCGAGGTCTGCGAATGAAAATGCTCCCGCTACAAGCTGCTATCGCCGCTGCGCTGTTGAGCGTGGCCGTCGGCATTTCGGCCAAACCGCTGGTGGTCTGCACCGAAGCCAGCCCGGAAGGCTTCGATCCGGTCCTGTACACCACGGCCGTCACCGCCGACGCCGCAGCAGAAACCCTGTTCAACCGCCTGGTGGACTTCAAGCCCGGCACCACCGAAGTGGTTCCGGCACTGGCCAAGGACCTGCCTGAAATCAGCGCAGACGGCCTGACCTACACTTTCCACCTGCGTGATGACATCAAGTTCCACACCACCGACTACTTCAAACCCACGCGCAACCTGAATGCCGACGACGTGCTTTGGAGCTTCCAGCGCCAGCTGGACCCGAACCACCCGTGGCATAAAAAATCCGTCGTGGGCTACCCGTACTTCGAAAGCATGGGCTTCAAGGAACTGCTCAAGAGCGTAGAGAAAACCGACGATCACACCGTCGTCTTTACCCTGACCCGTCCTGAAGCGCCCTTCCTGGCCGATCTGGCCATGGCGTTTTCCTCGATCCACTCCGCCGAATACGCCGACCAGTTGCTCAAGTCCGGCAAGACCGATGACCTGAACGCCAAGCCGATCGGCACCGGGCCGTTTATCTTCACGCGCTACGCCAAGGACGCCCAGGTGCGTTACAAGGCCAACCCGGAGTACTTCCGTGGCAAGCCGCCGGCCGATCCGCTGATCCTGGCGATTACCACCGACAACAACGTGCGCCTGCAAAAGCTCAAGGCCAACGAGTGCCAGATCGCGCTGTATCCGAAACCGGATGACGTGCCGAGCATGCAAGCCGACCCGAACCTGAAGGTCGACGGGTTGGCGGCGATGACCACCAGCTACATCGCCATGAACACCACCCACAAGTACATGAGCGACGCGCGGGTACGCCACGCGATCAACATCGCGTTCGACAAGGCCGGGTATACCGACGCACTGTTCGGCAAAGGCAACGCAGTGGTGGGCACCGGCCCGTATCCACCGACCTTGCTGGGCTTCAATGACAAATTGAAAAACCCGCCACGGGACCTGGACAAAGCCCGCGCCCTGCTCAAGGAAGCCGGCGTACCGGAAGGCACCGAATTTACCTTGTTTACCCGTAACGGCGGCGGGCCGACCAACCCCAACCCCATGTTGGGCGCCCAGCGCATGCAGGCCGACCTGGCGCAGATCGGCCTGAAGATCAATATCAAAGTCATGGAATGGGGCGAAATGCTCAAGCGCGCCAAAGGTGGCGAGCACGACATGGTGTCGGCCGGCTGGGTGGGCGATAACGGCGACCCGGATAACTTCCTAACGCCGAACCTGAGTTGCGATGCAGCGAAAAACGGCGAAAACTACGCGCGCTGGTGTAACAAGGAGTTTCAGGACTTGATCGACAAGGCCCGTGCCGCCAAGGAACCCGCCACACGCGCGGCGCTCTATGAACAAGCACAGGACGTTTTCGAACAAGACCAGCCATGGCTTCCCATGGCTTACCCGAAACTGTTCACCGCCATGCGCAAAAACGTAGAGGGCTACACACTCAGCCCTCTCGGCACCAATAACTTCGCCACTACCCAGGCGAAGTAAATAAGAAAAACGCTCGGCACCGCCCACCAGGGTGGTGCCGGACCTGCCTAACCGGCTGATTGAGGTACACCACACGATGTTTAGTTTTATTGCCCGCCGACTGGGGTTATTGATCCCCACGTTCTTCGGCATCACGTTGCTCACGTTTGCGTTGATTCGCATGATCCCTGGCGACCCCGTCGAAGTGATGATGGGTGAAAGGCGCGTCGACCCCGAGATGCACGCACAGGCAATGGAACGCCTTGGCCTCAACAAGCCGTTGTATGCGCAATACCTGGACTACGTCGGCAAGCTCGCCCAGGGCGACCTTGGCGAATCCCTGCGTACCCGCACCAGCGTGTGGACCGAGTTCACCGCCCTCTTCCCCGCGACCCTGGAACTGTCCATGGCCGCCCTGTTGTTCGCCGGTATCCTGGGCCTCCTGGCCGGGGTGATCGCGGCCTTGAAGCGAGGATCGCTGTTCGACCACGGGGTGATGGGCATCTCCCTCGCGGGTTATTCGATGCCGATCTTCTGGTGGGGCCTGATCCTGATCATGTTCTTCTCCGTGAGCCTGGGCTGGACCCCGGTGTCCGGGCGCATCGACCTGCTCTACGACATCGAGCCGCGCACCGGCTTCATGCTGATCGACACCCTGCTGGCTGACGAGCCAGACGCCTTCTTCGACGCCCTGCACCACCTGATCCTGCCGGCCATCGTGCTCGGCACCATCCCGCTGGCGGTGATCGCGCGGATGACCCGCTCGTCGATGCTCGAAGTGCTGCGCGAAGACTACATCCGTACCGCCAAGGCCAAGGGCCTGTCGCCGGCGCGCGTGGTATTCGTCCACGGCCTGCGCAACGCGTTGATCCCGGTACTCACCGTGGTCGGCCTGCAAGTCGGCACGCTGCTGGCCGGTGCGGTCCTGACCGAAACCATCTTCTCGTGGCCCGGCATCGGCAAGTGGCTGATCGAAGCCATTGGCGCACGGGACTACCCGGTGGTGCAAAACGGCATCCTGTTGATCGCCTGCCTGGTGATCCTGGTGAACTTCGTGGTGGATATCCTCTACGGCTTCGCCAACCCACGCATCCGTCACCAGCGCTGAGATCATGACCATGACCACACCTACTCCCGTGTCAGCAGTCGATCAAAGCCTGCTGTATCCGTCCCCGTACAAAGAATTCTGGCAAGCCTTCTCCAAGAACAAAGGCGCGGTGGCCGGCCTGGCCTTCATGCTGCTGATCGTGTTCTGCGCGCTGTTCGCCCCTTGGGTGGCGCCGCATAACCCGAGCGAGCAATACCGCGACTTCCTGCTGACCCCGCCAGCCTGGCTGGAAGGTGGGCAGATCCAGTTCCTGCTGGGCACCGACGAACTGGGCCGTGACTTGCTCTCGCGCCTGATCCAGGGCTCGCGCCTGTCGCTGCTGATCGGTTTGTCATCGGTGGTGATGTCGCTGATCCCGGGCATCCTGTTGGGCCTGTTCGCTGGGTTCTTCCCGCGCCTGCTTGGCCCGACCATCATGCGCCTGATGGACATCATGCTGGCCCTGCCGTCGCTGCTGCTGGCCGTAGCCATCGTCGCGATCCTCGGCCCTGGCCTGATCAACACCGTGATCGCCATCGCCATCGTCTCGCTGCCGTCCTATGTGCGCCTGACCCGCGCCGCCGTGATGGGCGAACTGAACCGTGACTACGTGACCGCTGCCCGCCTCGCCGGCGCCGGCCTGCCACGCCTGATGTTCATCACCGTGCTGCCCAACTGCATGGCACCGCTGATCGTGCAGGCCACCTTGAGCTTCTCGTCGGCGATCCTCGACGCGGCCGCCCTGGGCTTCCTTGGCCTGGGCGTACAACCGCCGACGCCTGAGTGGGGCACCATGCTGGCTTCGGCCCGTGACTACATCGAACGCGCCTGGTGGGTGGTGAGCTTGCCTGGTTTGACCATTTTGCTCAGCGTGCTGGCAATCAACTTGATGGGTGACGGCCTGCGCGATGCGCTGGACCCGAAACTCAAGAACGCCGCCTGAGGAGATTCCCATGTCACTGTTAGAAATCAAGAATCTCAACGTCCGCTTCGGCGACAAGACCGCCGTGCCGGTGGTCGATGGCCTCGACATCTCCGTCGACAAAGGCGAAGTACTGGCGATCGTTGGCGAGTCGGGCTCGGGTAAATCCGTGACCATGATGGCGCTGATGGGCCTGATCGAGCACCCCGGCATCGTCACCGCCGACGCCCTGAACTTCGACGGCAAGGACATGCTCAAGCTGAGCAACCGCCAGCGCCGCCAGATCGTCGGCAAAGACCTGGCGATGGTGTTCCAGGACCCGATGACCGCGCTGAACCCCAGCTACACCGTGGGTTTCCAGATTGAAGAAGTGCTGCGCCTGCACCTGAAAATGTCCGGCAAGCAAGCACGCAAGCGCGCCATCGAACTGTTGGAAAAGGTCGAAATCCCCGGCGCTGCCAGCCGTATGGATGCCTACCCGCACCAACTGTCCGGCGGTATGAGCCAGCGTGTCGCCATCGCCATGGCGATTGCCGGCGAGCCGAAACTGCTGATCGCCGATGAGCCGACCACGGCACTGGACGTAACCATCCAGGCGCAGATCATGGAACTGCTGCTGGCCCTGCAAAAAGAGCAGAACATGGGCCTGGTGCTGATCACCCACGACCTCGCGGTCGTGGCTGAAACCGCCCAGCGCGTGTGCGTGATGTACGCCGGCCAAGCCGTGGAAGTCGGCCAGGTGCCGCAGTTGTTCGACATCCCCGCGCATCCGTACAGCGAAGCGCTGCTCAAGGCGATTCCCGAGCACAGCCTGGGCGCCACGCGCCTGGCGACCTTGCCAGGCATCGTTCCGGGCCGTTACGACCGCCCGCAGGGTTGCCTGCTGTCGCCGCGCTGCCCGTACGTGCAGGAATCCTGCCGTGCCCAACGCCCGGGCCTTGATCCGAAAACCAACAGCCTCGCGCGCTGCTTCTACCCCTTGAACCAGGAGGTGGCGTAATGGCCGTCGTTCTTACCGCCCGCGACCTGACCCGTCACTACGAAGTGTCCCGTGGCCTGTTCAAGGGCCATGCGCTGGTACGCGCGCTTAATGGTGTGTCCTTCGAGCTGGAAGCTGGCAAGACCCTCGCGGTTGTAGGCGAGTCGGGCTGCGGCAAGTCCACCCTGGCCCGCGCACTGACGCTGATTGAAGAGCCGTCTTCGGGTTCGCTGAAAATCGCCGGCCAGGAAGTCGCCGGCGCCGACAAGGCCCAGCGCAAGCAATTGCGCAAAGACGTGCAGATGGTGTTCCAGAGCCCGTACGCGTCGTTGAACCCGCGGCAGAAAGTCGGTGATCAACTCGGCGAGCCGCTGTTGATCAACACCAACCTGTCCGCCGCCGAACGCCGCGAGAAAGTGCAGGCGATGATGAAGCAAGTGGGCCTGCGCCCCGAGCATTATCAGCGCTACCCGCACATGTTCTCCGGTGGCCAGCGCCAGCGTATCGCCCTGGCCCGCGCCATGATGCTGCAACCGAAAGTGCTGGTGGCGGATGAACCGACCTCGGCGCTGGACGTGTCGATCCAGGCCCAGGTGCTCAACCTGTTCATGGATTTGCAGCAGGAATTCAACACGGCCTACGTGTTCATTTCCCACAACCTCGCGGTGGTGCAACACGTTGCCGATGACGTGATGGTGATGTACCTCGGCCGCCCGGTGGAAGTCGGTCCCAAGGAAGACATCTACGCGCGCCCGCTGCACCCGTACACCCAGGCGCTGCTGTCGGCCACCCCGACCATCCACCCGGACCCGAACAAGCCGAAGATCAAGATCGTCGGCGAACTGCCCAACCCGCTGAACCCGCCGCCTGGCTGCGCCTTCCACAAGCGCTGCCCGTATGCGACCGCGCGGTGCAGCAGCGAAGAGCCGCAACTGCGCGCCTTGGATAACCGTCAGGTGGCTTGCCACTACGCGGAGCAATTCGTGGCGTAATCGCGCAAAAAAATGCCCTGGGTGATCAAGCCCAGGGCATTACAGGAGTTCTACCGCCCCACCCGTCGGATTGCGCATCAGTCCGGCAGGTGGGGCTTTTTTTCGTCTCGACTCAGGTATCGCTGTCGCCTTCGCTGTCGTCATCCTCTGGCGGCGGCGCTTGTTGGTCGTCGTCATCCTCGGAGCCGCCTTGGCCTTTGTCACCGGCTTCGGATTCGCTCTTGGCCAGCTGCAAGTGCTTCGCCGCCACAAACCCAGGCGCCTGGCTTTGCACGGCGCTATTGGCCCATGCGGTGGTGGTACCCAGCGTTAACAGCACCAACACTTTCAGCAACAGCACAACACGTTGAAAGATAGTCATGGTTGGTTTCCGTCCAGTCAGTGAACTACGTGCCCCGGCGTTCGACCGAGACTCCCAATCAAGCTAGTTCCGATCCGGGGTTTGCGCCACTCGCCCGTCAGGTGTCGCCGTCGTCATAGGTTTCGCTGTCTTCCCCTTCGTTGTAGGGGTTTTCCGCATCTTCCTTGGGCGCGGGCTGGGCCTGGGGTTGCCAGCTGCCGGAGTTGACCTCCTGCTGCTTGCGCTTGGTGACGGGGCCGGTGTCTTTCCATTGGGGCGTGCCGGCGTCGGCCAGGGCGGGTGCGGTGGGTAGCGCCAGGCCAGCGAGTAGAACCAGGTGGATAACGCGTTGAATACTAAACACAGCGGTCTCCTTTACGGTCAGTGGGTAAAAACTAGACCCGATATACGGTTCTCGCCAATCCCAAGTCTTGTGAAGATCAAACTGTGGGAGCTGGCTTGCCTGCGATAGCGGTGGATCAGCTTGCACATTGGCGACTGATACACCGCCATCGCAGGCAAGCCAGCTCCCACAGTTTTGATTTGTGTTGGGCATAAAAAAAGGGTGAAGCCATCACAGCCTCACCCTTCTTTTACCGCTCAGCCCTTAGTGGTGCTCGCGGGTCGCACGGAATTTCACATCCGGCCAGCGCTCTTCCATCAGCGCCAGGTTCACCCGCGTCGGCGCCAGGTAGGTCAAGTGACCACCGCCGTCGACCGCGAGGTTTTCCACAGCCTTGTTGCAGAACTCTTCCAACTTCTTCTTATCGCTGCAATCGATCCAGCGCGCGGAGTACACGGTGATGGGCTCGTAGGAGCATTCGACCTTGTATTCCTCTTTCAAGCGGCTGGCCACCACATCGAACTGCAGCACACCGACGGCGCCGAGGATGATGTCGTTGCTGCGCTCCGGGAAGAACACCTGGGTGGCGCCCTCTTCCGCGAGTTGCTGCAGGCCCTGGCGCAGTTGCTTGGATTTCAGCGGGTCGCGCAGGCGTACGCGGCGGAACAGTTCCGGGGCGAAGTGCGGGATACCGGTGAAGCCTAGCGCTTCGCCTTCGGTGAAGGTGTCACCGATCTGGATGGTGCCGTGGTTGTGCAGGCCGATGATGTCGCCGGCGTAGGCTTCTTCCAGCTGTTCACGCTCGGAGGAGAAGAACGTCAGGGCGTCGCCGATGCGCACGTCCTTGCCGGTGCGCACGTGGCGCATCTTCATGCCTTTTTCGTATTTGCCGGAGCAGATGCGCATGAAGGCGATGCGGTCGCGGTGTTTCGGGTCCATGTTCGCCTGGATCTTGAACACGAAACCGGTGAATTTCTCTTCCACAGGCTCCACGGTGCGCTCGTTGGCGACACGGGCCAGCGGCTTCGGCGCCCAATCCACAACGGCGTCGAGTACGTGGTCGACACCGAAGTTGCCCAACGCCGTACCGAAGAACACCGGGGTCAGCTGGCCGTCGAGGAATTCCTGCTGGTTGAACGCATGGCAGGCACCCTGCACCAGTTCCAGCTGGTCGACAAAGCGGTCGTACTCGTCACCCAGGTGGGCGCGGGCTTCGTCCGAGTCGAGCTTCTCGATGATCTTGGTTTCGGTGCGCTCGTGACCGTGGCCGGCGGTGTAGACAATGATGTAGTCGTCGGCCAGGTGGTACACGCCCTTGAAGTCACGGTAGCAACCAATCGGCCAGGTGATCGGCGCGGCCTTGATCTTCAGGACGGCTTCGATCTCATCCAACAGCTCGATCGGGTCGCGGATGTCGCGGTCGAGTTTGTTGATGAAGCTGACGATGGGCGTGTCACGCAGACGGCACACGTCCATCAGCGCGATGGTGCGTGGCTCGACGCCTTTACCGCCGTCGAGGACCATCAGCGCCGAGTCCACCGCAGTCAGGGTGCGGTAGGTGTCTTCGGAGAAGTCTTCGTGGCCCGGGGTGTCGAGCAGGTTGACCATGTGGTCGCGATACGGGAACTGCATGACCGACGTGGTAATGGAGATACCCCGTTGTTTTTCCATTTCCATCCAGTCGGAGGTGGCATGGCGGTCGGATTTGCGGGATTTCACCGTGCCGGCCACAGCGATTGCCTTGCCCATCAGCAAGAGTTTCTCGGTGATGGTGGTTTTACCGGCATCGGGGTGGGAAATAATGGCGAAAGTGCGGCGTTTCGCGACTTCGGCGGCCTGGTGGGTCATGGGAAATCGCCTGGCAGGTGAGTCAAAAAAGGGCGGTGAGTATAGCGCAAACCCCGGGCGCCGGACCACCGTTCACCCGATGGGGGGTGGCTAAATGCTGCCAAGTGTGGAACCTTTTAAAAGGTCGAGACGTCCACTCCCCTGCTACCGCACTCGGAACAGGGGCTGATAAATCAGCAAGTTAGCCTGACGAGGCTGCGCTCATGGCTTGATCTCATGCCGTCTTATCGACATGACCAAGCTGCTTTTCGCGAACTCATTCGCCGACAGCCAGGAATGGCATTGCCGCTCGGAAATGTGTTCGCCGACAAAAGAAAAAAGGAGTCCGCCTGTGGCTATTCGCTATGGCAAAGGGCTGATAGGAGGAGCGGTTGTCGTCGCTCTCCTGGCCCTGCTGGTCCACTGGATCGGCATCAACACGATCGAACTGTACCGCGACGATTTGTTGTTTTACCTGCAAGCACACCTGATCCTCGTTCTAGTCTCCATGCTGGCCGCCCTTGTCGTGGGCATCCCCGCCGGTATCCTGCTCAGCCGACCGCACATGGTCGGGCGCGCAGAACGCTTCATGCAGATCTTCAACATCGGCAACACCGTCCCTCCCCTGGCCGTACTGGCCATCGCCCTCGGCGTCCTCGGCATCGGCAGCGGCCCGGCGATCTTCGCACTGTTCCTCGCCTCCCTCCTGCCCATCGTGCGCAACACCTACGAAGGCCTGAAAAACGTCCAGGGCTCCCTGAAAGAAGCCGCCACCGGCATCGGCATGACGCCGCGCCAGATCCTGCTGCGCGTGGAATTGCCCAACGCCGTGCCGATCATCATCGGTGGCGTGCGCGTGGCCCTGGCGATCAACGTCGGCACCGCGCCCCTGGCGTTCCTGATTGGCGCCAACAGCCTGGGCAGCCTGATCTTTCCCGGCATCGCCCTGAACAACCAGCCGCAATTGCTGCTCGGCGCCGCGTGTACCGCGTTGCTGGCTTTGCTGCTTGACGGTCTGGTGACCCTGGCCAGCCGCCTCTGGCTGGAACGCGGGTTACGCGCGTCTTAAGGCTTGGTAAAGGAATCGACATGAAAAAACTTAGCTTGATATTAGGCTGCGTCCTGCTGTTCGCAGGTATTGCGCAAGCCGCTGAAAAACCGGTCATCCGCATCGGCGCCCGGGTGTTCACCGAACAGACCCTGCTTGCCGAAATCACCTCCCAGTACCTGCGCACCAAGGGCTATGACACCCGCGTGACCGGCGGCCTGGGCAGCAACCTGGCGCGCAGTGCCCAGGAAAGCGGGCAACTGGACCTGATCTGGGAATACACCGGCGTGTCGCTGGTGGCCTACAACCACGTGGACGAGAAGCTCGACAGCGAACAGTCCTACGCCCGAGTAAAAGAACTCGACGCGAAAAAAGGCCTGGTCTGGCTCGCCCCGTCGCGGTTCAGCAACACCTACGCCCTGGCGCTGCCGGAGAAGGTGGCCGCTGAGCATCCCGAGATCAACAGCATCAGCGACCTGACCAAAGCGGTAGCTCTGGGCACCAACCCCAATCGCCTGGTGGCCCTGGACACCGAGTTCGCCAACCGCTCCGACGGCCTGGCCGGCATGGTCAAGCTGTACGACATGAACCTCACACGCAAAAACACCCGGCAGATGGACGCCGGACTGGTCTACACGGCCCTGCGTAACGGCCAGGTGTTTGCCGGTTTGGTCTACACCACCGACGGTCGCCTCAACGCCTTCAAATTGAAGCTGCTGGCAGACGACAAGCACTACTTCCCGGACTACACCGCCGCGCCCGTGGTGCGTCAGGTTTATCTCGACGCCCACCCGCAACTGGCCGACGAGCTCAAGCCACTGGCCGCGCTGTTCGACGACGAAACCATGCGCCAGCTGAATGCGCGGGTCGATGTCGATCACGAGAGCCCTTCCGCCGTTGCCGCAGATTTCCTGCGCCAGCATCCGATCAATCAATAAGAGGAGAAGACATGGAATTCCTGAACGCCTTTTCCCATCTTGATTGGGCCCAAGTCCTGCACCTGACCTGGCAGCACATCACCCTGGTGGGTATCGCCGTGATCCTCGCGATCTTCATCGGCGTGCCCCTGGGCATCCTGATGACGCGCTTCCCGAGCCTGGCCGGCCCACTGCAAGCCAGCGCCACGGTACTGCTGACCGTGCCATCCATCGCCCTGTTCGGCCTGCTGCTGCCGTTCTACTCCAAATTCGGCCAGGGCCTGGGGCCGATGCCGGCGATCACCGCCGTGTTCCTCTACTCCCTGTTGCCGATCATGCGAAACACCTACCTGGCCCTGACCGGCGTGGAACCGGGCATTCGCGAGGCTGCACGCGGCATCGGCATGACCTTCGGCCAGCGCCTGCGCATGGTCGAGCTGCCCATCGCCGTACCGGTGATCCTCGCCGGTGTGCGCACCGCCGTGGTGATGAACATCGGTGTAATGACCATTGCCGCCACCATCGGCGCCGGTGGCCTGGGTGTACTGATTCTGGCTGCCATCAGCCGCAGCGACATGTCGATGCTGATCGTCGGCGCCGTACTGGTCAGTCTCCTGGCCATCTTCGCCGACCTGCTCCTGCAATGGCTGCAACGCTCGCTGACTCCAAAAGGATTGCTCAAATGATCGAACTTCAAAACCTGTCCAAGACCTTCCAAAGCAACGGCAAGACTGTCACCGCCGTGAACGATGTAAGCCTGACCGTCAATGAAGGCGAAATTTGTGTATTCCTCGGCCCTTCTGGCTGTGGGAAAAGCACCACGCTGAAAATGATCAACCGCCTGATCAAGCCGACCTCGGGCAAGATTTTGATCAACGGCGAAGACACCACCGACCTCGACGCCGTGACCCTGCGCCGCAACATCGGGTATGTGATCCAGCAGATCGGCCTGTTCCCCAACATGACCATCGAGGAAAACATCGTGGTCGTGCCCAAGCTGCTGGGCTGGGACAAGCAGAAATGCCACGACCGCGCCCGCGAGTTGATGAGCATGATCAAGCTGGAGCCCAAGCAGTACCTGCATCGCTATCCGCGTGAATTGTCCGGCGGCCAGCAGCAGCGGATCGGCGTGATCCGCGCACTGGCGGCCGATGCGCCGCTGCTGTTGATGGATGAGCCGTTCGGCGCGGTCGACCCGATCAACCGCGAGATGATCCAGAACGAATTCTTCGAGATGCAGCGCGCGCTGAACAAGACCGTGATCATGGTCAGCCACGACATCGACGAAGCGATCAAGCTGGGGGACAAGATCGCCATCTTCCGTGCAGGAAAACTGTTGCAGATCGACCACCCGGACACGCTGCTGGCCCATCCAGCCGACGAGTTCGTCAGCAATTTCGTCGGCCAGGACAGCACGCTCAAGCGCCTGTTGCTGGTGAAGGCCGAAGATGCGGCGGACAACGCGCCGTCGGTCAGCCCGGAAACCCCGGTGGCCGATGCGCTGGAACTGATGGACGAACTTGACCGCCGCTATGTGGTGGTGACCTGTGCCGAGAACAAGGCGCTGGGTTATGTACGACGTCGCGACCTGCACCGTCAGAGCGGCACCTGTGGCCAGTACCTGCGCGAGTTCAACGCCACGGCGGCGTATGACGAGCATTTGCGCATCCTGTTGTCGCGCATGTACGAGTTCAACCGCTCGTGGTTGCCGGTGATGGATGCGGAGCGGGTGTTCCTGGGGGAAGTGACCCAGGAGTCGATTGCCGAGTACCTGAGTTCCGGTAAGTCCCGGGGTGGCAAGACCAGTATCGTTTCGCCTGCCGAAACCGCGTTGGCCTGATAGACCGCTATCGCAGGCAAGCCAGCTCCCACATGGGACCGCGTTGTCATGAATGACACCGATCCCTGTGGGAGCTGGCTTGCCTGCGATGAATACACCACAAATCCCCCTGATTTGCCCCCTCCGGGGAACATCATTCCGTCACACCGGTCGGTTACATAAGTAGCTGCACGGGTCCTCGCGACGAACGCGTGCAAAAACGCGACATTTTTAGTTGATCTCAAGCCCCTCACGCCCTAAAGTTCGCGCCGAACGTCCATGCTGGAAACGATCCATCCGGCTCAAGTACTGACGACGAGACAGCAAGGCCAAGGGCAGCGTTTATTCCCGTGGCCTTTTTGCTTTCGGCGACATGCCTTGGGAAGTAGGCGAACCAAAGTGGGGATACGGAGGACGTTCATTTGCACCCATTGTTTAAATCAGTTTGCCCTTAGGAGTTCCCAGCATGTCGATCAACGTCGAAGACTATTTCGCGCGCGCCACTTTTGACAAAATGAAGGCGTTCGCCGACAAGCAAGAAACCCCGTTCGTGGTGATCGACACCGCGATGATCAGCCAGGCCTACGACGACCTGCGCGCCGGTTTCGAATTCGCCAAGGTGTACTACGCCGTCAAGGCCAACCCGGCCGTCGAGATCATCGACCTGCTCAAAGAGAAAGGTTCGAGCTTCGACATCGCCTCGATCTACGAGCTGGACAAGGTCATGGACCGCGGCGTCAGCGCCGACCGTATCAGCTACGGCAACACCATCAAGAAATCCAAGGACATCCGCTACTTCTACGAGAAGGGCGTGCGCCTGTTCTCCACCGACTCCGAAGCCGACCTGCGCAACATCGCCAAGGCCGCACCGGGTTCGAAAGTGTATGTACGCATCCTCACCGAAGGCTCGACCACGGCTGACTGGCCTTTGTCGCGCAAATTCGGCTGCCAGACCGACATGGCCATGGACCTGCTGATCCTCGCCCGCGACCTGGGCCTGGTGCCGTACGGCATCTCCTTCCACGTCGGCTCGCAACAGCGCGACATCAGCGTGTGGGACGCGGCGATCGCCAAGGTCAAAGTGATCTTCGAGCGCCTGAAAGAAGAAGACGGCATCCACCTCAAGCTGATCAACATGGGCGGCGGCTTCCCGGCCAACTACATCACCCGCACCAACAGCCTGGAAACCTACGCTGAAGAAATCATCCGCTTCCTCAAGGAAGACTTCGGCGACGACCTGCCGGAAATCATCCTGGAGCCGGGCCGTTCGTTGATCGCCAACGCCGGTATCCTGGTCAGCGAAGTGGTATTGGTCGCGCGTAAATCCCGCACCGCCGTCGAGCGTTGGGTGTACACGGATGTGGGCAAATTCTCCGGCCTGATCGAAACCATGGACGAAGCCATCAAGTTCCCGATCTGGACCGAGAAGAAAGGCGAGATGGAAGAAGTGGTCATCGCCGGTCCTACCTGCGACAGCGCCGATATCATGTACGAAAACTACAAGTACGGCCTGCCGCTGAACCTGGCGATTGGTGATCGTTTGTACTGGTTGTCGACGGGTGCGTACACCACCAGCTACAGCGCGGTTGAGTTCAATGGCTTTCCGCCACTGAAATCCTTCTACGTCTGACCCTGTAGAAACCGGCTCTCTGTGGCGAGGGAGCTTGCTCCCGCTGGGCTGCGCAGCGGCCCCGACGATGTTGGGAGTGCTTCGCACTCCAGCGGGAGCAAGCTCCCTCGCCACATTACAGAGTTAGCTGTGTCGCACGCGCCTCGTAAGCCTCGGCCATCGCCCGAATCTGCGGATCATTCGCCGCTGCCAACGCCTTTTGCGCCGTTCTCAAGAACTTCAAATTCCCCCCCGCCAACGCCTCGCGCAACCACTCCAGCGCCACATCGACTTGACCTCGATCTGCCAGCACCGCCGCGTAGCTGAACTGCCCGCGAAAATCCCCGCCTTCAGCAGAGCGACGATACCAATCCACGGCCGCGTCCAGGTCCTGCCCACAGAACCGCCCGTCTTCCAGATAACGCCCCAGCAGATTCATCGACTTGGCATGGCCCTGTTCCGCTGCCTGGCGATAGAGGCTCAACGCTTGTTGCTGGTCTTCGGCAACACCCCGCCCGGTAGCCAGCAGATTGGCATAGTTGTACTGCGCCCAATCCAAACCCGCTTCAGCCGCCAAACGGTATGCCTTCGCCGCCGCAACCTCATCAGCCGCACACCCCCAACCATGCTCCAGACACCGCCCGGCCATATTGCGCGCCATCAGGTGCCCGCCCTGGGCCGCGATCTGGAACCAGCGCAACCCCAGCGCTTCATCCCGCGCAATGCCACGGCCTTCCAACAGGATTTGCCCGAGCAGCGCCTGCGCATCCACCACGCCCTCCTTCGCCGCCATCAGGATCGCCTGGGCGGCGCGCACCGGGGAGTCGTCGAGCATGGCTTGCAGTTGCTCGACGTTGAGCACTTCTTCACGGCGCAGCAAGAAGCCCATGTCAGACCTCGACCCAGCGGCGCAACAGGTTGTGGTAGGTGCCGGTGAGCTGGATCAGCGCCGGATGGTCGGGCATATCGGCGGTCAGTTGCTGGATCGCGCCGTCCATTTCGAACAGCAGGGTGCGCTGGCTGTCTTCGCGCACCAGGCTTTGGGTCCAGAAGAACGAGGCGTAGCGCGCGCCACGGGTCACGGCGTTGACTTTGTGCAGGCTGGAGCCGGGGTACAGCACCATGTCGCCGGCCGGCAACTTGACCCGTTGCAGGCCGAAGGTGTCCTGGATCTCCAGCTCGCCGCCGTCGTATTCCTCCGGATCGCTGAAGAACAAGGTGGACGACAAGTCCGTGCGCACCCGCTCAATGCTGCCCCGCGCCTGGCGCACGGCGTTGTCGATATGGAAGTCGAAACTGCCGCCGCTGGTGTAGCAGTTGAACAGCGGCGGGAACACCTTGTGCGGTAACGCCGCTGACATAAACAGCGGATTTTTCCACAGCCGCTCCAACATCGCCGCACCGATTTCCTTGGCCAACGGGTGGCCTTCGGGCAGCTGCAGGTTGTGCTTGGCTTTGGCGGACTGGTGCCCGGCGGTGATTTTGCCGTCGGCCCAATCGGTGCTTTCCAGGGCTTGGCGGATGCGCTGCACTTCCTCACGAGAGAACAGGCCGGGAATGTGCAGCAACATGGGCAATACCTGAATGCAGAGAGGCGCCAATGGTATTGATTCTTATCAAGCCTGTAAAACGCCGTGGACGGATGACATCGTAAAAACCGTAAGCAAAAAGTGTAAAGAATGTAAATTCAACGCAATTAGCAATGTATCGCAATTGATAGAAAGTCGTGTTCGCCCTATATTCCGCCGCCTCACATCCTTGGGGAAAGGACACGTCATGTCGCGCACTTCAATAAAAACACCTGCCAGTTCACCACGTCTGTTGGCTTCGGCCATCGGCGTCGCCCTGACCGCCAGCTCTGCTGCCCACTTGGCGCAAGCGGCCGACGACACTGAACAAAAAGGCGAGCGCAACAGCATCTCCCTGGGCGCTACCAGCATCACCGGCCAGGAACAGGACCAGACTTCCTACCAGGTGGAAAAAGCGTCCTCGCAAAAGTACACCGCACCGCTGGTGGACACGCCGCGCTCGGTCACCGTGGTGCCGCAACAAGTCCTCAAGGACACCGCCGCCACCTCGCTGCAAGATGCCTTGCGCACCGTACCGGGGATCACCTTCGGCGCCGGCGAAGGCGGCAACCCACAGGGCGACCGTCCGTTCATCCGTGGTTTTGACGCCCAGGGCGACACCTACCTCGACGGCGTGCGCGACACCGGCGGCCAGAGCCGCGAGATCTTCGACATCGAATCCATCGAAGTCAGCAAAGGCCCGAACTCGTCCTTCGGCGGTCGCGGCTCGGCCGGTGGCAGCCTCAACCTGGTGAGCAAGACCCCACAAGCGCGGGACTTCACCAACGGCGGCTTCACCTACGGTTCCGACCAGACCCGCCGCTACGTGCTCGACGTGAACCGCCAGTTCCTCGACGACAGCGCCGCGTTCCGCCTGAACCTGATGAGCCACGAACAAAACGTCGCCGGCCGCGACGCCGTCAATTACGACCGTTGGGGCGTGGCCCCGTCGCTGACCTTTGGCCTGGGCACCCCGACCCGCGTCAACCTCAGCTACTACCACATGGAAAGCAACGACCTGCCGGATTCGGGCATTCCGTACGGCTACGGCTCGGCCACGACCACCACCCACGTCCACGACAAACCCACCGACGGCGGCGACAGCAGCAACTTCTACGGCCTCAAGGATCGCGACTTCCGCAAGACCCGTGCGGACATCAGCACGATCTCCGTCGAGCACGACCTGAACGACAGCATGACGCTGAAAAACACCCTGCGTCATGGCAGCACCGGCCAGGACTACGTCCTCACCCAGCCGGACGACAGCAAAGGCAACGTCAACAAATACGGCACCGTGTGGCGTCGTGCCAATGCCCGCGTCTCCACCACGACCACGACCACCAACCAGACCGATCTGTTTGGCAGTTTCCAGGCCCTGGGCTTCAAGCACAGCTACTCCACCGGCCTGGAATTCACCGGTGAAGAAACCCGCGTCAGCGGCTACACGATCAGCCCGAATACCAACCCCAACTGCACCGTGGCTGCCGGCAGCCAGGGCGGCCAGTGCACCTCCCTGGGCAACCCGAACCCGGACGACGCCTGGACCGGCAGCGTCGCACGCAACTACATGGGCACCAACACCAAGGCCACCAGCCGCGCCGCCTATGTGTTCGACACCATCGAGCTGGACCCGAAATGGCTGCTGAACGTCGGCGTGCGCTACGACACCTTCGACACCGAAGCCAACACCAATGCCACCACCGGGCGCACCAAGGTCAAGGACGACAGCCAGTTCTTCAACTGGCAGGCCGGTCTGGTCTGGAAGCCGCTGGAAAACGGCAGCATCTACACCTCCTACGCCACCTCGGCGTCGCCCGCCGGCGGCCTGGTGGGTGAAGGCGTGGACAACAACGCCATCCCGACCGGCATCAACACCAGCGACCTGAAACCGGAAGAAACCGTCAACTACGAGCTGGGCACCAAGTGGGACCTGTTCCACAACCGCCTGTCGCTGTCGGCTGCGGTGTTCCGTACCGAGAAGAAAAACACCCGCATCCTGGTGGATTCCAACACCTACGAAACCGCCGGCGAGTCCCGCGTCGACGGCCTGGAATTGTCCGCCAGCGGCAAGATCACCGAGCAATGGCAAGTGTTCGCCGGCTACAGCTACCTGAAAAGCGAGCTGGTTGATCCAGGCAGAAACGGCACCCGCCTGGGCATCGTCACGACCGGTTCGAACAAAGGCAACCAGATGCCGAACACCCCGGAAAACTCGTTCAGCCTGTGGACCACTTACAACGTGACGCCAAAGCTGACCATCGGTGGCGGCGCGTTCTATGTCGACCAGGTTTACGGCGATGCGGCCAACACCGTGTATGTACCGTCCTACACCCGCTACGACGCCATGGCCAGCTACAAGCTGACCAAGAACGTCGACCTGCAATTGAACGTGCAGAACCTGACCGACAAGACCTACTACGACAAAGCCTACGCCTCGCACTTCGCCAACCAGGCGGCGGGTCGCACGGCGTTGCTGTCCACCAGCTTCCACTTCTAAAAGCGGCAGCAAAGCGCAAAAGCCCCACGCATCGGATGCGTGGGGCTTTTGCGTGTAAAACAGAATACTTCTCGATAACCCACGGCATAATGCGCGCCGTGCATTTACAACCAGATAGACGAGGCGGTCAGACGTGTTGAAGAAAACCCTGTTCCAGTTGCACTGGTTCTTCGGCATTACGGCCGGGCTGGTGCTGGCCTTGATGGGGATCACCGGGGCAGCGGTTTCGTTTCAGGATGAAATCCTGCGGGCGCTCAACCCCAGCGTACTGACGGTGGAAAAACGCGACGCCGGCGTGCTGCCGCCCGCCGAGCTGGTGCGCAAGCTGGAGGCCACCGAAGGCCAGACCGTGGCCATGCTCTTCGTCGAAAGCGACAGCGGCAATGCCGCGCGCGTGTTCTTCACCCCGCCACCCGGCGAGCGCCGTGGCCAGTTGCGCTATTTCGACCCGTACACCGGCGACTACATGGGCGACGTGGTCGGCCAGGACGTGTTCGGCTTCCTCCTGCAATTTCACCGCTTCCTGGTGATGGGCGACACCGGGCGCAACATCACCGGCGCGTGCACGCTGATCCTGGTGTTCTTCTGCCTGTCCGGCCTGTACCTGCGCTGGCCGCGCCAGGTCGCCAGCTGGCGCGTGTGGCTGACCCTGGACTGGCGCAAGAAAGGTCGCAGTTTCAACTGGGACCTGCACTCGGTGTTCGGCACCTGGTGCCTGCTGGCCTACCTGCTGGCGGCGCTGACCGGGCTGTATTGGTCCTACGACTGGTACAACCAGGGCGTGACCAAGCTGCTGTCCGACGCGCCGCAAAACGAGCGCATGCGCAAGCGCGGCCCGCCGCCGCAAGGCCCGGCGCCCGTGGCCAACTACGACGCGATGTGGAGCAGCATCTACAGCAGCGCCGGCCCTGGCTTGAGCGCCTACAACATCCGCATGCCCGCCGTCGCCGGGCAACCGGCCACGGTCTACTACCTGCTGCAAGACTCGCCCCACGACCGCGCGCTGAACCAGCTCAACCTCGACACCGCCACCGGCGAGGTCAAATCCCACGACCGCTACGCCAGCAAGACCCTCGGCTCGCAGCTGCTGACCAGCGTCTACGCGCTGCACACCGGCAGCTATTTCGGCCTGGCGGGGCGCGCATTATCCTCACCGTCAGTTCGCTGCTGATGCCGTTGTTCTTTATCACCGGCTGGTTGCTGTACCTCGACCGTCGCCGCAAAAAACGCCAGGTGCGCGATGCACGCAAGGGCCTTGGCGCCAACAACAGCGATGCCCCGGCGTGGCTGATCGGCTTCGCCAGCCAGAGCGGTTTCGCCGAACAACTGGCCTGGCAAACCGCCGGGCAATTGCAGGCGGCCGGCTTGCCAGTGAAGGTGCAACCCCTGGGCAGCGTCAGCCAGGATGACCTGCGCCAGTCCGAAAACGCCCTGTTCGTGGTCAGCACCTTCGGCGACGGCGAAGCGCCCGACAGCGCCCGTGGTTTTGAACGCAGCGTGCTCGGCCAGGACCTGTCCCTCAAAGGCTTGAACTACTACTCGGTATTGGCCCTGGGCGATCGGCAGTACGAACACTTCTGCGGTTTCGCCCGGCGCCTGCATTTCTGGCTGACCAACCAGGGCGGCAACCCGCTGTTCGCCCCCGTGGAAGTGGACAGCGGCGACACCACTGCCCTGCTGCACTGGCAACAACAACTTGGGCAACTGACCGGTCAGGCCCCCACTGCGGCATGGCCGACCGCCCAGTACGAAAACTGGACCCTGGCCCAACGCACCCTGCTCAACCGCGACAGCAGCGGCTCCGACGTCTACCTGCTGGGCCTGACCCCGTCTGCGCCGCAGACCTGGCAAGCCGGCGACCTGGTGGAAATCCTCCCGCGCAATTGCCCCTGGGCCATCGAGCACTTCCTCGAAGGCCTCGGGCTGGCCGGCAGCGACGGCGTATTGATCGACGACTTGGCGCACACCCTCGACCAGGCCCTGGCCACCCGCCAACTGCCGACCCATCGCGCCCACTTGGTGGGCCTGCACGCCCAGGCGCTGGTGAATGCGCTGGTGCCGCTGGGCATGCGCGAATACTCCATCGCCTCGATTGCCAGCGACGGCGTGCTGGAGCTGATCGTACGCCAGGAACGCCACCCCGATGGCAGCCTGGGCCTGGGTTCCGGTTGGCTCACCGAACACGCCGCCCTTGGCTCGGCCATCAGCCTGCGCCTGCGGCGCAACAGTGGCTTCCACCTGCCCGACGCGCCGGTGCCGATGATCCTGCTGGGCAACGGCACCGGCCTGGCCGGCCTGCGCAGCTTGCTCAAGGCACGCATTGCCGATGGCCAGCAGCGCAACTGGCTGCTGTTTGGCGAACGCAATATCGCCCACGACTTCCTCTGCCAGGACGAGCTGCAAGGCTGGCTGGCCAGCGGCGACCTGGCGTTGCTGGACCTGGCGTTTTCCCGCGACCAGGAGGAAAAAATCTACGTGCAGGACCGCCTGCGTGAGTCGGCGGATGTGCTGCGCAAGTGGCTGGCCGAGGGTGCGGCGATTTATGTGTGCGGCAGTTTGCAGGGGATGGCGGCCGGGGTGGATCAGGCGTTGGTGGATATTCTGGGCAGTGAAGCGGTAGAGCGCCTGATTGAACAGGGCCGCTACCGTCGCGACGTGTACTGACCCTCCAAAGCCAATGGAGATCAAAATGTGGGAGCTGGCTTGCCTGCGATAGCGGTGTATCAGTAGCAAATGTGCAAGCTGACACACCGCTATCGCAGGCAAGCCAGCTCCCACAGTTTTAATTGCATTCCAAGTCAGACAGGTTGGAGTTTTTGCTGGAACACCGACACGCCATCCAGATCCCGCAAGATCACCGTCAACTCCGCCGTCTGCCCATCAATCTGCACCTCACCAAAAAACTGGAACCCGGCAAACGGCGAGGTGTTCTGTGCCGGTGGCGCTTTCTCGAACACCACCTCAGGCCCAAACGTCTTATCCAACGGATTCGGCCCGAAACTCCCCGCATTCAACGGCCCCGCGACAAACTCCCAGAACGGCTCGAAATCCTGGAACGCCGCCCGATCCGGGTGATAGTGATGCGCCGCGCAGTAATGCACATCAGCAGTCAGCCAGACATGGTTGCGCACCTTCTGCGCACGCAGAAACCCCAGCAGCTCGGCAATCTCCAACTCTCGGCCTTGGGGCGCGCCCGGGTCATTGTTGGCAATCGCCTCCCAACGCGGCACGCCGGGGCTCACCTCGCCATCCGGCACGCCAAGGCCGATGGGCATGTCGGCGGCAATCACTTTCCACTGCGCCTGCGAGCCCTTGAGCTCACGTTTGAGCCAGTCCAGTTGCTCACGGCCAAGGAAGGGCTTTTCGCCGCCCAGGTTGTCATCGTTGGGCCCGCGATAACTGCGCATATCCAGCACAAACACATCGAGCAACGGCCCGTAGCTGAGCTTGCGATAGATCCGTCCGCCACCGTCGGCGGCCTGGCGGCGCATCGGTGAATATTCCAGCCAGGCCTGGCGCGCGCGGCCGACCAGGGTGTGGATGTCCTTGGTCTGGTAACGCTCATCGAGCTGCTTGCTCGGCGACCAGTTATTGACCACTTCGTGATCGTCCCACTGCCAGATCTGCGGCACCTCGGCATTGAAGCGGCGCACGTTTTCATCCAGCAGGTTGTAGCGGTAATTGCCGCGATATTCGTCGAGGGTTTCCGCGACTTTGCTCTTGGCTTCGGTGGTGATGTTGCGCCACACGCGCCCGCCTTCGGTGACCAGCTGTGCGGGCACCGGGCCGTCGGCGTAGATGGTGTCGCCGCTGTGGATAAAGAAGTCCGGCAGGCGCAGGCGCATGGCTTCGTAGATGCGCATGCCGCCGATGTCCGGGTTGATGCCGAAGCCCTGGCCGACGGTGTCGCCGCTCCACACAAAACGGATGTCGCGGCGCTGTTGCGGCACGCTGCGCAGGTGGCCGAACCAGGGCTCACTGGCAACGCCGCTCTGGGCGTCTTCGAAGTGCACACGGTAGAAAATCGCCTGGTCGGCGGGCAGGCCGGTGAGCTCGACGCGGGCGGTGAAATCCGTGCGGTTGTCGGCCAGGGGCGAGATGAACTTGCGCGGGTTGCTGAACGTGCTGCGGGTGTCCCACTCCACCACCATGCGTGCGGGGCGGTCGCTGCGGCTCCAGATCATCGCGCGGTCGCCGAGCAAGTCGCCGGACTGCACGCCATCGGTGAGTTGCGGCCGGTCCTTGACCGAAGCGATCACCGCCGGCGCCAGGCCCGGCAGCAACAGCCCGGCGCCAACGGCTTGCATCACACGGCGACGGCCGAGATCGAAGTGGCTCATGCGAGGTGCCCTCTTGAGGATCAAAAGGACAACTTAAACACGGGCAGATGACACTAATCTTGCGACCAATGAAGATCTAAATGTGGGAGCTGGCTTGCCTGCGATGGCGGTGTATCAGTAGCAGATGTGCAAGCTGACCCACCGCTATCGCAGGCAAGCCAGCTCCCACAGTTTTTTCACTGCATTCCAAGTCAGGCTTTGGCGGGGGCGACCGACAGTTCGACCACTTCCGGGCGCTTGATCACTGCGTACACCAACCCCGTCAGCAAGCTACCGGCCACAATTGCCAGCAAATACAGCAACGCATGGTTCATCGCATTCGGGATCACCAGCACCGCCAGGCCACCGTGGGGCGCCGCCAGCTTGCAACCGAAGTACATCGACAAGGCACCGGCCAACGCGCCGCCGGCGATGCTGGACGGGATCACGCGCAGCGGGTCCTTGGCGGCGAAGGGAATCGCACCTTCGGAGATAAACACCATCCCCAGGATGATCGCGGCCTTGCCCGCCTCGCGCTCCGTCTGCGCAAACTTGCGCCGTGCGAGGAAGGTGGCGATGCCCATGCCAATCGGTGGCACCATGCCGGCCGCCATGGTCGCCGCAATCGGGCCACCGCTGTGCGCCGCCAACATGCCGACAGAGAATGCATACGCCGCCTTGTTGATCGGCCCACCCAGATCGACGCACATCATGCCGCCCAACAGGATGCCCAACAGCACCGCGTTGGTCGTGCCCATGGAGTTGAGGTATTCCGTCAGGCCCGCCAGCATGCGCGCCACCGGCGGCCCGATCAGGTAGATCATTGCCAGCCCCGTGACCAGGCTCGCCAGCAACGGGATGATCAGGATCGGTTTCAGCGCATCCAGGCTTTGTGGCAAGGGGATCGCCCGGGTGATCAACTTGACGCAGTAACCCGCCAGGAACCCGGCGAACAGCCCGCCGATAAAGCCCGCGCCCAACGTCGTCGCCAGCAGCCCGCCGATCATGCCGGGGGCCAGGGCCGGACGGTCGGCGATCGAGTAGGCGACGTAGCCTGCCAGCAGCGGCACCATCAAGGTGAACGCGTGATCGCCCACGGTTTTCAACGCGGCAGCGAGGGTGCCTTTCTCTTCAAACGCGGTGATGCCGAACATAAATGACAGTGCAATCAACAAACCGCCCGCCACCACCATCGGCAGCATGAACGACACACCCGTAAGCAGGTGTTTGTACACGCCGGTCTTTTCCGCCTTGGCCACCGCCGCGCTGCCGGTGCTTTCTACCGCGCCTTCGGCCAGGGCCTTGTTGAGGGTCGCCTCGGATTGCTTGAGGGCAATGCCGGTGCCGCAACGGTAGATCTTCTTGCCGGCGAAGCGCTCGGTGGCGACTTCGATGTCCGCCGCCAACAACACCACGTCGGCATCGGCGATGGCTTGCGGGCTCAACGGCGTACGCGCGCCGACCGAACCCTGGGTCTCGACCTGCAAGTCGTAGCCCAGGCGCTTGGCGGTCTGCTGCAAGGCTTCGGCGGCCATGAAGGTGTGGGCCACGCCGGTCGGGCAGGCGGTGACGGCGACGATACGCGGCGCGTGCTTGGCGGCGCCTGCAGGGGCGACAAACACCGCCGCCTCTTCGGCGCCACGGCGCAGCACCGCTTCGACATCTGCCAGCGCCTGGGCCGGCGTGCTCTGGAACACGCGCTTGCCGACAAACCGCTGCATGTCCACCGGCGTGCTGCTGACCAGCAACACCCACTCGGCGTCGTCGATGGTCCCTTGGGACAACTGACGTTCCGGGCGCTGCACGTCGACCACTTCGACGCTGGTGCTCCAGCCCTGGCGTTGCGCGGCGGCGTCCAAAAGACGGGCGCACAGCACACTGGTGACCATACCGTTCGGGCAGGCAGTAACAATGGCTAACTTCATCACAAACCCTCTTATTGTTCTGTCAGCGTGCGTACGTCGACGCCGCTTTCGAGGCGCGCCAACTGCGCGTCATCGCTGATGCCAAAACCGATCTGCGTCACCGCCATCGCGGCAATCGCCGTGGCGCGGCGCAGGGTCTGCTCGGGTGTGTCGCCACTGAGCAAACCGTGGAGCATGCCGGCGAGCAGCGAGTCGCCCGCGCCCACCGTACTGGCCACCGTGACCTCTGGCGGCGTGGCATGCAACGCAGCGCCGGGGCGGTACCAGTTCACGCCGGCAGCGCCGTCGGACACCACCACATGCTCCACGCCCAATTGGTGCAATTGGCTGATGGCATCGGGGGCATTGCCCAGGGCATCGGCCAGCTCTTCGGTGTTGGGTTTGACCAACCACGGGCCCGCCTGCAAACCGGCGCGCAACGCTGCGCCGCTGGTGTCGAGGGCGACTTTCAAGCCGAGGTTTTTCAGGGTTTCCAGCAAGCCTTGAAACCACTGCGAGCTGACACCGCGGGGCAAGCTGCCTGCAACGACGACCGCGTCAAAACCGGGTGCCATCTGCGCCAGCTTTTCGAGCAAAGCGTGCTGCGCCTGTTCACTCACGTGCGGCCCCGGCGCATTGATGTCGGTGACCCGGCCGTCCTGTTCGGCGATCTTGATATTGCTGCGGGTTTCGCCGGGCACGCGGATGAACGCGTCGGCAAACCCACGGCGGGCGATCAGCGCGTCAAATGCCTGTGGATTGTCTTCGCCCAGGAAGCCACCCACGCTCACTTGATGGCCGAGGTCAGCCAACACCTGCGCCACATTCACGCCTTTGCCGGCGGCATGGGTGAGCATGGTTTCGCTGCGGTTAACCTCACCCGCCTCCAGGCGCGCCAGGCGAATGGTCAGGTCCAACGCCGGGTTCAGCGTCAGGGTCAGAATCCTTGCCATCTACACGGCCTCCACAAGGGCACGCACTTCGGCGGGCGAACCCACCGCAAGGGCTTTTTGCGCCAGGCCCTGGGCCTCGCTCAGACTGAATTCACGCACCCGCGCCTTGACTTCGGGAATGCTGCGGGCCGACACGCTCAACTCGTCCACCCCCAGGCCGATCAGCACCGGCACCGCCAGCGGATCGGCCGCCAGCTCGCCGCACACGCCGACCCATTTGCCATGGGCATGGGCCGCGCGCACGGTGATGTCGATCAGTTGCAACACCGCCGGGTGCAGGCCGTCGGCCTGGGCGGACAGGGTCGGATGGCCACGGTCGATGGCCAGGGTGTATTGGGTCAGGTCGTTGGTGCCGACGCTGAAGAAGTCCACTTCCTTGGCCAGCACCGGGGCGAGCAAGGCCGCCGACGGCACTTCGATCATGATCCCCAGTTGCAGGTCGGCCACCGGGATTTCCAGACGCAGGCGCTCGGTCATGTCGCGGGCAGCGCGCCACTCATCCACGCTGCCGACCATGGGGAACATGATGCGCAGCGGGCGGCTATCCGCGGAACGTAGTAGCGCGCGCAATTGCGCTTCCATGATCTGCGGGCGTTGCAAGGTGAGACGGATGCCACGCACGCCGAGGAAAGGGTTTTCTTCCTCGGCAATCGGCCAATACGGCAGCGGTTTGTCGCCGCCCACATCAAGGGTGCGCACCACCAGCGGACGCCCGCCGAGGCCATCGAGGACGCGGCGGTATTCGGCTTCCTGGGTGGCTTCGTCCGGCGCTTGCGGGTGGGCCATGAAAATCAGTTCGGTGCGCAGCAGGCCAATGCCTTCGGCGCCCTGC
The DNA here is from genome assembly GCF_030687495.1 of Pseudomonas sp. FP453. Lineage (NCBI taxonomy): Bacteria > Pseudomonadati > Pseudomonadota > Gammaproteobacteria > Pseudomonadales > Pseudomonadaceae > Pseudomonas > Pseudomonas sp. FP453. The sequence goes on along the minus strand of NZ_CP117435.1, from coordinate 945,791 downwards.
TCCACCGCGCTGGCCACACCGGCGCTTTCGCCGATATTGGCGAACACTTCCACGGCATGACCGTCACGGGTCAGCGCCGGCTCATGGCGCTGGGCTGAGGCGGCTTGCAGGCGTTGTTCGCGGGTGTCGCGCTCGACGGTGGCCCGTTGCAGGGTGGCCGCGTCGGCGTCCACATGCAGGCGGCCGCGCTGGCCGTCCAGCAGCAAGGGCGTGCCGGCGGCCAGCAGCAATACGGCGGGGCCGGCGCCCACCAGCGCCGGAATGCCGAGGGCGCGGGCGACGATGGCACTGTGGGCCGTGGCGCCGCCACGGGCGGTGAGGATGCCGGCGACGCGGGCCGGATCAAGGCGCGCCACGTCGGACGGGCCGACTTCGTCCATCACCAGGATGTACGGCTCGCTCGGCTCGCGGGCGGTTTCGACGCCGCACAATTGCGCCAGCACCCGGCGGCCAATGTCCCGCAGGTCGGCGGCGCGCTCGGCGAGCAAGGCGTCCTGCAACGATTCCTGCTGCTTGGCGGCGGCTTCGATCACGCTCATCCACGCGGCTTCGGCGCTTTCGCCTTGCTTGAGGCGGGTGTCGACTTCGTCGCTGAGTTCCGGGTCGTCGAGCATTTCCTGGTGGGTGATGAAAATCTCGCGGATCGCCTTGGCCTGGCTGCGTTCAATCAGGCCCTGGATATCACGGCGCACATCGGCCAGGGCGGCTTGCAGGCGTTGGCGCTCGATGGCCGAGGACTCGCCGCGCAGCGGGTAGTCGAACACCTGTTGAATCTGGATATGTGCCGGGCCGATGGCGATGCCCGGCGCGGCGGCGATGGCCTGGAGTTGGCTGCCACTGAGCGGCGCGCTGATCTGCGGCTCGATATCGACGCTGGTCGGTTGCGCGCTGACGGTGGGCAGCGGCTCGATCTCTTCACCCAGGCCTTCGGTCACGGCGGCCAACAGCGCTGGCAGCGCATCGCCGGCAATCGTCGGTTCGGCGACAAATTCCAGCACCTGGCCACGGCGCGCGCCAAGGCTCAACAGTTTGCTCAGGCTCTTGACCGAGACGGCGCCCACCGGGCCATCGACGATGCGTACGCGCAAGTCGCCGTCAAAACTTTTTGCCAATTGCGCGAGGATCTTCGCCGGCCGCGCGTGCAGGCCGTGGGCGTTGGCCAGGGTAATGCGCGCGCTGGGCCAGTCGGGCGGCAGTTCGCCGCCGAGCACTTCGAGTACGGCGCGGCTGCTGGTGGCGCGGCCCAGTTCCTGGCCACGGCCTTCGATCAGCAAGGCACACAGGCGTTCCAGCAAGGTTTGGTGGGCTTCGCCAAGGCTGGCCAGGCAGAACAGGCCGTTGAGCGGCTGGCCGAGGTAGCGCATGGGTTTGTCCGGGGTGACAAACGCCAGGCCCGGGCGCTTGACCGTTTGCTCGCTGTGCAGCCACCACAGGCCATCGCCCAGGGGCAGCGCGTCGACCTGCTGCAACACGGCGGCGAAACCGTTGCTCACACAATCGGCCTGGCGCAACAGGCGCGCACCTCTCCAGACAAGCTCTTCGAAATCATCGGCCGACACGCCCAGGCTGATCATCTGTGCATCCAGCGCCAGTTCTTGCGGCGCGCCTTGCAACAGTTTGAGCAAGGCTTCGGCACTACCGGCGCGGCGCAGTGCCTGGCCGAGGTCGGTCTCACCGAGGGCGCGGGTCAGCAGTTGCAGCAGGCGCAGGTGTTCATCGGATTTGGCGGCAATGCCAATCGCCAGGTAGACGATCTGGCCGTCGCCCCAGTCCACCCCTTCGGGGAACTGCAGCAGGCGCACGCCGGTGGCAAACACCTGGTCGCGGGTTTCAGGGGTGCCGTGGGGGATCGCAATACCTTGGCCGAGAAAGGTCGAACCTTGGGCTTCACGGGCTTGCAAACCGCTGAGGTAACCCTCGGCGACCAGGCCGTCGGCCACCAGTTTTTCAGCGAGCAGGTGCAAGGCAGCAGACTTATCCACAGCCACCTGGCCCATGGAAATCTGCTCGTGGGTGAGCTCAAGCATGCCGTTCTCCTAGTTAGTGCGATGGGCGCACTAGGTATTGTTTTGAATAAACAGTGTAATGGCGTCTCGTAATAGCTGACTGAGTAGTCAATTGGCAGTGGCCACTCAGTAGCGAAGATCGTAAAAATACGCCTGCTGAAACGTTTAATCTAGAATTTATGGCAGATTACGCGTTAATTGAGCATCCTTGAAGGACCGCTCGGCACTTGAGCTTGGACATTGGTCGTGTGCAGTAATCGGTTACGATTGGACAAAATGTCGGGGCAAGCTCTAGAAAACAAGGAAATCCCGGTTTGAAACTCAGTGATATTGCACGCTTGGCCGGTGTGTCCGTAACCACCGCCAGCTACGTCATCAATGGCAAGGCCGAACAACAACGCATCAGCAGCGCTACCGTCGAGCGCGTGCGTGCCGTGGTTGAAGCCCATGGGTTTACACCCAACCCCCAAGCCGCCGGGCTGCGCAGTCGGCACACGCGCACCTTGGGTTTTATCCTGCCTGACCTGGAAAACCCCAGTTACGCACGTATCGCCAAACTGCTGGAGCAAGGCGCACGGGCACGCGGCTATCAGTTGCTGATCGCCAGCTCCGACGACGACGCCAACAGCGAGCGCCAGTTGCTGCAACTGTTTCGCGCGCGGCGCTGCGATGCGCTGTTTGTCGCCAGTTGCCTGCCGGCCAGCGACGACAGCTACCGCGAACTGCAAGCCAAGGGCCTGCCGATCATTGCCATCGACCGGGTGATGGAAACCGCGCAGTTCTGCTCGGTGGTCAGCGACGACCGCCAGGCCTGCCAGCAACTGACCGCCAGCCTGCTGCAACCGCTGCCCAAGCAGATCGTGCTGATCGGTGCACGGCCGGAGCTGAGCATCAGCCAGGAGCGCGCGGCGGGTTTCCGTGACGCGCTGCAGGGGTTCAGCGGCGAGGTGATCGTCGAACAAGGCGACGCCTTCAGCCGCGACTGTGGCCGACAACTGATGGAGCAACTTCTACAGCAACTGGGGCATTTGCCTGACGCACTGGTGACGACGTCCTACGTGCTGCTGCAAGGCGTGTTTGATGCACTGCATGACTTCCCGCTCAAATCGCGGCCCCTGCGCCTGGGCACCTTCGGTGACACCCAGTTGCTGGATTTCCTGCCGCTGCCGGTCAACGCCATGGCCCAGCAACATCAGTTGATCGCCGACACTGCGCTGAAACTGGCCCTGGCGGCCATCGAAGAACAGCATTACCAGCCGGGCGTGCATGCCATCGGCCGGACCTTCAAGCAGCGTATCCGCGAGGCCTGAACGTGGAGCTGATCGACACCCACACCCACCTGGACTTCGCGGACTTCGACAGCGACCGCCGCGAAGTCCTCGCCCACAGCCGCGCACTCGGCGTGCGGCGCATGGTGGTGCTGGGGGTGTATCAGCAGAATTGGCAGCGGTTGTGGGATCTGGTGCAAGGGGATGAAGGTTTGTTCGCAGCCTTTGGCCTGCACCCGGTGTATCTCGATGACCATCGCCCCGCCGACCTGGTGGAACTGGGGGATTGGCTGACCCGCCTAAACGGCCACCGGCAACTGTGTGCGGTGGGCGAGATCGGCCTGGATTACTTTCTCGAACACCTGGACCGCGAGCGCCAGCAAAGCCTGTTCGACGCCCAGCTGAAACTGGCCGTGGACTTCCAACTGCCAGCGCTGCTGCATGTGCGCCGCAGCCACGCGGCGGTGATCGCCACCCTCAAGCGCATCCGCCTGCCACGGGGCGGCATCATCCATGCCTTCGCCGGCAGCACGGAGGAAGCCCGCGAATATATCAAGCTGGGTTTCAAACTCGGCCTGGGCGGAGCGGCCACTTGGCCCCAGGCGTTGCGCATGCACAAGGTGCTGGCGCAGTTGCCGCTGGACAGCGTGGTGCTGGAGACCGACTCACCGGACATGGCTCCCGCCATGTACCCCGGCCAGCGCAACAGCCCCCAGCACCTGCCGGACATTTGCCGCGCCCTGGCCGAGCGCATGGGCATCGAACCGCTATTGCTCGCGCAGGCGAGTACACGCAATGCGTGCGAGCTGTTCGAGTGGTAGCCGGCTGACGCTGTGCAGGTTGAGGGTCATGCGTTGCCGGTAGCGGGCATAACGCAACACCAGGAAATGAATCAGCACCGTCACCAGCGAGATATTGAACTGCCCGATCACGCTGATCAGCCCCACCCACTCGGCCACCAACGCCACCAGCAAGGCCGCGCAAGTCAGGATGATCATGCTCGGGCGCACCAATGCCCACTGGTTCAAGGCGCGAAACTGACACAGCTGTTTATGGCTACCGAGCTTGAGACACGTCTGGCAATACGTGCATTCAAAGGGTTCGTCGATGGCGATGGCATTCAACTGCCAGGGCTTGAGTTCAAACGTCATATCGCATTGGGCGCAATGCCCCCGAATGCCGATTATTGCGGTCATCGCCGAGTCTCCTGGAGACCGTGATTAGGTGAAACAAATTCTCACCTATTCCGTTGGCAATAAAAGATCCGCAGCAAAATCAGGACAAACGCCACACCATTGAATGCTTAGTCCTACTCTCGTCTCCTACACCCGAAAGGCGCCGATCAATTGCTTCAACTCAATCACCTGCATCGACAACTGCCGGCTGGCCGCTTCGGTCTGATGGGCCCCGTGGGCCGCATGCTCGCCGGCGCGATTGATTTCGACGATATTCTGATCGATATCGTGGGCGACCGCCGTTTGCTGCTCCACGGCGGCGGCAATCTGCTGGTTCTGATCGACGATCATGCCTACAGCACCGAGGATGTTCTCCAGGGCCTGCTGGACTTTTTCTGACTGCCCCACGGTACCATTCGCCATTTCATGGCTGCTGCCCATGGCCTTCACCGCCGCCGCCACACCGCTGTGCAAGCGGCTGATCATCTGCTCGATTTCTTCGGTGGAGTGTTGCGTGCGCCGGGCCAGGGTGCGCACCTCATCAGCCACCACCGCAAAGCCACGCCCCTGCTCGCCGGCACGTGCGGCCTCGATGGCGGCATTGAGCGCCAGCAGGTTGGTTTGCTCAGCAATGCTTTTGATCACTTCCAACACGCTGCTGATGGACTGGCTGTCGGTGGCCAACTGGTTGATCACCCGCACCGACTGGTCGATCTCCGAGGCCAGCCGCGCAATGCTGCCCTGCTGGGATTGCACCAGGCTGCGCCCACTGACGGTTTCATCGTTGACGCTGTGTGCGCTGCTCACCGCCGCCGCCGCGCTGCGCGCCACTTCCTGGGCGGTGGACGACATCTGGTTCATCGCCGTCGCCACCTGTTCGATCTGGCTGCGCTGGCCGGACACCGCGTGATTGCTCTGGGCCGATACCGTTTCCACCTGGCCGGCCTGGAGTTCGACCTGGCTGACGGTGTGGCCGACGCGTTCGATCAAGTCATGGATTTTCGCCACGGTGCCGTTGAACACCTGGCCCAACTCGCCCAGTTCATCGCGGCTATGGGCGACGAAGGTGACGGTCATATCGCCCGCCGCGACCTTGTCCATCATCGCGCCCAGGCGGCGCAGGGTGGTGCGGGTGGAGGCGTAGAAGCCGGCGTACAGATAGAAAATCAGCAAAAACACCGCCGAGAGGGCGCAGACCAGTCCGACCATGTGCGTGCGGTTTTGCGCCAGCCGCTGCTGCAACTGCTGGCCAAGGAAGGTCAGGGTCGCCTCGTCGAGTTGGTAGGTCTTGGCCATCAGTTGGCTGACGTTGTCGTAGAAGCCTTGCCAAGGCGCGTCGAGGGTTTCGGCCATGACCACCTGTTCTTCAAACAGCTCGCTGCCTTGCTTGAGGCTGGCATTGCTGGCCTTGGCCAGGCCATCAAGCGCTGCGTGAGCGGGCTTGCTGGCGCCCAAGGCATCCTGCAGTTTCAGGGCGTATTCGCCGTGGAGTTTTTCCAACTGCTGCAGGAGTTCGTCAAAGCGTGTGCTGGAGGATGAGTTGAGAAAACCCTGGCCCAGGGAATACGCGCCCATCGCCCGGCCTTCGCCGAGGGTCTGGGTGACTTGCGGAGTGATGCTGGTGATCAGCTCGGTAAGTTGGCGCAAATCGCCCTGGGGGTCGCGGCTCAGGCCGGACTGGCTGGCAATCACCTGGCTGAGCATGTGCGCCTTGTTGAGCAACTTGCCGATCAGCGCGCTTTTGCTCAGCAGCGAGGTTTCCTGCTGCTGGGCCTTGAAGGCGGCGATCAACTCATCGCGCTTGGCGTCAAATGCAGCGATTTGCTCGGGGTCGGTGGCCATCGCAGTGAGGCTTTGCAGGCGGCTCAACACTGCCTGTTCCAAGGCGTTGATCTTGCCCTCCAGGTCACCGGCCTTGCCGGACTGGCCAAGGGTCGCGTTGATCTGCACCTGGTTGTTCAGGGTTTCGAGGTCGCGGCGCAGGGCCAGGCTGCTGCCGAGCAAATCCAGGCTTTGCAATTCGATGCGCGTGCCCTGGAATTCGCGCCAGGAATCGCGCACGAGGTAATAGTTGGTGGCCAGCATCGGCAGCAGGAATAACACGCTGATCAGGCTGAATTTCATGCCGAAGCTCAAGCGATTCATCAGCGCGACGGCGGGATAGAGCAAGCTCTTCACAGGTGAACTCCCTTTCTTTTATTTTTATTGAGGCGCAGGGTAGCGGCAGAACGCCACCCTCTATATAGCTCAATTTGAAAGGGAGTTTTGTAACGTAAGGTTAACAACAAACAAATGTGGGAGCGGGCAAGCCCGCTCCCACAAGGGTTTAGGGCAACACGGTCCAGATCGCGAAGCCGGCATACCACAGCACCGCCGCGCGCAGCAGCAGTTCCCACAGTCGGTCGAGGCTGTTGATGCCGTCTGCGCCGACCACCGGTGGTGGGATTTCAGCGGCGACCAGGCCGACTTTCTCCACCAACTGAGCGGCGCTGATGTCCCAACTCAGCAGTTCGTGGAGCATCACGCGGCTGACCGCGACGAAGTTGCCCACCAGGGCAAAGCTGGCCGCCAGCAAGCGCACCGGCAGCCAGTCAAACGCATGGCGCAACTGCCCGGCGCGCTCGGCGACCAGAGGGTTCTGGCTGTGTTCGCTGGCCAAGGCCAACAGGCGATAAGCCAGTGCCGCGACCGGGCCCAGCAGGAAGTACCAGAAAATCACCGCGAAAAAGCTCTGGTACGCCTGCCACAGCAGATGCCCCTGCACGCGTTCGAGCAGTTGCTCGCCACTGTCGGCGCCCAGCTTCAGGTCGCGCTCGGCCACGTGCTCGGCGGCTTGCAGGTCGCCACGCCGCCAGGCGTCCCGAAACGGCCCGAGCCCGGCCAGTAGATCGCCGCGCCCCAGGCTGTAGATCACCACCAACAGGTGCACCGGCAGGGCCAGTAGGCCGTAGGCCACGGGTTCCAGCACCAGCAGCAACAGCGCCAGCAACGCCACGGGCAGCAACACCAGCAGCACCAGGATCAGCCAAGGCTGCTTGCCCATGCGCGGGTTCGATTCCAGCTTGGCCAGCTCGCGCAGCCATCCACCGTCGCGCTGCAACCGCTGGCGCAAGGCCGAGAATTTCTCGATCCACACTGCCAGCACCAATACCAGGAAACTCATTGTGCGTGTCCTCCATCCTGCAGGGCGCCCCGAAAACGCGCCCAATCAAAAGCCGGGCCGGGGTCGGTCTTGCGCCCCGGGGCGATATCGCTGTGACCACAAATGCGCTGGTGGGTAATGCCTGGGTAAGCCGCCAGCAATTGCCGGGTCAGGTCGGTCAGCGCCGTGTATTGGGCGTCGGTGAATGGCAAATCATCCGTGCCTTCCAGCTCGATACCCAGGGAAAAGTCATTGCACGTCTCACGCCCCTCGAAACACGAGACCCCGGCATGCCACGCTCGGTCGATGCAGGACACAAACTGCGTTACGGCGCCGTCGCGCTCAATCAGAAAATGCGCGGACACGCGTAGGTCGGCGATCCCTTCAAAGTAAGGGTGTTCCGTGACATCCAGGCGGTTCTGGAAAAATTCCTGCACCTTGCCGGTGGCAAACTGCGCCGGTGGCAGGCTGATGTTATGCACCACCAACAGCGAGATTTCGCCAGCGGGGCGCTCGTTGAAGTTGGGCGAAGGGCAATGACGGATGCCCTTGCACCAACCGCTGAGGGGGTCCAACTGCATACAGGGTCCTTGAGCGTGACAAAGTGTGACCAGTATGCCGCGTTCAGCCCTGTGGTTGCGATGGTTTGCCGCGATTGAGTTGGCGCAAATTGCCCAGCACCGTGGCCAGCGCCCGGTCGAACAGCAGCCCGTCGTCAAGCCTGCGCAGGTCGCCGCGCTTGAATGCCTGGGCCAGTTCGCCGAGGTTTTGCTCCAGCACCTTGAGGCCGGTGTGGTTGATAAAAATGTAACGGTTGGCCGGCGCAACAATCGCCGTCAACTTGCAGCGCAGTGCCGCGTCGTTGCCTTGCTGGAACTCGACCCAGTCACCGATGCGCATCTGCAGGGCACTGATCAGGTCGGGGTCATCTCCCGGCAAGTCCTGGGCCGTGTCGGGCACCTCGGCGCCAAAGGTAAAGGGCTCACGGACGACGCTCAACACTTCGACGCCCGTCAGGGGCTGAACGTGCAATACCTGCAAGCGCACAAAGAATTCACGGGTGCTGAACGGGTCGAACGCGGCGCTGGTCAAGCCGTCGCGCAACGCTTTGAGCAGGCCCGGCAGGCGTTCCAGCAGATGCCGACCAGCCTCGGTGTCGCTTTGCAGGCCGACGCTCCAGATCAACTCGTCCAGGGTGCGCAGCGCCGACTGCCACTGCACCGACTGCTCGCCATGCTTGAGGCTGGCCAGCAACAGCACCTGGCTCCACGCCTGTTGTACAAACTGCACCACGGCGGGCGGTAATGCCTTGCCCAGCAGCCGTTGATTCAGCACCTGGGCAACCCGCTCGCGGGCCGCGTCGCTCAACACGCGCGCCTGTTCGGCGTCACGGGTGTGCTGCTCGACCAGTGCGCTGCGGCGCTGCTCATCGGCAATAAACGCCGTGAACTCCACGAGCAACTGGGAAAAAATCGCCGGATCTTCGACAAACTCATTCAGCAGACGCTGCACAACTTGCTCGATACGCAGGTACAAGGCGTCGCGCTGATAATCCTCCCGTGGGCTCCACTGCACAGCGGCACAACCGACTTCATTGAGCAGCCGACGTACCGGATGGCTGGGGCGACTGAAAAAACTCTTGTCCAGCACCGCAACTTTCAGCAACGGAATCTGCAGCCGGGCGATCAACGCCCTGAGCGCGCCAGGCAAGTTGCGGTCCTTGCGGATGAACTCGAACAGCAGGGCCATCAGGTTGATCACGTCTTCGTCCGCGACCTCGACCACCCGGGATTTGCCGCTCTTGACGCTGACCCGGGTCAGCAACTGGCCAAGCTGGTTGCGCAGATCGACATCGTCTTCGGTGTCTGGCGTGGGCACATACTGCTGCAAATGGGACAGCAGCCGCAGCAGGTCGCGCGTGGCGATCGGCTGAAGTTCGGCGCTGGCTTCCAGGGTGGGCGCCACGCTGCCACGCACGGCCTTGAGCCGTTCCTGCAAGGCGGCAAACGCTTGCTGGCCGTTTTCGTCCAGCGGTGCATCGGTGGCCGGCAAGCTGTCTTTACGCAAGTGTTCACGGGCCGCCCGCCCGCCGGGGCGCCGCGAGGGCGCCGCCTTGAGTTCGGGCAACACGCCGGTGGCGACCAACAGCTGATTGGCTTCGCCATACAGTTGGTCGGCGTCGCTGAGCACGTACTTTTCAAACAGCTTGAGCATGATCAGCTTGACGCGGATTTCCACCCCCAGGCTGCGCCCGGCCCGCAGGAAAAACTCACACAACAGGGCCGGCCCCAATGGGTTCTCGCGCTCGTCCAGGCCCTTGACCAGCACGGCACTCAAGCGCGCCGTCAGTTGCCCCAGGGCCAGGCCGTCGCGATGTCGCACCCGCCCCAGCATGGCCTCCAGCGCCACGGCTTTCTCCAGCTCGTCGCGGGATGTGCCTGGCACCGCGTCGTAGGACACCACCGGCACGAGCTGCCGCTCACCCGGCCCCGCCAGGCCCAGGTTGGCGAAGGCGGCGAACAGCTGCTCCATGAACACGCGCTCGAAATTCTTGCGCTTGAGGCGCAGGTCGCGCATGGCTTCAAAGAAAATATGGTGATCGAGGTTGTTACGCGCCTTGTCGGCCATTTCGAAGAGGGTGTCGTCGGCGTTATCGAACAGCTCCTGCAGACCTTGCTGCAACTGCTGGGCAGCCTTGTCACGGACCTGCAGCAACACCACCGGCAAGCGCGCGAGCGGCGATGGCATAGCCTGTGCCTTGTTGATCGGCACCACCTTTCCGTCATTGTGCATCCTGGCCTCCTGATACGGCGGTGTCTGTTGGGGAATGATGGCGCGGGCGCTGCGCGATTCCAGTCATCACCAGGACGTCAAAGCTATGACGCCAATTGCAAGGCGCGAGATTATCTTGCAAATGGGGGTAGTTGCGCCAGCAAACTCTGTCATTCGGCTGTAATTGAGCGGTGGGTTATGGGTTCGAACGCACACTGCCCCTATAATCCAGGCACTTTGTTTGTGGAGCCTGTTATGCCGAATCTCCGTCTTGCCGACCTCACCGCCGAAATCGAAGCCAACGTGCGCCGCGCGCTGCTCGAAGACATCGGCAGCGGCGATATCACCGCGCAATTGATCCCGGCCGAGCGGCTGGCCAAGGCCACGATCATTACCCGCGATGCGGCGGTGATTGCCGGCACCGCCTGGGTGGATGCGGTATTCCGCCAGTTGGACCCACGCGTCGCCGTGCATTGGCAGGTGGCCGACGGTGAGCGCGTCAGCCCCAACCAGGCGCTGTTCCACCTCGAAGGCCCGGCCCGCTCGCTGCTCAGTGGCGAGCGCAGCGCCCTGAACTTCCTGCAACTGCTGTCTGGTGTGGCGACGCGCGCCCAATTCCTGGCGGACTTTGTCGCCAGCACCCAGGTCAAGCTGCTGGACACCCGCAAGACATTGCCGGGCCTGCGCCTGGCGCAGAAATATGCGGTCACCTGCGGCGGCTGTCACAACCACCGCATCGGTTTGTATGACGCGTTCCTGATCAAGGAAAACCATATTGCCGCCTGCGGTGGCATTGCCCAGGCCATTACGGCCGCCCACAAGATCGCGCCGGGAAAACCGGTGGAAATCGAAGTGGAGAGCCTGGAAGAATTGCGTGAAGCGCTGGCGGCCGGCGCCGACATCATCATGCTCGACGAACTGAGCCTGGACGATATGCGTGAAGCGGTTCGCCTGAATGCCGGCAAGGCCAAGCTGGAAGCCAGCGGCGGGATCAATGAAAGCACGCTGCTGCCGATCGCGGAAACCGGCGTGGACTACATCTCCATTGGCGCGATGACCAAGGATGTGAAGGCGGTGGATTTGTCGATGCGGCTCAGTATCTGAGGAGCTGCAAGCTGCAAGCTGCAAGAGGCTGCGCGACAACTTGCAGCTTGCAGCTTGAAACTTGTAGCAGCTCTTAAACTACAAGATTATTCATCTCGCAATACTCTTCCCACTCAACACCCAGCACTTCAGCCGCCTCCTTGTGCAAGGCCAGCCGTGCGGTGTCGAATTCGTCCGCTGTCGAGGTGTACTTGAGGGTCAGCTCCCAAGGCTGCAAGCCCTGGCTCTCTGCCTCATCCTCGAATGCCCACTGGATCTGGTCACGCTGATCATCAGCGCTCAAGTCCTTGATCTCTTCTTTAAGCTGCGGCGTGCCCTCGAGGTATTTCTTGAGGGCTTCTGCGTGCCGAACTTCCTGGGTCATTTCAGTCGTGGTCATGTCGTTCTCTTAGATCGAGGAATGGGGATGCATCTGGGTCATCAAGGTTGCGCAGATACAAAAGAGCGGGCGTGAATACCGACTCGTCTGGCCTTCAGAACCATTCTGGGATCATCTGAAAACAGTGCTGCCTTTTTGCCCGAGACAGGAATCGAACCTGCGACCTTCGCGTTACGAGTGCGCTGCTCTACCAACTGAGCTACACGGGCGGTGGGCTAAAGCTAGCACCGCATCGGGTGTCCGGCAACTCACGACCCTGGCAGCGCAATCACCCCCTGGGCCCAGAAGCGCGGCTGGAGGCGCTTGTGGGTGTCGCCGACATAACGTTGCTGGGCCTGTGTGATGTGAGGCACATCACGAACGGCAACAACGATCAGCAGACCAACGGCCAACACACTCAACAGTTTCCACAGGTGACTGACCGGTACCGGCAAGGCCGTTGGCGCCACCGCCCAGATGTGCAGCGCCATCAGCCAACCCACCACCAACGCCAACCACAGCTGCGAAACGGGCATCACGATCACGCCATCGACCATGGACTGCGTCAGTGCGCCGACCAACGCGGCAAACAGGCACAGGCGCAGCAAGTCCGAACGCTGCGCCGACAACGCCCGCTCACGCAACAAGCTGACTGTGGCCCAACCGCCGCGCCAGGCCAATGCGACGACGCAAATCGTCGAAGGCACGCCCCACTCACTGGCCCATTGCAGGATCGCCTGATGAGGATGGGTCGCCACGTCGTTGGGGATGTCGGCAAACTGCATCGGCCCGAAACCCAGCCACGGGCGCTCGACGATCATATGCCAGGCCTGCCACCAGATCTCGGCACGCCCCGACAGTGAAGTGGTAAGGCGATCGCTGGCACCGCTTGAGGTTTCGATGCCCAAATAGCCCGCCAGTACCGAGAACAACAGCCCGTACAGCAACAGGCCAAGGCTCACCGCGGCCAATTGCCAGGCCAACCAACGTCGCCCGAACGGCCCCAACACCATCAGCAAGACACCCGCCGCGCCCATGCCGAGCCATGTGCCCCGCGTGCCCCCGCTGATGGCGATCAACCACCACACCGACAGCAGGGCAAACACAGCAACGCGCAAGGAACGCGGGAGCTTGGGCATCAGCAGGGGCAGCGCCAGCAATGGCAGGGTGAAGGTCTGGAATTGACCGTAGAAACGCTTGTTGGAGAAGCCCGACAGCAACAGATCGAGGTCCAGCACGCGCTGGCCACTGGTAAATGCCAGCATCACCGCATGCAGGTATTGGCTCGCCTTGATCAGGCACAACAGCATGACAACCAGCAACAGGACGCGATCCAGCGGCTCGCCGCCATGCCGGCGAAGCATGGCGAACGCCAGCGCAATCACGCCACAACTGACCAGCAACGCCACCTCGGTGAATGCCCAGAGCGGCCGGTGGGCCAGGGCCGAAGACAGCAGGCCCAGGGCGATCACCAGCCCCAGGCCGAACGCGGTGGGCCGGTCCACCCACGCCGTGTTGGGGGCCGCCAGCCCATACAGCAGCGCGCCCAGTGCCAGGGCAATCTGTAGCGTGCGTTGCAGGTCGTGCCCACTGAAAGGGGCACAAACCCCCAGCACCAGCAGGCACACCGCCAACACCAGGAACACATTACCGCGCTGCTGGATGGAAAACGCCATCAGCCACCTCTACGTCCGTGTGGATGGTTGGGTCGTTACGCGCCGTTGGCGCCGCAGCCCTTGGCGACGTATTTTTCTTCGGCGCTGGTCACACACTTCCAGCCCTTGGTCGCGTCGCGGGTCAAGGTGATGGTCTTGCCCAGCACCGGCGCCGGCGCGTCGAGGATTTCGCAGCTGATGGAACCGACGCCCGTGGCCACATCCCCTGCCACGTCGATCTTGCAGTTGGCGGTCGGGGTGGTGCCACCGATCAAGGCCACGGTGGGCACTGTGCCTTGGTTGAAAACGTCCTCGTAACCGGCCTTCAACGCCGTGATTTCAGCCAGCCCTGCCGTGAACTTGGCCTTGGCCTGGTGCGTGGTGTACATCGGCAAGCCGATGGTGGCCAAGATGCCGATGATTGCCACGACGATCAGCAACTCGATCAAGGTAAAACCTTTCTGACGTATCACATTCACTCTCCAGAATAGAACCCATGACAAGGCGCGTCCTGCGCCCCGTAGTGTGCAGCGGCGCCAGTGTACTCATCCGCAACGGGGCAAGCGCCTGCAAGACGCACATTCTGACATTTTATCGCGCGCGGCCAATCCGTCCGAATCCGTCACCTGACTAAGCTATAAATCTTCCACTCCCCGCATGCGGAACCGTGACATGGACAACGCTTCAACGATCTACGCCTGGGAAGGCACCAACCGCAAAGGGCGCAGGGTGTGCGGGCAAACCGCAGGCCACAACCCCGCACTGATCAAGGCGCAGCTGCGCCAGCAAGGGATCTGCCCTGGGCGTGTGCGCAAGCGCGCCAGTGTCTTGCCGAGCCTCACAGCACCGATCAAAGCGCTGGATATCGTCCTCTTCACCCGCCAGTTGGCCACACTGTTGAAAGCGGGAATCCCTCTGCTGCAAGCCCTCGATATTGTCAGTGAAGGCTTCGAAAACCCGCACATGCAAGCACTGGTAAATGGGTTGAAACAAGAGATCGCCGCCGGCACCAACCTGGCAACCGCGCTGCGTAAACAGCCACGCTATTTCGATGAGTTGTACTGCAACCTGATTGCGGCCGGCGAACAAGCCGGCGCCCTGGAAGCACTGCTGGAACGCGTTGCGATACACCTGGAGAAAACCCAGCAACTCAAGGCGCGGGTCAAGAAGGCCATGACCTATCCCGCGGCGGTGCTGGTGGTCGCCAGCGTGGTCTGTACGCTGCTGCTGATGCATGTGGTGCCGCAATTCCAGAGCCTGTTCGCCGGCGTCGATGGCGAATTGCCCGGTTTTACCCTGGGGGTTATTGCCCTGTCCGAATTCCTGCAACGTGCCTGGTGGATTGTCGCAGCTTGCCTGGGTGTGTCGATTGCCGCGTTGCGCCAGGCTTATCGTGTGTCCCCGGGGTTTCGCCACGGGTTGCAAGCCGCTTTATTGAAAGCGCCCCTGGCAGGCACATTGATGAAAAAATCCGCCGTGGCCCGCTACGCTCGCACACTCTCGACTACGTTTAGCGCAGGCGTTCCCCTGGTGCAGGCCCTGGACTCAGTGGCTGGCGCAGTCGGCAACGGGCCATTCAGGCGGGCCATCGAGCGCATGCGCCATGATGTCGCCAGCGGGATTCAGTTGAATCAAGCCATGACCGGCAGCGGCCTGTTTCCCCGCATGGCGATCCAGATGACGATCATCGGCGAAGAGTCCGGTACGCTGGACCGCATGCTGGAAAAGGTCGCCAGCCACTATGAGGCTGACGTAGACAGCCTGGTGGATAGACTCACAAGTTTGATGGAGCCGCTGATCATGGTCGTGCTGGGGAGCATTGTCGGGGGACTGGTGATTGCGATGTATTTGCCGGTGTTTCAATTGGGGAGCGCATTTTGAGCCTGCTGCTGAGTGAACAACCCTGGCTTTTTGTCGGCATGGCACTGGTGCTGGGCCTGATCGTCGGCAGCTTTCTCAACGTGCTGGTGTGGCGCCTGCCGAAAATGCTCGAACGCGAATGGCGCGCCCAGGCCCAGGAAGTCCTCGGCCTGCCGAGCGACCCCGCTGGGCCGACCTACAACCTGATGTTTCCCAACTCCTGCTGCCCCCATTGCAGCCAGCCGATTCGCCCCTGGGAAAATATCCCCGTGCTCAGCTACCTGATGCTCCGGGGGCGCTGCGCCCACTGCCGTGGGCCGATCAGTGCGCGCTACCCCTTCACAGAACTGGCCTGTGCGCTGATTTCAGCGGTGGTCGCCTGGCATTTCGGTGTTGGCTGGCAAGCGGCAGCGATCCTGCTGCTGAGTTGGGGACTGCTGGCGATGAGCCTGATCGATGCCGATCACCAACTGTTGCCGGATGTACTGGTGCTGCCGCTGTTGTGGCTGGGGCTGATCCTCAACAGCTTCGACGTGCAGGTGACGCTGGCCGATGCGGTATGGGGCGCAGTGGTCGGCTACATGAGCCTGTGGTCGGTGTTCTGGCTGTTCAAGCTGGCCACCGGCAAGGACGGCATGGGCCATGGCGACTTCAAGTTGCTGGCCCTGCTCGGCGCCTGGGGCGGCTGGCAAATCCTGCCGATGACCTTGCTGATGTCATCGCTGCTCGGGGTGATGGGCGGGCTGATCCTGATGCGCCTGCGCAAGACCCAGGCGTCGGCGCCCATGCCGTTCGGCCCCTATCTGGCAATTGCCGGCTGGATTGCATTGCTCTGGGGTGGTCAAATAACCGACTTCTATTTGCAGTCTGTCGGTTTCAGATGACCACTTCTGTTGCAACACCCTGGATTCTTGGCCTCACCGGCGGCATCGGCAGCGGCAAAAGCGCGGCGGCCCAGCACTTTATCGACCTGGGTATCGACCTGGTGGACGCCGATCACGCCGCCCGCTGGGTCGTCGAACCCGGCCGGCCGGCACTGGCGCGTATCGCCGAGCACTTTGGCGCGGGCGTGCTGCAACCTGACGGCCAACTGGACCGCGCCGCGTTGCGCAAGCTGATCTTTGAAGTCCCCGAACAGCGGCGCTGGCTGGAAGCCTTGCTGCACCCGTTGATCGGCGAAGAGATTCGCAGCCATCTGGCGCGCGCGCAGTCGCCCTACGCGATCCTGGTGTCGCCGTTGCTGATCGAGTCCGGCCAGCACAGCATGACCCAGCGCATCCTGGTGATCGACGTGCCGCAATCCGTGCAGATTCAGCGTACCCTGCAGCGCGACGGCATCAGCGAACAGCAGGTGCAGGCGATCCTCAAGGCGCAGTCCAGCCGCGAAGAGCGCCTGAAACATGCCGATGATGTGCTGGTCAATGACAAGGACCTCGCCTGGCTGCACAGCGAAGTCGAGCGACTGCACCACTTTTACCTTACTTTGCGTGGAGGCCGATCATGAGCCAACCCTTGACCGTCGATTGCCCAACCTGCGGCGCCCCCGTGGAATGGACAGCGACCAACCTCAACCGGCCGTTCTGCTCGGACCGTTGCAAACTCATCGACCTGGGTGCCTGGGCCGCTGAAGAACACAAGATCCCCGTGGCCCCGGATGCCGAGGATGAGCTGTTTTCCGAAGACCTGACGCCGCGCCACTAAGGCCGCATAAAGGCGTATTCCTGCTGGTCGTCGAGGTTCTCTGCAAGGTATTGCAGCTCGTCGGCCAGGTCTTCGAAACTGCGCACGCCCTTGCTCTGCTGCACCACCGCGCTGAGCATGGCGCGCAGGGTCAAGCCTGGGTCAAAGCCGATTTCCTGTGCCGCGTCCTGACTTCTGCGCAACTCCTGCCGTGCCCACTCGTACACACTCATGATCCGTGCTCCTGGAAAATTTGGCAGAGCATGGGCCTGCGCGTGGGCGCGGGATTTGATCTGGATCAACGCGGCGAATCGTCGTCGTTCCAGGGTGCCGAGAGGTAGCGGGTGCGGTTGAAGGTCTCCAGCCATTCCGGGCAGAACACCACCAACGCGCTGATGACCATGCCGTTGATAAAGGCTTCGGGAAAGATGATCAGCCACAGGTAGCCGACGAAATCTTCCAGCCATTCCGGCATGGCGAAGCGCCCGTCGAACCACAGCAGGCCCAGCCCCAGCAACAGGCAGAGCAAGGCCGACAGCGCGGCGGCGAAAAAGCCCGAGCAGAAGATATACACAAAGGGATTGCGTGGTTGCGCGCGCTCCACCAACAGCGCGCAGGTTTCGGTGACCAGCACCGGCAGCACGATCAGCAGCAGGCCGTTAACGCCGAGCGCCGCCAGGTCCTGACGCCCCAACACCATCAAACCAAGCTGGGCGGCAAAACCGCCGACGATTGCCAGAGGCCAATCCAGCAACAGGGTCACGGCGGTCATGCCGATAAAATGGTAGGAGACCCCGGTATCAAAATCCCGCCGCACCAGCCACAACATAAACAGCGCGAACACGGTGCCGAACAGCAAATGCTGGCGCCGTCGGTCGGCAAACACCTCGACCCAGGGTGAGCGCAGAATCGCCCACAGCACCACGGGCACAAACAGCAACCAGCCGAGACCCAGGGTTTGTGGTGCGAGCACTGCAGCACTGATCACGACGGCCCCCAACTTGAATAACAATCGAGTGAGCAGTCTACACCGACCTTTTGCAGCGGGACTTCCTGCGGTCATCATTTGGACGCTAAGCTGCAAGCATGGATGACTCAGATTACTTGCGCCTGCTCACCGTAGCGGCCGAACAAGCCAATGCGTTCTTGTCCAATGCCCGCAAATGGGAGCGTGAGCGTTGGGTCTGCCAGCGCCTGCTGCAAGGCTTGAACGTGCCCTACCGGGCCGAAGAGTTTCACGCCGCCGGGCAAGAACCGCCGGACGTACTGTTTCGCGATGCCAGTTTCGAGGTGTTTTTTGTCCTGGACGAGGGCCGGCGACTGAACGACGAATGGCGCGACGAGTTGCTGCGCCGACGCAGCGCCTTCTCCCTCAGCCAGTTGGTGCGGCGCGAAGCCAAGCCGCGACGCATCCCCGCCCATGAGTTTTTGCTGCGCCTGGCGCCGACGCTGCGCAAGAAGGCGCACAACTATAAAGAACGCGGGATAGAACTGGGTGAGCTGGACCTCATCGCCTTCACCAGCCTCAAGCGTGAAGTACTCGACCTCAACAGCCACTTCCCGCCGCCGACGGAATACCTGCGCCAGGGCTGGCGCTCGCTGTCACTGGTGGGGCCGACCTTTGCCCGCGTGCTGTTTGCCCACCCCGACGCACCGGATTTCTTGCGCAACAACCTGGGCCGCAGCATAGTGTTCGACGTGGGTATCAGCCTGTGAGCCCCCGGACTGTAACGTGGCGCCCTTTTGCAACGTCTACCTGACGAGGCCTTTATGACCAGCCGCCTGAACCCCGATGACCAACAGCATGTCGAAGAGTACCTGCAACTTTCCCAAAACCGAGTCGAGCGCAAGCCTTTCCGGCCGTGGCTGCTCCTCGGTGTGGTGCTGGTTGTGGTGATCGGCCTCGGTCTGCTGAGCCGCCTTTTGAGTTACCTGACGCTATGAGCTGCCTGGCGCTCGCGGGGGTAACTGCTCCGATTTCTTTTAGCCTTGCGAGATATCCCCATGACCCATCGTATTATTATCGTCGGCGGCGGCGCCGGCGGCCTGGAGTTGGCTACCCGCCTGGGTAAGACTCTGGGCAAGCGCGGCACCGCCAGCATCACGCTGGTGGACGCCAACCTGACCCATATCTGGAAGCCCTTGCTGCACGAAGTCGCTGCCGGTTCGCTGAATTCTTCGGAAGACGAACTCAATTATGTTGCCCAAGCCAAATGGAACCACTTCGAGTTTCAGCTGGGGCGCATGAGCGGGTTGGATCGTGAACAGAAGAAAATCCAGCTGGCCGCCACCCTCGACGAAGAAGGCCGCGAGCTGGTGCCCGCGCGCGTGCTGGGTTATGACAGCCTGGTGATCGCCGTCGGCAGCACCACCAACGACTTCGGCACCGAGGGCGCGGCGCAGCACTGCCTGTTCCTCGACACCCGCAAGCAGGCCGAGCGCTTCCACCAGCAGTTGCTCAACCACTATCTGCGCGCCCATGCCGGGCAAACCGATGCGGTCGAGCAGATCAGCGTCGCCATCGTCGGCGCCGGTGCCACGGGCGTCGAATTGGCCGCCGAGCTGCATAACGCCGCCCATGAACTGGCGGCCTATGGCCTGGACCGCATCAAGCCGGAAAACATGCACATCACCCTGATCGAAGCCGGCCCACGGGTATTGCCTGCCCTGCCGGAGCGGATTGGCGGGCCGGTGCATAAAACCCTGGAGAAGCTCGGTGTGACCGTGCTGACAAACTCGGCGGTCAGCGAAGTGACGGCCGACGCGCTGATCACCAGCAGCGGCCAGGTGATTCCCGCCAGCCTGAAGGTGTGGGCGGCCGGGATTCGCGCACCGGGTTTCCTCAAGGACATCGATGGCCTGGAAACCAACCGCATCAACCAATTGCAGGTGTTGCCGACGCTGCAAACCACCCGTGACGAGAACATCTTCGCCTTCGGCGACTGCGCCGCCTGCCCGCAACCGGGCACCGACCGCAACGTGCCGCCACGGGCCCAGGCCGCTCACCAGCAGGCTTCGCTGTTGGCCAAGTCGCTCAAGCTGCGCATCGAAGGCAAGGACCTGCCGAGCTACAAATACACCGACTACGGCTCGTTGATCTCGCTGTCGCGGTTCTCGGCGGTGGGCAACCTGATGGGCAACCTGACCGGCAGCGTGATGCTGGAAGGCTGGCTGGCGCGGATGTTCTATGTGTCGCTGTACCGCATGCACCAGATGGCCCTGTACGGCTTTTTCCGCACGGCGATGCTGATGCTCGGCAGCAAGATCGGGCGCGGGACTGAGCCAAGGCTCAAGCTGCACTGATCGACGCCGCAGCCACAAAAAAATCCCCCTATCAAACGATAGGGGGATTTTTTATTGGGCCGAATAAAACTCCGCCATATGGTCGACAAACGCCCGCACCTTCGGCGCCAGGTGCCGGGACTGCGGATAGAGGGCGTAGTAATGGCGCTCGCCTAATGAATAGTTGGGCAGGATCGGCACAAGCAGGCCCTGCGCCAACTCATTACGCACCGTGGCCTGGGTGAAACACGCAATGCCCGCCCCCGCCAATGTCGCCGCGTGCAGCGCACTGATGGTATTGCTCCTGAACCGCCCCGCCGGGGTGACGTTGACCGAGCCCCCGCGCGCCGCACTCAGCTGCCAATCCGACGAAGCCCCGATAAACGTCAGCAAGCGATGTTTGTCGAGTTCCTGCGCCGAACGGGGCAAGCCGTGACGGCCGATATAGCCCGGCGAGGCCACCAGAACCTGCCTGGAGACTGCCAACGTGCGTGCCATCAAGGTGGTGTCCGCCAACGCGCTGGCGATGCGTATCGCCACGTCGAACCCAGCGGCGACCAGGTCGACAAATTGATCGTCGCAGTGCAGCTCAAGCTCGATATCGGGGTAGCGCCGCTGAAAGCCCGGCAGCCAGTGCGGCAAGTCCAGCGTGCCCACCACCAGCGGGACACTGACCCTGAGCAAGCCTTCCGGGCGCTGGTGGCCCTGGGCGATGGCCTGGGAAGCCGCCTCGATGCGATCGAGGATATCGACGCAGGCGGCGTAGTATTGCTCCCCGGCCGAGGTCAGGCTGAAACGCCGGGTATTGCGGTTGATCAGTTGGGCGCCCAGTTCAATTTCCAGCTGTTGCAACTGCCGGGAAATCGTCGAATGCGTGGTGTCCAGGCGTTCTGCGGCGGCAGAAAAACCCTTGGCCTCAACGATGCACCGAAAGGCGCGCATGGCGGATAGCTGGTTCATGAAGCAGGCGATCCCTGGCTGGTCGGGAGAATCAGTTCACCGGCAAGGCAATGATCTGCGACGTGCTCAGCACCGAGCCGAACGTGTCTTCGATCTCAGCCAGCGCCGAGTTGTGCAGCTCGTCCTTGCTCACCGAACGGCCATCGATACGGGTAATCGCCCGAGTGGCGGTGGCATCGGATGCTACCACAACGTCATAACCCAACGGCGCGGCGTCACGGGCGGCGCCGGCGACACAGGCGTGGGTCATCAGGCCGGTGATGATCAGGGTCTTGACGCCGGCTTTCTTCAACTGCGCATCCAGGTCGGTGCTGGCAAACACGCTGACGGAGGTTTTCTGCACGAGCTTGTCTTGAGAGCGCGGCTTCATCAGCGGGTGGAAGTCGACGGTCTTGCCATCGGTGGCAAATACGGCGGCGCCGGCTGGGGCGATGTGCTGCACGTGGATGACCTGGATATGTTCCTTGTCGGCAAACTTGATCAGGCGCTGGGTGTTTTCCAGGGCTTTCATGCCATCGGGGATCGGCATGCGCCCGGTGAAGTATTCATTCTGGAAGTCGATCACCAGCAAGGCGGTGGTTTTCGGGTCCAGACGACCGATGGCTTCGGCGCCCGACATGGCGCGAATGGTCGGGTGGGGGGTTGCAGCGGTTTCGGCGGCGGTGGCAAATTGACCAAGGCCCATCAGCATGCCCAAGCCCACAAGCGTGGACTTGACCAGCGCAGGCAATGAGCGGGTTGGCTGAACAGCAAGGAAAGGAACGGTAAGGGTCATGGTGCGAATTCCTGTTGGGTTGATTGACTGACGTGGCCCAGTCTAGGGGGACAAGCTCGCCGCACCAACGCACCAATCAGCACAATATCTGTTTGGAATTTGCACAAGTGTCGCTGAAAAAAATGCAAAAAAAATCCCCGTATCTTTCGATACGAGGATTTTTAATATGGTCGGGGTAAGGGGATTCGAACTCCTGACATCCTGCTCCCAAAGCAGGCGCGCTACCGGACTGCGCTATACCCCGGTAAAAAAAAGGCGACCTTTCAGTCGCCTTCTTCGATCAGTGCTTTTGGCCTCTGATCTTAAGATCTGATCCCAGCGTTAACTGGTTTCAAAAATGGTGGGTCGTGTGGGATTCGAACCTACGACCAATTGGTTAAAAGCCAACTGCTCTACCAACTGAGCTAACGACCCAAAAATGGTCGGGGTAGGGGGATTCGAACTCCCGACATCCTGCTCCCAAAGCAGGCGCGCTACCGGACTGCGCTATACCCCGGTTTGAAATTGGCTCCGTGACCAGGACTCGAACCTGGGACCCAATGATTAACAGTCATTTGCTCTACCGACTGAGCTATCACGGAACTACATATTTCAAAGTACAACTTCTACTGCGGTGTAACCTTCTCTTCGAGTCTTCCGTATCGCTACGTTGTCATGTCTGAGGCGCGCTATTCTACAATCTTAAAAACCCCTGTCAACCCTTTAAATTGCTTTTAAGACAATGATTTGCGCTTGTTTCTGATTTCTTCTTGGGGAGAAGAAACCCGTGGGCTGACGTTGTTGCGGGGCGCACTTTACTAGCCTTTTCCTTACAGTTCAACGCCCTATCGAAAAAAAAGGCCCCGCGATGCGGGGCCTCCTTTTATTGCGCCAGTGACTGGGCTCAATGGAAGACGATTTCATCGTTCTCCACCGTCGCCGCGACGCTGGTGCCAGGCATAAAGCTGCCCGACAGGATCAGCTGCGCCAGCGGGTTTTCGATCCAGCGCTGGATCGCACGTTTCAGAGGCCGTGCGCCATACACCGGGTCGTAGCCAACCGCGATCAGCTTGTCCAACGCCTCGCTGCTCAGCTCCAGGGCCAGCTCGCGCTCGGCCAGGCGGCTGCGCAGGCGACCCAGTTGGATCTCGGTGATGCCTGCGATCTGATCCCGTGCCAAAGGCTCGAAGATCACCACTTCATCGACCCGGTTGATAAATTCCGGGCGGAAGTGGCTGGTCAGCGCATCCATCACTGCAGCACGCTGGCCTTCACGATCACCGACCAACTCCTGGATCTGCGCCGAGCCCAGGTTGGAGGTCATCACGATCACCGTGTTGCGGAAGTCCACGGTACGTCCGTGGCTGTCCGTCAGCCGGCCATCTTCCAACACTTGCAGCAACACGTTGAACACATCCGGGTGAGCCTTCTCGACCTCATCCAGCAGGATCACCGAGTAAGGCTTACGCCGCACGGCTTCGGTCAGGTAGCCACCTTCCTCGTAGCCCACATAGCCTGGTGGTGCGCCGATCAAGCGAGCCACCGAGTGTTTCTCCATGAATTCGGACATATCGATCCGCACCATGGCCTCTTCAGTATCAAAGAGGAACTCGGCCAAGGCCTTGCACAGCTCGGTCTTGCCCACGCCGGTCGGGCCGAGGAACATAAACGAGCCGCTCGGACGGTTCGGGTCGGACAACCCGGCCCGCGAACGCCGCACCGCGTTGGACACGGCCACCACGGCTTCTTCCTGGCCAATCACACGCTGGTGCAACAGGCTTTCCATCTTCAGCAGCTTGTCGCGCTCGCCTTCGAGCATTTTCGACACCGGAATGCCGGTCCACTTCGAGACGACTTCGGCAATTTCTTCCTCGGTCACCTTGCTGCGCAGCAACTGGTTCTCGGCCTTGCCGTGCTGGTCGACCATTTGCAGGCTGCGTTCCAGGTCGGGGATCACCCCGTACTGCAACTCGGCCATGCGGTTCAGGTCGCCTTTACGGCGTGCGGCTTCCAGTTCCTGGCGGGACTGCTCGATCTTTTGCTGGATCTGCGCAGAGCCCTGCACTTCGGCTTTTTCCGAGGTCCAGATTTCTTCCAGGTCCGAATACTCGCGTTCCAGACGGACGATTTCTTCCTGGAGTTTTTCCAGGCGTTTCTTCGCCGCGTCGTCTTCTTCTTTCTTCAGGGCCTGGGATTCAACTTTCAGCTGAATCAGGCGCCGATCCAGGCGGTCGAGCACTTCCGGCTTGGAGTCGATCTCCATGCGAATGCGGCTGGCCGCTTCGTCGATCAAGTCGATGGCCTTGTCGGGCAACTGACGATCGGTGATATAGCGATGGCTCAATTTCGCCGCCGCAATGATCGCGCCGTCAGTGATCGCCACCTTATGGTGGACCTCATAACGCTCTTTCAGGCCACGCAGGATCGCGATGGTGTCCTCTTCGCTCGGCTCTTCCACCAGCACTTTCTGGAAGCGACGTTCAAGGGCCGCATCCTTTTCAATGTACTGGCGATACTCGTTGAGCGTCGTGGCACCGACGCAGTGCAACTCACCCCGCGCCAACGCTGGCTTGAGCATGTTGCCCGCATCCATGGAGCCTTCGCCTTTACCGGCGCCGACCATGGTGTGCAGTTCGTCGATAAACAGAATGATCTGCCCTTCCTGCTTCGACAGTTCATTGAGCAGGGATTTCAGGCGCTCTTCGAACTCGCCACGGAACTTGGCACCGGCAATCAACGCCCCCATGTCCAGGGACAGCAGGCGCTTGCCTTTCAGGCCGTCCGGCACTTCACCGTTGATGATGCGCTGGGCCAGACCTTCGGCAATCGCGGTTTTACCCACGCCAGGCTCACCGATCAGCACCGGGTTGTTCTTGGTGCGACGTTGCAACACCTGGATGGTGCGACGGATTTCATCGTCACGCCCGATCACCGGGTCAAGCTTGCCGTCTTCGGCGCGCTTGGTCAGGTCGACGGTGTATTTATCCAGGGCCTGACGCGACTCCTCATGGTTGGGGTCGTTCACCGCGTCGCCGCCACGCAGGTTGTTGATGGCATTTTCCAGGGCTTTCTTGCTCACGCCCTGGCCCAGCAACAACTTGCCGAGCTTGCTGTTTTCGTCCATGGCGGCGAGCAGCACCAGTTCGCTGGAGATGAACTGGTCGCCCTTTTGCTGGGCCAGGCGGTCCGCTTGGTTAAGCAGGCGCGCCAAGTCCTGGGACATGTTCACGTCGCCGGTCGGATTTTGGATTTTCGGCAGTTGGTCGAGCTCTTTGCTCAACTCCTTGCGCAGGCTGTTGACGTCGAAGCCCACCTGCATCAGCAAGGGTTTGATAGAACCACCTTGCTGCTCCAGGAGCGCCTGCATCAGGTGCGCAGGCTCAATGGCCGGGTGGTCGAGGCCCACCGCCAGGGATTGAGAGTCAGATAATGCCAACTGCAATTTGCTGGTTAAACGATCAATACGCATTAGTCACCTTCCTTTTGAGCAGGCCGGAGATATAAAACATCCTGAATGAAGAAACCTGCCAGATACCCTTATAGATGGGGTGGATTCTGGGAGTTTCAAGCGTCGGGCAGTTGACCTAAGTCAGAAGAGTCTAGCGCTCAAGCCAGACAAGGGAGGCAAACCGACCGGTACGAGGACTGCGGCGGTAAGAAAAGAAGCGCGGATCGGTCACGGTACAGAAACCGCCACCATAAACAGCGGTGACACCGCATGCGGCAAGGCGCAGGCGCGCGAGCTGATAGATGTCCGCCATGTACTTGCCGGGGTTGCGGCTGGGCACGAAAGCTTCGGCGGTGATCGGCAATTGCTGCATGAAGGCTTCCCGCACTTCCGGGCCGACTTCAAAGGCTTGCGGGCCAATGGCCGGGCCGAGCCACACCAGAACCTCGCCGGGCTCCGTATCCAGGCTTTCAACAGCCGCTTCCAGCACACCCGCCGCCAGGCCACGCCAACCGGCATGGGCGGCGGCGACGCGAGTGCCCGCACGGTTGCAGAACAACGCGGGCAGGCAATCGGCAGTCATTGAAGTGCAAGCGATGCCTGGGGTGCTGGTCCAACTGCCATCGGCTTCAGCGGTGCGATCTGGATCAGCTTCGACCACGGTCACACCATGAACCTGACGCAGCCAGGCCGGCTGGATAGCAAAGGCATCACTCAGACGACGGCGATTCTCAAGGACGGCCTCCAGGCTGTCCTCGACGTGATCGCCCAGGTTGAGGCTGTCGAACGGCGCCAGACTGACGCCGCCCGCACGGGTAGTAACACAGGCTTTAACCCGAGCCGGCGCGGGCCAGTCAGGAATCAGCCAGTCACTCATCCGATAAACGCCTCGCGATCCTGCTTGAGCAGCGACAGCAACCAGACCAGGTCGTCTGGCAAAGGCGATTCCCAGCTCATGCGCTTACCGCTCGTCGGATGATCCAGTTCCAGGAAACGTGCATGCAGTGCCTGGCGCGGGAACGACTTCAGCGATTCGACCATGGTCTGACTCGCCGCCGGCGGAATACGGAAGCGGCCGCCGTAGGCCGGATCTCCGACCAACGGGAAGTTGATGTGGGCCATGTGCACGCGAATCTGGTGGGTACGACCGGTTTCCAGCTTGACCCGCACGTGGGTGTGGGAGCGGAAACGCTCCAGCACACGGTAGTGGCTGACGGCCTGCTTGCCGCCTTCCATCACCGCCATACGCTGGCGCTGCTGGCCGTGACGACCGATCGGCGCGTTGATCTTGCCACCGGCCACCACGACACCGATCACGATGCACTCGTAGATACGGCTGACGCTGCGGCTCTGCAATTGTGTGACCAACTGCGTCTGCGCCTGAATGGTCTTGGCCACCACCATCAAGCCGGTGGTGTCCTTGTCCAGACGGTGCACGATGCCGCAGCGCGGGACATTGACGATGTCCGGCACGTGGTGCAGCAGGGCATTGAGCAAGGTGCCATCAGCGTGCCCGGCTGCCGGGTGAACCACCAGGCCTGCGGGTTTGTTGATGACCAGGATGTCGTCGTCTTCATAGACGATGTCCAGCTCAATGTCCTGGGCGATCCATTCTCCCTGGGCTTCCTGCTCGGCAGTCAGCTCAAGAATCGCACCACCATGAACTATGTCTCGCGGGCGGATAACCGCTCCATCCACAGTCAGGCGGCCGTCTTTGATCCAGGCGGAAAGGCGCGAGCGCGAGTGCTCAGCGAATAATTGTGCGGCGACTTGATCGAGGCGTTGGCCGCCCAATTCGGACGGCACCTCTGCGCGAAGTTCAATTTTATCGGACATGCTCAGACTAGGCGTGGCACAGCCTTTGGTTTCGGCTGCGCGCTTGTGGTTAAATACGGCGTCTTTTGCCCCGAGGCTTTCAACGGGGCGCTCATCATAACAGGACGGCCCCGCCCAAGACAGCGGCCGTCATAGGGACGCAAGCCGCCATGCAAGTGAAACACCTGCTGCTGATCGCCATCCTCGCCATGACTGCTGCTTGCTCGTCAACAAAGGACGTCGTCGACGAAAACCTGAGCGAAGTCGAGTTGTACCAGCTGGCTCAGAAAGACTTGGACAATAATAGCTACACCAGCGCCACAGCCAAGCTGAAGGCACTGGAGTCGCGTTATCCGTTCGGCCGCTACGCCGACCAGGCGCAGCTTGAGCTGATCTACGCCAACTACAAGAACGCCGAGCCGGAAGCTGCCAAGTCTGCTGCCGAGCGTTTTATCCGCCTGCACCCGCAACACCCGAACGTGGACTACGCCTACTACCTCAAGGGCCTGACCTCGTTTGACCAGGACGTTGGCCTGCTGGCGCGCTTCCTGCCGCTGGACATGACCAAGCGTGACCCGGGCGCTGCCCGCGACTCCTACAACGAGTTCGCCCAGCTGACCAGCCGCTACCCGAACAGCCGCTACGCGCCGGACGCCAAGCAGCGCATGATCTACCTGCGCAACCTGCTGGCCTCCTACGAGATCCACGTCGCCCACTACTACCTGACCCGTCAGGCCTATGTCGCTGCCGCCAACCGTGGCCGCTACGTAGTGGAAAACTTCCAGGAAACCCCCATCCGTGGGTGACGGCCTGGCCGTGATGACCGAGGCCTACCAGCGCCTGCACCTGGACGACCTGGCCAACACCAGCCTGGAAACCCTGAAGCTCAACTACCCTGATCACCCAAGCCTGAAAGACGGCCAGTTCGTGCCTCAGGTCGCCGAAGCGGACAACCGCTCGTGGCTGAGCAAGTACACCTTGGGCCTGATCGAGTCCCGTCCACCGCTGCCGCCGGGCGAAACCCGCGCCAACCAGGACGTGATGAAGCAGTTCCAGGACGCCAAGGAAGCCATTCCTTCGGAGCTCAAGCCTCATGACGAGAACGGCGACGTGATCGAAGAAGAAGCCCCGCAAGCCCTGGGCAACAACCAGGACCGCTCGTGGTTCAGCTACATGACCTTCGGTGTGTTCGACTGATCCGTTGACGCAACGCAAAAAGGGAGCCCCTCGGGGCTCCCTTTTTTATGGGCAAGCATTATTGCGCTGTGCGCCTGCCATGTCCTTGGCTAAACTGGCGCATTCCTCGTCGAGAAGCTGCCCACCATGGTTCGTCTACTGTTCTGGATTGCCATTATTGCCGCCGCAGTATGGTTCTGGCGTAAATTCAAAAGCCCGGCTGCCAAACAGCAGCGCTCCGCCGAACCCGACGCCGCCTTGATGGTGCGCTGCGCCCACTGCGGTGTGCATTTGCCGCAGAATCACGCCCTGAGCTCAGGCCAGGCGTGGTATTGCAGCCAACCCCACCTGGAACAAGGGCCGAAGTCTATCCAGCGTTGATTCGACCTTGCGGGGCATACGGCGCCGGATCGATGATCGGCGCACGCCCCAGCAACAAGTCGACAAACAACTGGCAGGACGCCGGCGCAAGCACCAGGCCATTGCGGTAATGCCCGCAGTTGAGCCACAAGCCACTGAACCCCGGCACCTGGCCGATATACGGAATGCCTTCCGGCGACCCCGGACGCAAGCCCGCCCAATGCCCGACCACCTCGGCCTCGGCCAAGGCCGGAATCAGCTCGATCGCCGACGCCTTCAAGCTTTCCAGCGCAATGTCGGTCGGCGTCTTGTCGAAGCCCTCATGTTCCAGGGTGCTGCCAATCAAGATATGTCCATCACGTCGCGGGATCGCATAACGCCCCTTGGCCAGGACCATGCTCGACAGGAAATCCGCGGCACACTTGTACAAGATCATCTGGCCTTTGACCGGTTCCACCGGCAGTGACAAGCCCAGGGTCCCGAGCAACTCACCGCTCCACGCCCCCGCCGCCAACACCACCTGATCGCCAAGGATCGGGCCACCCGTGGTGTTCACCCCCACGACATTGCCGGCGTCCTGTACAAACCCGGTCACCTCGCATTGTTCATGCAAGGTCACACCCGGCAACGCCAACAGCGCCGCCTTGAGAGACTTGACCAGCCGGGGGTTGCGCACATTGGCGACATTGGCCATGAAGATCGCCTGGGAATAACCGCCGCCCAGCACTGGCACCGCATCATGGGCGGCCGAAACATCCACCTTGCTCAACGGGCGGCCTTCCCGTGCCGCCCAGGCCAGCGCTTCGGCCTCGTCTTCCAGGTCGAGCCAGTACAAGCCAGTGGTGTGAACCTCAGGGTCAACGCCCGTGGCGGCAAACAGACGCTCGGCCAGCTGTGGATAGAAATCCTGCGACCAATGGGCCAGCGCCGTAACCGCCGGGCTGTAGCGCCACGGGTACAACGGCGAAACAATCCCGCCGCCAGCCCAGGAAGACTCCTGACCCACGCCGGCACGCTCCAGCAGCACCACCGCCTGCCCCTGGGTTGCCAGGTTGAACGCCGTCAACAAGCCGATTACGCCACCGCCGACCACCACCACTCGCTGTTGCTTAGCCATTATTCGATCCAGCCGATAAATAGGGACAAGCGCACCCGGCGCCCAATCATCCAGCACTGTCATCATTGCCCCCAGCACAGCGTGCGTGACATGTCCGGTGCTGCGCCAGGGTTGGCCCGCGCGCCGGTGCTGGTCAGGCTGAAGCCGCCGCAAGGGTCACCGGCCATCACCGAGTCAGCAATGGGCGTGGCCAGCAGGCGGAAATCCTGAGGGTTCAATACAGCGGTGATTCTATAGCGATCATTGCCCGTACTGACGCCGCTGGCGTCAATAAAACTGCCATTGCGCGCATAAAAGCGCTCCAGGTACTGCGCCTGCTCGGTCAACAACGCGACAATTTGCCCGCGATAGACCTTTTTTACCTGGCCGGTATAGCTGGGGTAGGCGACCCCGGCCAGCACTCCAATGATTACCACGGCCACCAGTAACTCGATCAGGGTAAAACCCCGGCTGTCCTTGTCCATCCCACCGCTCCTTATTGAAGTTGCCGCCAGGCCACCCGCCGAAACCGCGAGCCGCCCTCCCCGTCTACCCGCGCATACACGCTCTCCAAGACCGTGCGGGATTGGCCGCCTAACCCGACCGCCGTCACCCGGTACACGGCAGCCGTTACTTGCGGCGGCAATTGAGCCAGCCCCACGGCAGGCCCGAGGGACTGTATGCCGTAGAAACCGCCCTTGAGCGCGATCCAGGTGACGCCGGAAACCGGGTTCACTCCGGCGCCGCTCAGTGAAAATGCCTCGCCCGGCGGCGCGCAGGTGACGACAGACCGACACACTGGCAAGGTCGCAGGCACCCGCTGTACGACCGACTCCCCCATCCTCAGGCCACTTTCGGCACTCTGCAGCGATTGGTTGCGATGCCACAGACTGGCGGCGGCCTTCTGCTGGGACACCGCGCCCTGCATCGACGCCAAGCCAATCAGCGACAACACCAGCAGAAACACCAGGCTGATCAGCAGCGCCATGCCCGCCTGCCGCACCTTTGCGCGTTGAGAAATGCCCATGCCCGCCCTACCCCAGCCGGTTTCGCAGCGCCGCCACGACGCTGTAGGTTTGCTCCTTGACCCGCCCCGTGGGGTCCTGAAGGGTCATCAGGATACGTACGCTGCGGATCAGGGACTCATCAGCGGGACGGGCGTCATAACGCACCACGTCCACCGAATCAGGCTTGGCGGCCACGCCGAAGCTGATATCAAACGCCTGCACGTTATCCACCAGCACCGCCTTGGCCGGTGCCGCAGGCGTACTGACCTTCAACTGGCCCGCCTCGAAGGTGTAGGTGATCTGTCGCAGTCCAAAGCGAATCTGCCCAGGCAAAGGCACGGGCGCGCTGCCGGTATACGCCTCGGCGGACCCCGTGCAATCGGACAGCACCGTCCAGTCGGGCTTGCCGCCGCCCTCGCCGCTATCCACCGTCACCAGCGTCAGTGACGCTGATCCGTTCCCGGCACTCCAGCGCACAGGCTGATCAAAGGCCACCGGTGCATTCTCGATAAACGCCGTGCCCAGGCAGCCAAACATGCCCGCCTGGCGGATGTCCTGAATCATCTTGCCCAGGACAAACCGCGCATCATCCTGCAACCACATCGCCGCCTGCTGGCTGGCCTGTGTCGCGCGGGAACTGATCACCACCTGGCTGCCCCCAGCCACCAGCACCAGCCCGATGGCCAGCGCCAGCAGCAACTCAACCAGGCTGAAACCGCGAAGGCGCGAGTTCATGGCACCACCCCGGGCTCATGCCTGATGCGGCTGGTCAGGGTAAAGGTCTCGCGTGCGTTGCTGGTGTCTGTGGCCCGTCGGTCATCCCAACTGATGGTGACGGTCACTTCATTGGCGCTCACCGCCACCGAGCCTTTGGCACTCGGCCCGGCAAACCCGAGGATATTGGCTTCGAAATCATGCAGGTCCAGGTCACGTACGCTGGCACTGGCACTGCTGGCCGGCGCACGTTCTGCGCGGCCCCACGCATAGTCGGCAGCGGCGTTGGCACGGATGCGGTCGAGCATGTCGTAGGCAATGAAACTGGCTTGGCTGATCATCCTGGCGCTGTCGGTGTACTTGAGCGCATTGAGCTGGATGGCGGCCGCGCCCAACAGGCCAACGGCGAGAATCAATAGGGCGACCAGCACTTCGATCAGGGTCATGCCGGTTTGGCGCCGGGGCAAGGCGCAGGTGCAAAAGGTGTTCGGGGAGGCAAGCATTACCATCGTCGTCCGTGTCGAAGGCCAAAAAAGAAGCAGGAAATCCTGCTGTGCAGCCCAAGACTAGCGCCGGTTTTTCAACCGTGGCGCTGCCGGAACAAAGGGAAATACTTTGGACAAAAAGGCCATCATCCGAGGTCGAGGCGCAGGCGCTATACCTAGGTCTGCACCCACATCCACGGAGGGATGACCTATGCAACAGCGCGGTTTCACCCTGATTGAACTGCTGCTCGGGCTGATCATGAGCGGCATCCTGGCCAACCTGGCCGTGCCCGGTTTCAAGAACCTGCTCGAATCACAACAACGACATAGCGCCGCACAATCCCTGGCCGGAGGGCTGCGCTTCGCGCGCACCGAAGCCATCGCGCGCAACCGGGCCGTCATCATCCACGCACAGGACGAAGACTGGAGCCGAGGTTGGCGGGTGATCGTGGACGTGAGCGGACGCGGCCACCTGGACGAGGACAATCCGGTGTTGCTGGAGCATCAGGACAGCGGGCGCGTGGCGATTGTCGGCAATGGCCCGGTCAAGAGCCAGGTACGCTTCAGCGGGCTGGGCGAACCGGTATTTTCAGGCGGAGGGTTTCGAGCGGGCACTGTGCATGTGTGCGCCACGGGCCAGGCGCAAAGCCAGTACCAGGTGGTACTGGCGCCCAGCGGACGCATCAGCCTGCGCAGCGACAGGACCGAGCAGGCGTTGTGCCGGAGCTACTCCGGCACCCTGGCACTCAGAGCAACGAGCGAACCCGCAGCTCCTTGGGCATGGAGAAAGTGATGTTTTCTTCACGACCGGCCAACTCATCGGCGCCGGTGGCACCCCAGGCGTGCAACTGCTGGATCACGCCGCGCACCAGGACTTCCGGGGCCGAGGCACCGGCGGTGATGCCGATACGCTCGACGCCATCGAACCAGCTGCGTTGCATGTCTTCCGCGCCGTCGATCAGGTACGCCGGTGTTGCCATGCGTTCGGCCAGCTCGCGCAGGCGGTTGGAGTTGGAGCTGTTAGGGCTGCCGACCACCAGGACCACATCGCACTCGTTGGCCAGTTGCTTGACCGCGTCCTGGCGGTTTTGCGTGGCGTAGCAGATGTCGTCCTTGCGCGGGCCACCGATGGCCGGGAAGCGAGTGCGCAGGGCGTCGATCACGCGGCTGGTGTCGTCCATGGACAAGGTGGTCTGGGTCACGAATGCCAGGCGCTCGGGGTTGCGCACCTGCAGGTTGGCGACGTCTTTTTCGTCTTCCACCAAGTAGATGGCGCCACCATTGCTGGCGTCGTACTGGCCCATGGTGCCTTCGACTTCCGGGTGCCCGGCGTGGCCGATCAGGATGCACTCACGGCCGTCACGGCTGTAGCGTGCGACTTCGATGTGCACCTTGGTCACCAGTGGACAGGTGGCGTCGAAGACTTTCAGGCCACGGCCTGCCGCCTCGGTGCGCACCGCCTGGGAAACACCGTGGGCGCTGAAGATCACGATCACGTCGTCCGGCACCTGGTCCAACTCTTCGACGAAGATGGCGCCGCGGGCGCGCAGGTCTTCGACCACGAATTTGTTGTGGACGACTTCATGGCGCACGTAGATCGGCGGCCCGAAGACTTCCAGGGCGCGGTTGACGATTTCGATCGCACGGTCCACGCCGGCGCAGAAGCCACGGGGGTTGGCGAGTTTGATGTGCATGCTGTGCCTCGTGTCTTGCAGGGCAAGAAATTGGATCAACTCAGCTCTATAAGCTTGAGCCTCTGTGGGAGCCGGACTTGCCCGCGATGCAGACGACTCGGTGTATCAAGTACACCGAGGTGATGCAATCGCAGGCAAGCCAGCTCCTACACAAGCCGCCACCCGCAGGAACCGGTTTCGTCAGTCAGAGCGCTTTAACGTCGATGATTTCAACGTCAAAGGTCAAGGTTTTACCGGCCAACGGGTGGTTGAAGTCGATGGTTACTTGCGTGTCATCGAAGGTCTTCACCACGCCAGGCAATTCGGTATTCGCCGCATCATTGAAGATCACCAGCAAGCCTTCCGACAGGTCCATGCCTTCAAACTGCGAACGCGGGATGATCTGCACGTTTTGCGGATTGGGCTGGCCAAAGGCGTTTTCCGGCAGGATCTGCAGGTTGCGCTTGTCGCCAGCCTTGAAGCCGAACAGGGCCGCTTCGAAACCCGGCAGCAGGTTGCCGTCGCCGACCTTGAAGGTCGCCGGGGCTTTGTCGAACGTGCTGTCGACCGTGTCGCCATTCTCCAGGCGCAGTGCGAAATGCAAGGTGACTTCCGTGTTCTGGCCGATGCGTTGCTCAGCCAATACCTGATCAGTCATTGACGGTCTCTCCGGTTTTCTTGCTTTTGAACATGTCCAACGCCAGCATGATTGCACCGACGGTGATGGCGCTGTCGGCAAAGTTGAACGCCGGGAAGTACCAGCGGTTCTGCCAATGCACCAGGATAAAGTCGATCACATGGCCCAGGGCGATGCGGTCGTACAGGTTGCCCAGCGCGCCGCCCAGCACCAGGGCCAGGGCGATGGCCAGCCAGGTGTCGTCGCGGCCCAGGCGCTTGAGCCAGACCACCAGCACCGCACTGACCACCAGGGCGATCAGGGCGAACAGCCAGCGCTGCCAGCCGCCACCGTCGGCGAGGAAGCTGAACGCCGCGCCGGTGTTGTAGGCCAGGGTCCAGCTGAAGTAGTCAGGAATGACCACGATCTGCTGGTACATCTGCAAGGCGCCTTCGAAGTGAGCCTTGCTGACCTGGTCAATGACCAGGACCAGCACGCTCAGCACGAGCCAGCCCAGGCGTCCAAAACGACTGGCTGCATTAGGCATAGTGACGAACCTCGCCCGCACCGCTGATGTTGTCGACGCAACGGCCACAGATTTCCGGGTGCTCAGGGTTCACGCCGACATCTTCACGGCAGTGCCAGCAACGGGCGCACTTGGCGAAGGCCGACTTGACCACCTTGAGCTTGAGGCCCGGTACTTCGGTGGCGACCGCGTCCGCCGGGGCCTGGGCGAATGGCGCCAGGCTCGCGGTGGAGGTGATCAGCACGAAACGCAGTTCGTTGCTCAGCTTGGCCAGGTCGGCGGTAAGGCCTTCCTCGGCAAACAGGGTGACTTCGGCTTGCAGGTTGCCGCCGACGGCCTTGGCCGCACGCTGCACTTCCAGCTCCTTGTTCACCGCAACCTTGACGGCCATCACGCCTTCCCAGTACTCGCGGCCCAGTTCGAAGTCGGCCGGCAGTTCGGTCAGGCCTTCGTACCAGGTGTTGAGCATCACGGATTCGTTGCGCTCGCCCGGCAGGTATTCCCACAGCTCGTCGGCGGTAAAGGCCAGGATCGGTGCGATCCAGCGCACCAGCGCTTCAGAGATGTGATACAGCGCGGTCTGCGCCGAACGGCGGGCCTTGCTGTTGGCGCCGGTGGTGTACTGGCGGTCCTTGATGATGTCGAGGTAGAAACCACCCAACTCCTGCACGCAGAAGTTGTGGATCTTCGAGTAGACGTTCCAGAAGCGGTATTCGCCGTAGTTTTCCTGCAGCTCGCGCTGCAGCAACAGGGTACGGTCCACGGCCCAACGGTCCAGGGCGAGCATGTCCTCGGCCGGCAGGATGTCGGTGGCCGGGTTGAAACCGGTCAGGTTCGACAACAGGAAGCGTGCGGTATTACGGATGCGACGGTAGGCATCGGCGCTGCGGGCCAGGATCTGGTCCGACACGGCGATCTCGCCGGAGTAGTCGGTCGACGCCACCCACAGACGCATGATGTCGGCGCCCAGGGTGTCGTTGATCTTCTTCGGC
Organism: Pseudomonas sp. FP453; assembly: GCF_030687495.1. Taxonomy (NCBI): domain Bacteria; kingdom Pseudomonadati; phylum Pseudomonadota; class Gammaproteobacteria; order Pseudomonadales; family Pseudomonadaceae; genus Pseudomonas; species Pseudomonas sp. FP453. The sequence goes on along the minus strand of NZ_CP117435.1, from coordinate 909,867 downwards.
TCGATCACGTTTTTCAGCGACTTGGACATCTTGCGGCCCGTCTCGTCGACGGTGAAGCCGTGGGTCAGCAGTTCGCGGTACGGCGCGTGGTTGTCGATGGCGCAACCAGTCAGCAGGGACGAATGGAACCAGCCACGGTGTTGGTCCGAACCTTCCAGGTACAGGTCGGCACGCGGGCCGCTCTCGTGACCCATCGGGTGCGAGCCACGCAGGACGTGCCAGTGGGTGGTGCCCGAGTCGAACCACACGTCGAGGGTGTCGCTGATCTTGTCGTACTGCGGCGCTTCGTCACCCAGCAGTTCGGCGGCGTCCATCTTGAACCAGGCTTCGATGCCTTCCTGTTCAACGCGCTGGGCAACGGTTTCCATCAGCTCGACGGTGCGCGGGTGCAGCTCGCCGCTTTCCTTGTTCAGGAAGAACGGGATCGGCACGCCCCAGTTACGCTGGCGCGAGATGCACCAGTCCGGGCGGTTGGCGATCATCGAGTGCAGGCGCGCCTGGCCCCAGGCCGGGACGAACTTGGTCTCTTCGATCGCCTTGATCGCGCGGTTGCGCAGGGTGTCGCCGCTGGTGGGCTCTTTGTCCATGCCGATGAACCACTGCGCGGTGGCGCGGTAGATCAGCGGGGTCTTGTGGCGCCAGCAGTGCATGTAGCTGTGCTGGATGGTGGCGGTTTGCATCAGCGCACCGACTTCACGCAGCTTTTCGATGATCGGCTGGTCGGCCTTGAAGATGAACTGGCCACCGAAGAACTCCAGCGACGGCACATACACGCCGTTGCTTTGCACCGGGTTGATGATGTCATCGTTGACCAGGCCGTACTTCTTGCAGATCACAAAGTCGTCTACGCCGTAGGCCGGCGAGCAGTGAACGATGCCCGTACCCGAACCCAGCTCGACGTAGTCAGCCAGGTACACCGGCGACAGACGGTCGTAGAACGGGTGACGGAAGTTGATCAGTTCCAGCGCGGTACCGGTGGTGGTGGCGATGACCGAACCTTGCAGTTCGTAGCGCGTCAGGCAGGCTTCGACCATTTCTTCGGCCAGCACCAGCAGGCGATCACCGACGTCCACCAGGGCGTAGGTGAATTCCGGGTGCACGTTCAGCGCCTGGTTGGCCGGGATGGTCCACGGGGTGGTGGTCCAGATCACGATGGCGGCAGGCTTGGCCAGCGATGCCAGGCCAAAGGCCTCGGCCAGCTTGGCCTCGTCGGCAATCGGGAAGGCCACGTCGATGGTCGAGGACTTCTTGTCTTCGTACTCGACTTCCGCTTCAGCCAGCGCCGAACCGCAGTCAAAGCACCAGTTCACGGGCTTGAGGCCCTTGAACACGAAACCGCCCTTGACGATTTCGGCCAAGGCGCGGATTTCACCGGCCTCGTTCTTGAAGTTCATGGTCTTGTACGGGTTGTCCCACTCGCCGAGCACGCCCAGGCGGATGAATTCGGACTTCTGCCCTTCGATCTGCTCGGTGGCGTAGGCACGGCACAGTTCGCGGGTTTTATCCGCGCCCAGGTTCTTGCCGTGGGTCACTTCGACTTTATGTTCGATCGGCAGGCCATGGCAGTCCCAGCCCGGGACGTACGGCGCGTCGAAGCCCGACAGGGTTTTCGAGCGCAGGATCATGTCCTTGAGAATCTTGTTCAGCGCATGACCGATGTGAATCGTGCCGTTGGCATAAGGAGGGCCGTCGTGCAGGACGAATTTCGGACGATCCTTGCCAATCTCGCGCAACTTTCCGTACAGGCCAATACTGTCCCAGCGCTGCAGGATCTGCGGTTCGCGCTGTGGCAGGCCGGCCTTCATTGGGAAGGCGGTGTCCGGAAGGTTTAGCGTGGCTTTATAGTCGGTCATTTAAGGCTCTTCGGTTAGCGATGGGCGCTAGGTGCGGCTAGTGCACGGGCGGCGGCGACATCCGCATTGATCGCCGTTTTCAACGCCTCAAGGGAGGCGAAACGCTGCTCTTCACGCAGCTTTTGGTGGAAAACCACCGTCAAACGCCGGTCATACAGATCACCGGCAAAATCCAAAAGGTGAACTTCCAGGTGGGCCTTGCCATCACCTGCAACCGTGGGCCTGACGCCTATGTTGGCGACTCCCGGCCACGGTTGGCCGTCGATATCCACACTCACCAGGTAAACCCCGGTGAGTGGCACACGACGGCGCTTGAGCTGCACGTTGGCGGTTGGCGTGCCCAGTTGGCGCGCCAGCTTCTGGCCGTGCAGGACCCGTCCGGCAATGCGGAACGGGCGACCGAGCAAACGCTCGGCCAGCGCGAAGTCGGCAGCGGCCAGGGCGTTACGCACCTGGGTACTGCTCACGCGCAGGCCGTCCAGTTCGACGGTTTGCGCGGCTTCGACGGTAAAACCTTGATGAGCGCCAGCCTTCTGCAGGAAATCGAAATCGCCGACGCGGTCGCAGCCAAAACGGAAGTCGTCGCCGACCTCCAGGTGCTGCACGCCCAGGCCGTCCACCAGGATCCGGTCAACGAACTCGGCGGCGCTGAGGCTTTGCAAACGCTGATTGAAGGCCAGGCAGAGGACACGGTCCACGCCTTCTTCGGCCAGCAGTTGCAGCTTGTCCCGCAGGCGGGCCAGGCGGGCCGGCGCCGTCTCGGGGCTGAAATATTCCCGCGGCTGTGGCTCAAATATCACCACGCAGCTGGGCACGCCCAACTCGACCGCACGCTCGCGCAGCCTGGCCAGGATAGCCTGGTGGCCACGGTGAACACCGTCAAAGTTGCCAATAGTGGCGACGCAACCCCGATGCTGGGGGCGCAGGTTGTGGAGACCTCGAACCAGCTGCATAACGCGCTTCTTGCTCATAAAGTGGTCGATTATAACCACACCCAGCCCCGGACGACAGGCAACAGAACAGGCCAAATGGGTCGAATCGATAAAACAGCCGTTTTATCGCGGCAAACGCTCTAGCCAATCGACTTGCGATTGAAATCCCGGAGGCGGAAGCCCTGCAGCAGCAACATCCCGAAGTACACCACCACACCGGCCACGACCAGCACGCCTAGACGCAGGAAACGCTCCAGCATATGGCCTTCGTCCCAGGCGGGCATGAAGTGCATCAGGCCGAGCAATACCGCCGACATCGCCGTCACTGCAACCACCAGCTTAAGAGCGAACAGACCCCAGCCTGGCTGCGGCTGGAACATCTGCTGCTTGCGCAGTTGGTAGAACAGCAGGCCGGCGTTGATACACGCACCGGCGCTGATGGCCAGGGCCAGGCCGGCATGGGCCAACGGGCCGATAAACACCAGGTTGAGCAGTTGCGTGACGATCAGCGTGAATATCGCGATTTTTACCGGCGTACGGATGTTTTGCTGGGCATAGAAGCCCGGCGCCAGCACCTTGATCACGATGATGCCGAGCAGGCCCACCGAGTAGGCGACCAGCGCGTGCTGCGTCATCAGGGCGTCATGGGCGTCGAACTGACCGTACTGGAACAACGACATGGTCAGCGGCTCGGCCAGGATCCCCAGCGCCAGGGCGCACGGCAGCACCAGCACAAAGCACAGGCGCAGGCCCCAATCGAGGATGCGCGAGTATTCCTGGCGGTCCTTGCTGGCGTAGGTGCGCGCCAGGGTTGGCAGCAAAATCGTGCCCAAGGCCACGCCGAGCACGCCGGACGGCAGTTCCATCAAGCGATCCGCGTAGTACATCCACGATACCGAACCCGAGACCAACAGCGACGCGAACGCGGTGTTGATGATCAGGGAAATCTGACTGACGGACACACCAAGAATCGCCGGCAGCATGTTGCGCATTACGCGCCAGACGCCGGTGTCCTTCAGATTGAGGCGCGGCAGCACGAGCATGCCGATCTTTTTCAGGTGCGGCAGTTGGTAAAGCAGCTGCGCCAGGCCACCGGCCAGTACGGCCCAGCCCAGGGCCATGACCGGCGGATCGAAATACGGCGTGAGGAACAGCGCGAAGATAATCATGCTGACGTTCAGCAGGGTCGGCACAAAGGCCGGCACCGAGAAGCGGTTCCAGGTGTTGAGGATCGCGCCGGCCAGGGATGACAGGGAAATCAGCAATATATAAGGAAAGGTCACCCGCAGCAGGTCAGTGGTCAGCGCGAATTTTTCCGGGGTGTTGGCAAAACCGGGGGCCGTGGCCCAGATCACCCAGGGTGCGGCGAGCATGCCGAGCACGGTCACCAGCATCAGCACCAGGGTCAGCAGGCCCGACACGTAGGCAATAAAGGTGCGCGTCGCTTCCTCGCCCTGCTGGGTCTTGTATTCGGCCAGGATCGGCACGAACGCCTGGGAAAATGCGCCCTCGGCGAAGATCCGCCGCAGCAGGTTGGGCAGTTTGAAGGCAATAAAGAAGGCGTCCGTGGCCATGCTCGCGCCAAAAATGCGCGCCAGCAGGGTGTCGCGCACGAAGCCCAAAACCCGCGAGATCATCGTGATAGAGCTGACGGCGGCCAACGATTTGAGGAGGTTCATTGAAAGAGTTTGCGCCTATTAGATAAACAGCAGGCGAACAACGCGCCTACTTATGCGATACTGCGCGCCTGCAACAGCACAGAGCCAAAGCTCGCGAGTTTACAGGTCAAGCGCCGGAAATAAATCACCCGCCTCTTCAGATCGACCACTCAGCAGTTCGCATCAGCCGCCCTTGACAACACTTCAAGTCATCGGCATGATTCGCGGCCTATTTTGTTTGCTATTTCCTAAAAAGTCTTTCGAGGAGCTCGACGGTGGCCAACACACCTTCCGCCAAAAAACGTGCAAAACAGGCTGAGAAGCGTCGCAGCCACAACGCCAGCCTGCGTTCCATGGTTCGTACCTACATCAAGAATGTAGTTAAAGCCATCGACACCAAAGACGCTGAAAAAGCTCAAGCAGCTTACGTTCTGGCTGTGCCTGTTATCGACCGTATGGCCGATAAAGGCATCATCCACAAGAACAAGGCCGCTCGTCATAAGAGCCGTCTGAATGGCCACATCAAGGCTCTGAACGTCGCTGCAGCAGCCTAAGTGGTAACAACTGGCGCGTAACCCAGGTTACGCAACAGTTAAGAAATGCCCCGTACCGAAAGGTCCGGGGCATTTTTGTTTGTGCCCGAATAAAGATTGCACCGCTCCCACATTTGGATTGCATACATTTTTTGAGCACAAAAAAAACGCCCCGAACAGGTCGGGGCGTTTTTGCTAGCCGCTGATCAATGCATCAATCAGTGCTGGTGACCGCCTTCACCGTGAACGTGGCCGTGGGCCACTTCTTCCTGGGAAGCGTCGCGGATGGCAACGATCTTCACTTGGAAGTTCAGGCGCTGGCCAGCCAGCGGGTGGTTGCCGTCAACGGTGACGTCGTCGCCGTCCAGGTCACGGATGGTGACGATCTGCATTTGGCCGTCCGGCGCGGAAGCGTGGAACTGCATGCCCACTTCCAGCTCGTCAACGCCTTCGAACATGCTGCGGCTCAGGGTGCTGACCAGTTCGGCCGAGTACTCGCCGTAGGCATCTTCAGGTTCTACGGCAACGGTCAGTTCATCACCGACGCTCTTGCCTTCCAGAGCCTTTTCCAGGCCTGGGATGATGTTACCTGCGCCTTGCAGGTAG